>NZ_FUFN01000010.1:1545256-1890512 GCF_900162615.1 Virgibacillus proomii | reverse complement strand
CCCTTATATTCCAACAACCCGCCTTTTTGGGTACCCGCCAATTCCAAGTGCAACATCTAACGCTAAGGAGCCGCTAGGTATGGTTGCTACTTTTTGTTCAGCCTGTTCCCCCAATTTCATGATAGAACCTTTGCCGAATTGCTTTTCTATTTGTTTTAATGCCATATCTAAAGCTTGTTTTTTATCACTCAAAACGTCGCCCTCCTTTATTAATCTATTTCCATCATACATGCTTTTCGTTTATTTGCCAAGCAAAAAACGAATAAATGTTCCCCTTTTTTCACTTGAATATTTACCAAAAAATTAGATTTGTAGTAAAATAATTTACTAAAAAAGCGAAAATACGTAACATACGTTGTTTTATTTTATCATTTTAGTTTTTTATACAAAAGCTCTAAGCCTTTCACTACAGATCTACGTCTAATTGCACTGCGATCTCCCTGAAATAAACATTTTTCCACATGTGTTCCAATTTCATCATAAATACCAATATAAACTAAACCGACTGGATGACCTTCCATTTCCGTTGGTCCTGCTACTCCGGTAAAAGAAATACCAATCGATGCACCTAATTTATGTGCTACTTGCTCTGCCATTTCTTTTGCACATTCTTCGCTAATAGCACCTTTTGTTTGCAAGGTTTTCTTAGAAACACCTAGCGTGTGTTCTTTCACATGATTTGTATAGCTTACAATACCGCCATGAAATACATTTGAAGCGCCGGAGACGGCAGTTAGCTTTTCAGCAAACAGTCCACCTGTTAAGCTTTCCGCAGCAGCAATTGTCTTCTGTTGTTTTGCTAATAACGCTACGACCTTTCCTTCTAACGTTTCATGATTGACACCGTAGATATAATGTCCAACACGCTCTATTATTTTCGCTTTCGTCGCCGTTAATAGTTCGTCTGCTTGCTTTAGGGAATCACTCTTTGCTGTAAGTCTAATGATAATACCATCTTCCTGTGCTAATGGTGCTATCGTCGGATTACTTTGTCCATGAATAAGATCATACAGTTCATGCTCCAGTTTTGATTCACCAATGCCGACAAATTTTAAAGCCACCGATTTAATCAATTCTTCTTTTCCCATTAATTGCTGTAAAGCAGGAAACATATACTGCTCTGCTAAGGCTTTCATCTCACGCGGTACACCGGGTAAAAAGATCCATGTTCGACTTTCAAAAGAAACCATCATTCCCGGAGCCATCCCCACATGATTTGGCCAAACCACAGCCTCAGCAAATACTCTTGCCTGCTTCCGATTGTTTGGAGTCATGGTTGTCTGCTGCTTTTTAAAATAGGCTTGAATTTTATCCATGGAGGGTTTATGTTCGACTAAAGAAAATTGGCTTAACTGTTGAAATGCTTCTCTTGTTAAATCATCGTCTGTTGGTCCGAGTCCTCCAGTTACAATAATAACATCGGATCGATCATGTGCCTGTTTAAAGGTCTGTACAACTCGATTTAAATTATCCCCCACAACCACATGGTAAAATACATTAACACCATAATTAGCTAGCTGCTGGGATAACCATTGTGCATTTGTATTCGCAATTTGACCAAGTAACAACTCTGTACCTACAGCTACAATTTCAGCATTTATTGTCTTACTCATTTAGAATCCCTCATTACATGCCAGTTTTTAACAAAATAATCGACACCAGACCATACTGTAAACAATAAACTTATATATAACATAACTTCTCCAAACGGAAATCCTATATAAGAAAACGGAAAATTATGGAGCAATAAAACAGCAATAGCTACCATTTGCGTTGCTGTTTTTAATTTCCCCATTTTGCCTGCAGCTAAAACAATGCCTTCCCCTGCTGCAACTAGTCGAAGACCTGTCACTGCAAATTCCCTACTAATAATAATGATGACAACCCATGCAGGTGCGACTCCCATTTCAACTAATATAATAAGCGCTGCTGAGACGAGAAGCTTATCAGCGAGTGGATCCAAGAATTTCCCTAAATTGGTAACAAGGTTGTACTTACGGGCATAATGACCATCTACCCAGTCTGTGCCTGCAGCAAAAATAAACAGTAAGGCGGAAATGAAATGTACAATCGGTAACTCAGCTTCACCAATTTGCCAAGTTCCCCAGGAAAACGGTACACTCATTAAAATGATAAAAATTGGAATTAAACAAATTCGTGATAAGGTTAATTTATTTGGTAAGTTCATATAGATCCTCCTAGTAAAGTGATAAACCCTTCCCCAAAAGTTGAAAGGAAGGGTTTATAAAAATTTATTCGGTTTCTTGTTTCAATTCAATCCATATATTTTGTCTTACATTGCTTGCATCTACTGGGTATTCCATTTCTACACCATTAATAGTGATAGTTAAGACGGAAGCATTACCGATTTTGAAAAAGACGCGCTCTTTACCACTTAAATCAATTTCTAATGGAGATTGATCTTGATTAAACATATTCTCGGCAAATAGTTCTTCTCCATTATCTGCTCTAACGCCCAACCATGTATCCCCAGTTGCTTCTAATTTAGCTGTTACTTCTTCTCCCGTGTATGTGAATTCTACAGTCGACTCTGGGGTACTGCCGGTACCTTTTTCAACAACATTAAATTCAGCTTCTTTATCTTTGTCTTTATCTTTGTCATCAGCCTTATCTTGCTCATCCGACTTTTCACTATCATCTGCATTCTCATTGGCTGCAGCCTCATTGTCTTCATTATCATCTTTAATGATTATATCATTACTACTATTTCCATTTTTTACTGGCTCTTCACTGCCTGTACCCGACATATTTTGGGAAATAAAGAAAATAGCTACAGCAATGATCCCGATAATAAGTAAAACAACAATAATCGTTGGAAATAAAGAAAAGTTGGAGGAGCTTTTTTCAGCTTGGCTTTTACGGGAACGCTGAATACGAGAGTATTGCTCTTCGCTAGGTTCTTCCGTCTTTGGTACTTCCTCTTTATGTTCCTCTAATAATTCATCAGGATCTAAACCAACGGCATTCGCATATTCCTTCATAAATGCACGGGCATAAAACTTGCCTGGAAGGATTTGCAAATTCCCTTCTTCAATTGCCTGTAAATATCTTTTTTGAATTTTTGTCATTTCTTGTAATTCTTCTAAAGAGAGGTTCCTCGCCTCTCTTGCTTCTTTTAATCTTTCTCCAATCTGCATATCCAACACCATCCATTTTAAAAATCAAACATTGATGTTCCGTTTTCTTGTTTAAACTGCTGTGGCTCAACAGGTTCATATGTAATTTCTTCATCCTCATGATTACGTAATTCAATAATATAATCAAAATCAGTTATTTCATATTCCGTCATTTGGACAAATATATCTGGATGCTCCACAACTTTAATTGAGGGGAGTCGCATAACTTCTCGAATAAGTTGCCAATGCTGTTCATTTGCACGACGTGTCGATACAATACCATCGATAATATAAACATTATCTGGATTGTACTCTCCTTCAATTAGCTTATTGCGTACAGTTTGTTTTAAAAGTGTGCTGGATACAAATAGCCATCGTTTATTAGCACATACACTTGCAGCAACTACCGATTCTGTTTTCCCTACTCTAGGCATGCCGCGAATTCCAATCAATTTATGTCCATCTGTTTTAAATAACTCTGCCATAAAGTCTACAAGCAAGCCAAGATCATCGCGATTGAAACGAACGGTTTTATGGTCATCTACATCCCGATGTATATACCTGCCGTGACGAACAGCTAATTTATCACGAAGTTTAGGTTGGCGCAGCTTAATAACCCTAATGGTATCCATTGTTTTTAAAATAGATTTTAAACGTAAGATATTTTCATCATATTTAGAAAGGAGCAGCATTCCTCGCCGGTAATTTTCCACCCCATTTATCATGATAATATTGATGGATAGCATACCAAGCAAGGAAGATATATCGCCAAGCAAACCAGGGCGATTAATTTTAATTTCATATTCCAGATACCACTCTGTTTTTTCCATATGATACCCCTTTGTCAAAAATTAACCAAAGATTACTACATATTCCATATGAGCCTTAGGACAATTCTTCATACTATCTAATTATATAATAAAGGATTTTTCCATAAGTTAAAAGAGATTAGGGAATAATTAAATGAAAATAGTTAACTTCTATATCATATATATACCCTATTTTAACGAAATAAAGCAAATATAAAAAGAAAATCATGTATAAAAAATAATTTATAAGTGATTGCTTCTACTTATAAAGTTAAACACCTAATCATTTTACAAACGTCAAGCGACTTCTATATTAAAATTACGGCTTTTTATGTGGAAATAGTATGTTACAAAATTCGGTAAAAATCCCTATACATGTTCACAGACTTAAAAGCAATATAAAATAGAACAATCTATTTTCGATATTCCATCATGTTGGAAATATGATTTCCTGGATCATTAGAAAAACTTGGCTTGTCGTCAAGTCTTTATACAAAAGCTTAGTTTTTCTCATACGGTAAAGTGAAACTTCATTCCGTGGAATGCTTTTTACACGGAATGTTAGTACCACAAGGGTATGACCTAAAGGCCCTTGAACCAATCGGGCATTTAGGTGCCGTTTTCTCCCACTTAGACTCTTTTGTATCAATTTAGGACTTGAAGTGGGAAACTTACGGCACCTTACATGCGGGATAAAGCCTAATTAGACTTTCCTATAATAGAACAAAAAGAAGCCGTTCCAATAACGAAACAGCTTCCTTTTCTTAATTCACAATTATTTATCGATATTTGTGAAGAATAATAATTCCAAAGAGAAATAACCAGAAGTAATGCATTACACAACTGACAATTAGGGTATGATTCCTACCGCTTAAACGTTGAACAAGACAGGAAAAATGGAAAGTCTACCCAAATATGAGTTGTCAGAAGAATATGGGATATAATTTAGTGGGCTTTACGTAATAAGTATATATCCACAGAACTTGCTTCTACCTTACTGCTGATTACCTTGACTTTGGACGAATTTAACCATTGCATTAGCAATAGCTTGTTGTTCTTGTTCAGATGCAGAATTCCATAAATCACGCAATACTGCTTCTTCTTTATTTTTTGCATCAACATTTTTAGATAGGTAATCACCAACTTCATGAGCTACATTTTGAATGGTTTGATTACTCATACCTTGTTGCTGAGCTTGGTTTAACTTATTTGCTAAAAAGCTTTTCCATGAATCAAAATTATCTAAAACAGACATTTACTTCTCCTCCTTCTAGTTTATACACACCTAGTATTTGAGTTATTTTCTAGTTTATGCATATCAGAAGGAGTAAAATTACCATCCACCTGTAATATCGATAATTGCTCCTTGAATATAGCTGCTCTCATCAGAAAATAAAAACCTTGCCATATAAGCAATATCATCTGGAGTTCCCGCTCTATTTTGGGGAATCTCTTTAAAAATGGCTGCTCTTTCTTTCTCGCATAAATGACCGTTCATTTTTGTGTCAATAAATCCCGGACTTATCGCATTTACGGAAATCCCGGATGGAGCTACTTCTTTTGCCAGCGCTTTTACAAAGCTGTTTTGTGCACCTTTTACAGCCGAATATACAACTTCATTACTTGCTCCTTGCTCTCCCCATATTGACGTAATAAATAGAATCGTTCCTGTTTGTTTGGAAATCATTTTTGGCAGAAGTTGCTTTGTAATTAACCAGGGAGATTTTACATATAACTGGATCATTTCATCCATTGTAGTTTCTGAAGTTTCCTGAAATAGCCCATAATAAGCTTTGCCGCTAGCAAAAACAATCCCATCTATTGATATTTCGAGCATTTTCAAAAATCGTTTACAGTCTTGCTCGTTGCTTAAATCCGCTTGATAAATAGCCAAAATAGCTTCCCCATGCTCTTTACAAAGTTCGTTGATTATTTGTTTATTCGTGTGATAATGAAGCAATAGCTGATGGCCTGCTTCTAGTAATTGGCGAGCTATTGCTGTCCCAATATCACCGCTTGCACCAACAATTAAGATATTTTTCCCCATTATCTTTCATTACTCCGCTGCTATGGTGCATACTGCTAAGCGCTCGTCAGCTATCCAATTTTCCATAAATTGTTTGGCATCTTGTAACGTAAGGGTTCTAACAGTAGGCAACAGCTGGAAGAAATCAATGCCCAGTAAGTAATAATGGGTATAGGAATTAGCTATTGTTTCCAAGCGATTCATCATACGTAATAGTTGTCCGATCTTTTTCTTTTTAATGCGTTGGAATGTTGCTTCACTTAATTCTCCCTCTTGAATCTGAAGCAGCATTTCCTTGAGTCTTTTGGCAAATTCCTGTGGGCTTCTTGTATTGCTGCCAATTAAAACATAGCCAAAATCACGATCGATATTGGTCTCATAGAAGAAGCTGTCATCAATGAGTTGTTTATTGTACAATTCTTGATAATATAGGCCGCCTTTTGAAAAATAATAATCCATTAACATATCTTGTAATAGATCATTTTTCAAAACCAAGTCAGGTGAATTTTCGTTGAAAGCACCTTTAATACCAACCGTACATTTCGGAATGGATACAGGCATCGTTATTTGTTTTTCTTTCATAGCCACTTTTTTAGGTTCTTCAGGAAACTTCCTGCGTAATTGCTCCATTCGGTCAAACTTCTTTTTGGCCTGATTTGCTTTAATTAATTCCATCATTTGTTTGGGATTAAAATTCCCGGTAATAAATAAAATCATATTTTCCGGATGATAAAATGTATGATAGCACGTATATAAATCATCCTTTGTAATTTGATAAATGGACTCAACGGTACCAGCAATATCAACATTTATCGGGTGGTTTTGGAACATCGCTTTGATCGTTCCCATAAACGCTTGCCACTCTGGCTGATCATCATACATTTTGATTTCTTGCGCAATAATCCCTTTTTCCTTTTCTACAGATTCTTCGGTAAAATAAGGATCCTGTACAAAGTCAATCAGTGTTTCCACATTTTTTTCAATATGATCTGTAGCTGTAAATAAATAAGCTGTTTTGGTAAATGATGTATACGCATTGGCTGAAGCGCCTTGTTTCGAGAAGTCATAAAAAACATCTCCTTGCTCACTTTCAAATAGTTTATGCTCCAAAAAGTGAGCAACACCTTCAGGTACAGTCACTGCTTCATCTTTTCCAATTGGTGTGAAATGCAAATCAATCGAGCCATAGTTGGTTGTAAACAGTGCATGTGTCTTGGCCATCTCTTGCTTTGGTAAGAGACAAACTGTAAGTCCATTATCCAGTTTTTCTGTATATAATGTCTCCCCGATATCTTGATACGTACGTTTATTCATGGGAATCCCCTTTCTCTGACGTTAATAAATATGTCGTATCTTCTTGCAGTTTTTTACTAACAGCAACAACTTCTTCCTTTGTTACTTGTTTTATCCGTTCAATAAAGTCGATCGGGTTTATTTGTTTATCAGCTAATACCTGTTGGTATAAAAACTCTATCGTTCCTTGTGGATGGTCTAATGTTTCCAGTAATTGGTTCGTAATTTGTGCTTTAGCTTCTTCTATCTGATGATTAGTAAAATCACCCTGTTTCATTGCAGTCATTTGATTTTTTATAATATCTCTTGCTTTTTCGAAATCTTTTGGAGCAATACCGCTAAAGACAAGTAATAACCCTTTATGACTTTCAAGCCGAGAAGCAGCATAATAAGCAAGACTATTTTTTTCTCTAACATTCTTAAACAACTTTGAGCTTGGAAATCCGCCAAAGATGCCATTGAATACATGCAGTGCATAATATTCCGGCTGACCGAATGTTACATTTGTTCGATAACCAATATGTAGCTTTGCTTGTTGAATCTGGTCTGTTTCAATCACTTGCTTTGGCGACTTCTCTACTATGAAACGACTGGTTTCTCGATGAATTTGATTGCGGTCTGCATTTGGCGTGAGTTCGAAAATGGATGCTATTTCTTCCATTCTATTTAAAGGTAAATCACCTTGTATATAGATATCCATTCGATCTTCACGAATCATCTGTTGGTAATAAGCGTATAAGCTTTTCGAAGTGATCGTTTCCAACTCATCCATATATCCATGTACATGTAGCTGATAAGCTTCCCCTTTGCACATTTCATCAATTAAGCGCATGTTTGCATAACTCATTTTGTCATCTTTTAAAGCCAGGATTTTTTGTTTCAATGTTTCCTTTTCCCGATTAAAAACGCTTGATGCAAATTGATTGCCATCACTATTTGGGTCAAATAGTACATCATGTAGTAAGTTTAATCCTTGAGTTAATATCGGCGGGTTGTCCTGCAAAAACTTCTGATTTGCAATTTCCAAACGCAAACTAATAATATGGTTCTCTCCTTTTTTCGCACCATCTAAAGATATGGATGCCCCATACAGTTCATCTAATTTCAGTTGAAATTCCTGCTTTGTCGGATACCGCTTTGTTCCTTGCCTTAAAACATATGGAAGAAGCGCTCGTTTCGTTATCGTTTTTTTTTGCAACGGTGCCTTTAACTTCACCACTACCGTAACCGTTTTATACTTTTTAGTAGGGATATAATGAAAATAGGTTCCATTTGTTTGTTTTATTGTTTCAGTTATTTTCTCCATTCGAATCCTCCTTTATCAATTCAATGCTTTTGTCTATTCTGCACTATTTTTCCATTCGTCATCCATTATAAAGCAAAAAAAACTGACTTGCGACTTTTACACGCAAACCAGTTTTTTACTGCTTAGGAAAGTATAAAGTGAAACTTCATTCCGTGGAACGCTTTTCACACGGAATGTTAGTACCACAAGGGTATGCCAAGGCCCTTGAACGAATCGGGCATTTAGGTGCCGTTTTCTCAACACTTTGCCTTCTTTGTATTGCCTACACTCTTAAAGTGGGCACCTTACATGCGGGATAAATTTTTTCAAAATATCTATATTCATTGCTTAACCCCTCGAGATCGCTTCACTCCTCTACGATTACAGGCAGTCTCCTCCTTGAAGTTTTCAACACTTGTTAAGCTGACCAAGGCGCTTGCACATTGTTCCTGATTATCGACTACCTTTCACATAAGGTACACCATTCGCTTTTGGTGCTTCTGCACGACCGATAAATCCAGCTAACGCTAATATTGTTAATACGTATGGAGCAATAAGTAAAAATACTTGCGGTACGTCAGCTAATAACGGAATCCCTGCACCGATCACACTTAAACTTTGGGCAAAACCAAAGAATAAAGCGGCTCCCATTGCACCTAAAGGATGCCATTTCCCAAAGATAACAGCTGCTAACGCCATAAATCCTTGACCAACAATGGTTGCATGGGAAAAATTTAAAGCAATCGTTAAGGCAAATACAGACCCGCCTAAACCTCCCATTGCTCCAGAAATAATTACTGCAATATAACGCAGACGATATACATTGATTCCGTTCGTATCTGCTGCCATTGGGTGCTCCCCTACTGCACGCAGTCGTAACCCGAATGGCGTTTTATATAAAATATACCATGCAATAAATGCGAAGATAATCGCAATATATGAGATGGTATAAATTCCTTTAAAGAATATCTCTCCAATAATTGGAATATCTGCTAATATTGGAATATCCGTTGTAAAAAATGGTTGTGTGACCATATCGGTTTGACCTTTATCATACCATTGCTTTGTTAAAAACACACCAAGTCCTAATGCTAAAAAGTTAATTGCTACTCCGCTTACGACCTGGTCTGCATAAAGGGATACGGATGCTACTGCATGGATAACAGAAAAAAGCGCAGAAAAAAACATTGCGACGATAATCGATACCCAAGGGGTCCATGCACCAAATACTTCAGCAAAAGTAAGGTTAAACACAATACCAACAAAAGCACCCATGACCATTAATCCTTCAAGACCAATATTAACCACTCCAGATCGCTCGCTAAATACACCGCCAAGAGCTGTAAAAATGAGTGGTGCTGAATAAAAAAGTGCGGTTGGGATAATGGATTGTAATAATTCAATAAAACTCATTTATTTTCCCTCCCTTTAAAGCGAAGTATAATCCAACGAATGAGATAGCTTGATGCAACAAAGAAAATGATCAGCGCGATAATGATATCCACTAGTTCATTGGGAACTCCGGCTTGAGTTGGCATATTTAAAGCCCCAACCTTAAGAGCACCAAATAAAAGTGCCGCTAATATTACTCCTATTGCATTATTTGCTCCTAATAACGCCACTGCAATTCCGTCAAAGCCAAGATTGGAAAAGCCTGAGCTGACAGTCATATTTCCATACGTTCCTAAACCTTCCATAGAACCAGCTAAGCCGGCAAAGGCTCCGGAGATGATCATAGCTAAAATAATATTCCGCTTCACACTCATTCCTGCATATTTAGAAGCATGGCGGTTATAACCAACCGCCTTTAACTCAAAGCCAAGATTGGTTCGATCGATGATAAACCACATGACAACTGCTGCAATCACTGCAAGAAAAATCCCATAATGCATACGGGAAAAATAGGTTAAATTTTCTAGCCAAGCGGATGCCAGTGAAGCTGTAGGTGCAATCATGTCTGTTTTGTCTGCACTCTCTGTTAACACATTACGAATAATAGCATTGGTACTATATAAAGCAACATAATTCAGCATGATGGTCACAATTACTTCATGTACTCCTAAACTAGCTTTCAACAAACCTGGAATCAGTCCCCATAATGCTCCAGCTAGTGCAGCTACTAATAAAGCTAAAGGAAGGTGAATATACATGGGTGCGTCCACGGTTGTACCAACCCATACTGCAGCAAGCCAACCAACAATAACTTGACCTTCTGCTCCAATATTAAATAGTCCTGCCCGAAAAGCAAAAGCGATGGCTAAACCGGTGAAAATATATGGGGTAGTCTGGCGAATTGTTTCACCAAAAAAGTAGGGGTCACCAAATGCGCCTTGGAATAATGCGATATAGCCTTGTATCGGATTATAACCAAATAACAGCATAATAATTGCTCCTGATAAAAGTCCGGTAAAGACAGAGAAAATCGGAACAAGAATATTAAACCATTTATTTGTCATCATGAGCTCTCGCCTACCCTTTCATGTCCACTTCCAGCCATCAAGAGACCTAAATGCTGTTCATTTGTCTCCTCAGGCTTTATATCAGCAACAATTTTCCCATCATAAATAACCGCAATTCGATCGCTTACATCTAAAATTTCATCTAATTCAAATGATATTAATAAAATTGCTTTCCCTTTATCGCGTTCTTCAATGAGTTTTCGATGGATAAATTCAATGGCGCCAACATCAAGACCTCTAGTCGGCTGGGCAGCAATTAATAAATCAGGAGAGCGATCAATTTCCCTGGCGATAATTGCTTTTTGTTGATTTCCTCCGGACAGTGCACGTGCTTTCGTATATACAGTTGGTGTTCTCACATCATATTCAGCAATTAATTGTTCAGCTTTACTAAAAATTTGCTTATAATTTAAAATTTTATATTTAGAAAATGGTCGTTTATAATACGTTTGTAATACGATGTTCTCACCGATCGAATAGTCGAGAACAAGACCATATTTATGTCGATCTTGAGGAATATGTCCTATTCCACTTTCTGTTACTTTTCGAGGAGATAGATTGGTTATATCTTTATTATTCAAGAGAATTTTTCCTGCATTTGCTTTTCTTAACCCAGTAATTGTTTCAATTAATTCAGATTGACCATTTCCATCAACTCCGGCAATTCCGACGATTTCTCCAGCGCGAACAGATAATTCCAATCCCTTTAGCCTATCTATCTTTCTACTATCCTTGACAACGAGATCATTTATTTCCAGTACCGTTTGCTTTGGTTTAGCAGGTTGTTTATCAACTTGAAACGAGATATCTCTACCTACCATTAAGGATGCTAGTTCCTTCACATTTGTATCTGCCACATTAACTGTACCAATGCCTTTACCTTTACGAATTACAGTACAGCGATCGCATATTTGCATAATTTCTTTTAATTTATGTGTTATCAGAATAATCGATTTTCCTTCTGTAATTAAAGTTTTAAAAATTTCCATAAGTTCAGTAATTTCTTGAGGAGTTAATACAGCAGTCGGCTCATCAAAGATGAGTACTTCTGCCCCACGATAGAGTGTTTTCAATATTTCAGCACGCTGTTGCATGCCAACGGAAATATCGCTGATTTTCGCGGTTGCATCTACTCGTAATCCATATTTGTCCGATAATTTTTGAACTTCTTCTTCAGCTTCCTTAATATTAACTTGACCATGTTTCGTCGGTTCATTCCCAAGAATAATATTTTGCGTAACCGTAAACGTCTCCACTAACATAAAATGCTGGTGTACCATCCCAATGCCTAAATCATTAGCTACATTTGGGTTGGTGATATTAACTTTTTTCCCTTTTACACGAATCTCTCCTTGCTCTGGCTGATAGAGTCCGAACAATACGTTCATTAAGGTCGATTTTCCAGCACCATTTTCACCTAATAAGGCATGGATTTCACCTTTTTTCAACTGAATAGTGATATCATCATTTGCAACTATCCCAGGGAATTCTTTACGAATATGCAGCATCTCTATTACATAATCCACCAATTATCATCAACTCCTTTGCTGCCGAAAGCAAATTTTAGGTTACATCAATTACAGTTTTTTAAGTAAGTTAGCCTTGCTTTCGCTGATCCGTAGCACTTATGAACAAGCGCAAGCGCTCGTTTAGCAACGTAGTGAATGGAACGAATCGGCCATTTACTTGCAGTTAGATCCTCCACCTAACTTCCTAGTTTTTTTCTCATAGCATGGAAGTGGAGGTCTTACTGCAAGTTACATGATGCGGGATAAAGGAATCATGCCACTAAAACAAGGGTATGCCGACGTCTGGGCGGCAAGCCCTGTTTTTAGTCGGCCTTCCTCTTAGTGATGAACCGATGATGACTTATCGTAGGGCGATTTCGTGAAGTCACATCGTTGCTGGGCGATGGAGCCGGACGTGACTAGTCGGTTATTTCGCTATCTATAAGCACATCATTTTATACTTTCTTATCTTGGAAAAAGAGGCTGGCTATCCAGCCTCTTTTATAGAAAAGATAGAAAAAAGATTGGGTTTATTTCTTTATAGTTACTGAAGTTAAAACTTTTAGCTTATTTCAATCATGTTGTAGTAACAGTTATACAACGAGTTTCTATTTTGTGATGAAGTAATGGATAGTACATAAACGATAGTCACATTATCATTTCTTGTAAAATTTTTTATAATGATTCTTCAAATTTCTTTAATTCATCACGTGTTTTGGGAACTTCTATATCACCATTGGCAATTTTCTCTTTCCATTCCTCTACTTTTGCCTTAATTTCTTCGGTATAAGCATCTTCGTTTGTTGGGGCAAGGAAAACCCCGTCATCTTCTAAGCCGAATTCCAAAATTTCACCACCTGGGAATTTACCTTCAATGCCCAGATTACTTACTTTTTCAACAGATAAATCAACGCGTTTTACCATAGATGTAAACGTCACATTATGTTCGCCAATTTTTCCTTCATCATGCTGATCGCGGTCGACACCAATGACCCAAATTTCTTTTTCAGGTGCATTTTTTTTCAAATCTTTTGCTTGAGCAAACACGCCATTACCTGCTGCTCCTGCTGCATGATAAATAATGTCTGTACCATCCTTGTACATCCGTGTAGCAATTAGCTTAGCATCCGCTGCTGAACTAAAATCACCTACATATTGAATATCTACTTTAATATCAGGTTTGACAGATTTTGCACCTGCTACAAACCCGGTTTCAAACTTGGTAATTAGATCAGAATCAACTCCACCAACAAAGCCAAGCTTGTCGGTTTTCGTTTTCATCGCTGCTGCAATTCCTGCTAAAAAAGATCCTTCATGTTCAGAAAAAGTGAGGCTCGCCACATTCGGTGCTTCAACAACAGTATCAACAATCGCATAATTAGTATCTGGATTTTGTTTAGCAACTTTTGTTATGGCGTCTTGAAGTAAATATCCAACACCAAAAATTAAATCATAACCATCTTTTGTTAAACGTGTAAGGTTAGGTAAATAATCGGACTCATTATCTGACTGTGCGTAATCAAAACCTTTTCCCTTAGATAGGCCTTGTTCTTTACCCCACGCTTGCAATCCTTCCCAAGCGGATTGGTTAAACGATTTGTCATCTACTCCGCCCTCATCTGTAACTAAGGCAACAGAATAATCTTTTGATTTGTCGTCGCCACCTGTTTCTCCGCTTTTATCATTATTTGATTTATTAGTCCCTGAGCTACCGCAGGCTACTAATATGAAACCCAAGCTAAGAACGAAAGCTAACAATAAAACATGCTTTGACTTTTGCAAACGAATAACCCCCTTTAAATAATTTGACTACTTTCATGCAAATCCGAACATCAAAATCCAATTTCCGCTTCATCACCTCCTAAAACAACAGCTAAGGTAAGCGATTTCATTTTATTGCTAACCATGTTTTACGTACGCTTTCGTAAAACATGGAAACGAAACATGTCGGAACGAAAATAGTTAGCTGAGTATAAAACCGCTTCATCCTCACCTGTATAGTGCATTTGCTTTAATAATAAAAGCGGTTGATCAGGGCGACAATTTAAAATAGTATAAATACGTTCATGATACCCAAGTGGCTCAATGTAAGTCACTGCATATGCTACACGTTTATTCGCATAATCCTCCATTAGCTTAAAAAAAGAGTCTGCCTGACGTACACGATCAATAGGAATGACATCTTCCGGAATTTTATCAATACAAAAAACAACAGGTTCCCCATCGGCGGTCCGAACGCGTTCAATCTTCACTAATTTATCTACCGCTCTTGGCGCAAACTTGCTTTTATCTTTATCAGAAGCTTCTTGAATATCTGTAAACAAGTATTTTGTACCAGCTTTTTTTCCTGATTGTTCGATCATGTATGTAACACTTGTAAGCTGTTCAATTCCTGATGAAAAAACAGGTTTGGGATTCACAAATGTACCAACACCATGTCTTCTAGTAACAATATTATCTTCCTCTAAAATGCGGAGTGCTTCACGTAATGTTGCTCGAGATACTCCTAGCAGCTTTGCAAGCTGGAATTCAGAGGGAAGCTTCTCGTTCTCTTTATATACTCCATTTTCAATATCTTTTTTTATCTGATCAATTACTTGTAAGTATAAATGTCTCGAATCACTTTTAATCGACAAAATTATCCCTCCAACTCCCTATTGTTACAAACAGTAATCTGACCTCTGACGTATAACAGCTTAGTACCCTTATCATAGCATGGATAGATACATAAATAAATAGCTAGCCCACAAATTTCGAAACACGTTCCTTTATTTTGATAATAATCGACATAACTTTAACAAAAGTACTATTTTACAACCATTTAAAAACAGCAAAAAGCCAGTTTTAATTTGCTAGCTTTTTGCTGCTCATTTTAATGATTGTATCTTCTAATTGATGGAATGAGATTGTTCGTCTGTCTGCTGACTAACTAACACTTTACGAGGTTTACTTCCTTCATAAGGTCCAACAATTCCTCGTAATTCCATTGCGTCTATTAATCTAGCTGCGCGTGTATAACCAATTCGGAACCGACGTTGCAGCATGGATACGCTGGCAGTTTGCATCTCCGTAATTAATTGTACCGCATCATCATATAGTTCATCATCCACTTCATCTAACATTTCACTAGGCTCTTCAGGTATCATTTCTTCCTGATAGGAGGCCTTTTGCTGTTCAATACAATGATTTACTACACGTTCTACCTCTTCATCAGATAGAAAAGCTCCTTGCACACGAACAGGTTTCGATGCTCCTACTGGTAAAAACAGCATATCTCCTCGTCCCAGAAGTTTCTCAGCACCCCCACTATCAAGAATGGTCCGTGAATCGGTAGTAGACGATACACTAAAGGCGATGCGTGAAGGAATATTGGCTTTGATGACCCCAGTAATAACATCAACTGACGGCCGCTGGGTAGCAATAATTAAATGAATTCCTGCTGCCCGTGCCATTTGTGCTAATCTTGTAATCGCATCTTCAACATCTGCAGAAGCAACCATCATCAAGTCGGCAAGTTCATCTACTAACACAACAATATACGGAAGATTAGGCTGTTTATCATCTGTACGCTTATTATATTTACGAATATATTCATTATACCCTTCAATATTTCTTGTACCTGTGTCGGAAAATAAATCGTATCGTCTCTCCATTTCTGCTACAACCTTTTGTAATGCGCGAGAAGCTTTTTTCGGATCTGTTACGACAGGTGCTAACAGATGTGGAATACCGTTATAGACATTTAGCTCTACTTTTTTCGGATCGATCATCATCATCTTTACTTCATGTGGTTTTGCCCGCATTAATATTGTCGTAATAATACTGTTTACACAAACACTTTTCCCGCTTCCGGTTGCTCCGGCAATCAGCAAATGCGGCATCTTATTTAATTCAGCAACGATCGCTTCTCCAGAAATATCTCTGCCAAGAGCAAACAATAACTTCGAGCCCTGTTTATTAACAATACTATCTAATACTTCTCGTAATGACACCATTGCGATCTCTTGATTTGGTACCTCAATACCTACAGCAGATTTTCCTGGAATCGGTGCTTCGATCCGTAAATCTCTAGCTGCTAAGGCTAAAGCAAGATCGTCATGCAAGCTTACTATTTTGCTAACTTTCACACCGGTACCGGGATATACTTCATACTTCGTTACAGCTGGTCCAACATGAACTTTTGTCACCCGTGCTTTTACACCAAAACTTGTAAATGTTTTTTCTAATTTTCGGACTGTCTCCTGAATCTTTGATTTCTCCTGTAACTGTGAATTATGTGCAGGTTCTGCCAGTAACTGCATGGATGGAAGCACATATTCATAGTTTTCCACCTCGGTCATCGGCATATTTTCTAATTCTTCATCATCAGACCGCTTCGTTTGCGGTTCTATGTTGGATATTTCATGCTCGTGTTCCGCTAGTCGTTCATGATTCATTGTATGATCTGTAAAGTCCTGAATTACCGGCTCAGCAACTGGATGTTCCTCTATAACTTCCTCGTTTTCCTTAACATTACCTTGATTTATTTGGACTTCTCGCTGTTTCGTTTGCTTCTTTTTCAGTGAGGTCTTCATAATCTTTAAAGAGCTTGAAATCCGTTGCAGCAGTTTAGAAAAAATATCACCCACCGATAAATCCGTGACAAAAACGAGGCCAATCATTATCGAGAAAACAGCAACAATTTTAGCTCCAATTAATGAAAACAAATAGTAGGCTAAGGTTAATAATAATGCTCCGACCATCCCACCACCTAAATATTCTGATGGAAGCTGTTTATCCAAATATAAGGAATAATTCTCCCATGTGGATCCAATAATGGATATTTTATTCTCGCCAGCTATTACTTGATCAAACATTTGGATATGCGTTAAGAGCAATACACCACAAACAATAATATAAAAACCGATAAGTCGTTTCGTCATAAAATAAGGTACTTTTCGCTTAACAACCAGAATTATCCCTGTGATAAGTAAGAGAACAGATGCTATAAAATACCAAATTCCTAAAAAGAAGCGAAATAAATGTTCTAAACCTCCTGGTATAACACCATCACTTATAGCACTCGCGCCGCTTCCGAATATCCCCAAAAAAATAAGCAACAGCCCGAGTAACTCTAGCTTTAACTGTTTTTTTAGTTTTGTATTGCGCTTCTTTTTCTTTCTTGCCATACTTTCACCTCAATCATCTTGGCAACTTTATCCCGTATCTAAGGTGCCTTAAGTCTCCCACTTCAAGAGTGTAGTCTAAGTGGGAGATAACAGCTCCTCAATTCCCCATTCGGTTTCGACAGAACAGACAAGCTGCTTGAATAAACATCAAATTTTTCAAGGACAAGAAGGACTACGACAGCGATACTTCGCGGTTTTTCAAGGACAAGGAAAGCTTCGTCAGCGACAAATCGCCTTTTTAAGGAATAGAGAGACTACTTAAATAGGCAACGCACACAGAAAAAGTATTTTTTTAAGGACGCTTACGAACTTAACCTTGTTCTACTGTTTTAAGCAGAAAAACACTCCTTGACTGAAAATTTCACTGTATGATACTACAAGAAACAGCAAATCAATAGTTTTTTACCAAACATTTTATGTATCGCGCACAATGAATTGCCCCTGTTAAAAACAGCCTACAGCATAATTCTAGTATATCACATAGACATGGTAATTGACTTGCTTTACATAAGTAAAGTTGCTCGTAGCTACAGCTAGAATAACTACTAGATTGTTTAAATAGAGAATAAAAGGATCAAGGTCAACTAAGGTGTAGATACTAGCATGTCCTGTACGCCGAAGTTTGATTGCGGTGTAGTTCGAGTAGCGAGTACCGGCCTTTGAACATCTTTTTATCAGCTGAACGTTAAAATAGAGTGGAAGCCGCTTCATAAGATGCAACTCTCCTCCACTCTATTAGTTAAGGGGATAGTATTAATGGTTATCTGTCTTTAGAGATAATCGTCCCTGGTGAAAATTGCTGATTTAAAAAATCCTGTGGATCTGTAGATAACAACTGAAGGATTTCATAGGTTCCATCTGTTTTTTTTTCACAATACATCGATTTTCCATTGTAGGATACAACTTGACGATTTCCGAAACCTTGATCAGCCGGAAATATATCTTCATTCGCAAGTGGAGTATATAAAATCATCATTGAATCACCTGCTCTTGTTGCATTCCATTATCCTTAATCATTTCATTGACTTTTTTCATCGCCTCTTTCACACCGCCTACTCCATCGATCAAACCATATTCTACTGCAGCTTTTCCGACCACATTTGTCCCAATATCACGTGTTAAGTTTCCTTTGGCAAACATGAGGTCTTTAAATTTTTTCTCCGAAATATGGGAATGTTTAACTACAAAATCAACTACCCGGTTTTGCATTTCATCCAAATATTCAAATGTTTGTGGAACACCAATTACTAACCCTGTTAAGCGAATAGGATGTATGGTCATCGTTGCTGTTGGCGCAATAAAGGAATAATCGGCAGCTACAGCAATTGGTACACCAATAGAATGCCCTCCTCCAAGTACGATAGAGACCGTTGGCTTAGAAATAGATGCGATCATTTCTGATAACGCTAAACCTGCTTCTACATCACCACCAACTGTATTTAGTAAAATAACCAGTCCCTCTATTTTGGGATTTTGTTCAATGGCAATTAATTGGGGCAATAAATGCTCATATTTGGTCGTTTTATTTTGTGGAGGTAACTGAATATGACCTTCTACTTGCCCAATAATGGATAGTACATGAATATTTGAATCTGGTACCTGTGGTACGTTTGTTTGCCCCAGCTGTTGGATTTTTTGCACTAACGCAGAAGGATTATTCTCTTGACCTTGTTCCTCTTGCTTCTCTGGCTCATTATTATTCATTTACGTACACTCTCCTCATAAGATATTCTTTTCTTAGTATGGACGTAAATAAATATAGCCATGCAAATAAAGTGAAACTTCATTTCTTGGAATGCCTTTCCCAAGAAATGTTAGCTGAACGAATCGGGCATTTAGGTGCCGTTAACTACCTTAGACCCTTTGTATCAACTCAAGATCTTGATGTGGGAATCTTACGGCACCTTACATGCGGGATAAATAGAAGAAAACTTGGCTAACGACAAGCTTGTAATAAAAAAAGTTACCTCATTCATATATGTACGCTTAAAATTATTTAACTCGCTAAGCTTCAATCTTTATTAGAGCGCAAAAAAAGAAAATACCGGCTTTACTTACCGATATTTTCAATGATTACAGTTAATTCATCTCGCTCCTCCGGTGTTAAATCTAAAAGTGGTAAACGTAATCCTCCGACATCCATTCCTTTTATGCGTAAGGCTGCTTTTACAGGAGATGGTGATGGAGCTTTGAACAATCCTTTCATTACAGGTAAGAGCTTACGATGGAATTGAGCTGCTTGTTGTGTCTTCCCATCATAAAACAGGTTTACCATTTGCTTCATTTCATTTCCTACTATATGTGAGGCAACAGACACAACACCGGTACCGCCAATTGATAAAATAGGCAATGTCATACTGTCATCGCCACTATAAACGGAAAAATCATCATCTGTACGTTCAACAATCTCTGCAATTTGATCAAGGTCTCCACTCGCCTCTTTAATGGAAACAATATTACCGATTTTGCTTAATGCGATCGTTGTTTCAGCAGTTATATTTACGACGGATCTGCCGGGGATATTGTAAAGCATTACTGGACGAGTCGTTTCCTCTGCAATCACCTTAAAATGTTCATATAAACTGCGTTGATTCGGCTTATTATAATAAGGTGTAACGAGCATAATTGCATCAACATCACAACGTTCTGCTTCTTTCGTTAAAGCAATAGAAGTTTTTGTATTATTGCCTCCTGTTCCCGCTATCACAGGAACTCGTTTATCCACTGTTTTTACGACATGACGAAAGAGACTAATCTTTTCCTCAGCTGTTAAGGTTGGTGACTCTCCTGTTGTACCTGCAACAACTAAACCATCTGTTCCGTTATTCAACAAATGCTCAATGAGTACGTTAGTTTGGTCATAATCAATGTTGCCCTTATGATCAAATGGTGTAACCATTGCGGTTAAAACTCGACCAAAATTCATTCCTTATCACCTTTTTTCTATTCTCTGTTCTTTAAAAATTCTACACATGACTTAAATCAAATGCTTCGTGTAATGCATTTACAGCCATTTTTAAGTCTTTTTCATGCACTAGAACCCAAATCGTCGTATGACTGTCTGCGGATTGAAGAATTTGTACATTTGCATCAGTTAGTGCTTGCACGATTTTAGCGGCAACACCGGGAACTCCAGTCATTCCTGCCCCTACCGCTGAAACTTTAGCACAATTTTCGGTGATTTGTGGGTGAAAACCTAGTGTTTCTAATATGTGTACGGCCTTTTCTGTATAAATATCCGGAACAGTATAGATCACTTCGGTTGGTGAGATAGTAATAAAATCAACCGATATTCCTGCCTCTGCCATTGCCTTAAACACATCTGATTGTATACCAAACTCTGCTTCTTTTGTTTGTACCCGAATTTGCGTAATGGAGTCTATATGTGCTATTCCTGTAATTAAACGATCTGTTATATCCATCCCTTCCACACGGGAAGAAGTAACAAGTGTTCCTGCATCCTTCGAATATGTTGACCTTACACGCATCGGAATTTTTCCTTGCATGGCAATTTCTACGGCGCGCGGATGAATCACCTTAGCTCCTTGATATGCTAAATTACAAATTTCCGAATACGTAACTACATCTAGAGGTCTCGCCGTTTCCACAACGCGCGGGTCGGCGGTCATAATCCCATTTACATCGGTAAATATTTCAATACGTTCAGCTGCTAAAGCGACCCCTAATGCTGCTGCTGTTGTATCACTGCCACCTCTGCCAATCGTTGTTATATCACCAGCTTCTGTTACCCCTTGAAATCCCGCAACAACTACCACATCATGGGTTTCTAATTCTTTTAAAATTCGGTCTGGTTTTACTTCTTTGATTTTTGCTTGAGTGAAATCATCCGTCGTAATAAAACCAGCATGTGCGCCAGTTAAAGCTGTCGCAGTAATATGATGCTTTTGTAATTCATTGGACAAAACAACCGATGAAATAATTTCACCGCAGGACATAAGCATATCCAATTCTCGTGGCGTATTTTTATTCGCCGGAAAGCCAACAAGTCCAAGCAGTGTATCAGTTGCATAGGGGTCTGGTTTTCGCCCTAAAGCAGAAACGACAACTACTAATTTATATTCTTTTACTAATGCATCTTTAATATGTTTAATAACATGTTCTCGATTTTTTTCGGACTGAACAGAAGTACCGCCGAATTTTTGAACGAGTATTTCCATACGTACACCTCTATCGTTGCAACCAATTGTTTTGAATTAATTCTTGAGCGATTTGAACTGTATTCCAAGCTGCGCCTTTTAATAAATTATCCGATACAATCCATAAATGGAAACCGTTTTTATGATCTAAATCTTTTCGAACCCTACCGACAAATACTTCTTCCTTTCCAGCGGCAGTTAATGGTGTAGGGTATAGCTGTTCCGAAGGGTTATCTTGTAAAACAAGACCGTCAGCTCCCTCCAATTGTTTCCATAAATCTTCCACTGTAACATTTTCCTTTTCTACTTCAATATAAACACTTTCCGCATGAGAAGTGAAAAATGGAAGCCTTACACAAGTTGCTGCTACAGGCAACTCAGAAGCGTGCATGATTTTTTTGGTCTCATTAATCATTTTCATTTCCTCAAACGTATAGCCATTATCTTGAAATACATCAATTTGCGGCAGCGCATTAAATGCAATTGGAAAATGCTTTTTATCTCCTTTAACTGGAAGAAGCTCTGCATGAAGCTCTTTCCCTGATAGATGATCCTGAGATTGCTTCGTTAACTCATCACATGCTTCATTACCAGCCCCGGACACAGCTTGATAGGTAGAAACAATGATGCGTTTTAAGCCGAAAGCGTCTTTAAGCGGCTTTAAAGCAGCTACCATTTGGGTCGTTGAACAGTTCGGATTGGCAATAATTCCTTGATGCTGCTTTAAGTCAGCTTTGTTTACTTCAGGAACGACCAATGGAACAGAATCATCCATCCGATAGGCGCTTGTATTATCAATAACTACTGCTCCACGCTTTACAGCCTCTGGAGCTAATTTTTTGGATACGGAACCTCCAGCTGAAAATAGAGCAATATCCACTCCGGTAAAACTCTCTGGAACTGCTTCCTCAACAATGACTTCCTGTTGCTTAAACTTTTTCTTCGTACCTGCTGATCGCTTTGAAGACAACAACTTTAATTGATCTATTGGAAAATCTTTTTCTTCTAATAACTCGATTATTTTTTGCCCAACTGCACCTGTTGCTCCAACGACAGCTACATTATAAGCTGATTTTTGTGACATTACCGATTGCTCCCTTCAAAAAACAAGTTTATTAGACTTCTAGCTTATAATTTTACCATAGTTTAGCCTTCGTGAGGAACAATAACAGGCTGAAGTTGTTTAAAATTTAATGCCGATTCTACAGTTTCTGGTAATAACTCCATTTTAGCTACAAGTGAGTTTGGCTTGTTATACGGATCGTCTTGACCAAATGGAATAAAATAAATGAATTTACTAGCCATCAGCCTCATTACGTTTACCCCATTTAAGCCAAGTGCATCATTTGTTGAGATGCCCACTACAACTGGGCGTTGATTCCGCATCGTTGCTTTTGCCGCCATTAATACAGGAGAGTCAGTTAAAGCATTCGCGAGCTTACTTAAAGAATTTCCAGTTAATGGTGCAACAACCATACAATCTAATGGCATTTTAGGTCCTAATGGCTCTGCTTCAGGCATCGTCGTGATAATTTCTTTTCCTGTTATGGCTTTAATTTTATCCAGATGATCTTGAGCATCTCCGAATTTCGTGTCAGTTGTTCGTACAGTATAAGTTACTACTGGAACCACTTCTGCTCCAAGCACCATTAAACGCTCCATTTGTGGAAAAACCTGATCATACGTACAATGAGATCCCGTCAAACCAAAACCGATTCGTTTACCTACTAAACTCATTTTATTACCCTCCTATTGATATATTTAAAAGTTATCTTTTATCAAATAACAGTTAATTGTTGTTTAATAACATCTGCCAATATTTTTCCAGCTGTTTTAGGTGCTACAATCCCCGGCAGACTTTTAGCCAATATGGCTTTAATTCCACGCTGCTTCGCATATTGGAAATCTGTTCCTCCCGGTCGAGAAGCTAGATCAATAATGACGGCATGTGATGGGAGATGTTTTAACTCTTCCTTTCCAATGACTTGTGCAGGAATCGTATTAATTAAAAGATCACAATTTTCCATATGCTGTGCTAACTGCTGGAGCGGTACGGCAGTTAACCCCATTTCAGTAATTCGAGCTAAATCCTTCACTCTAGTTGCACTAACTGACACTTTTGCACCCAATGCAGCGAATTTATTTGCTACGGTATTTCCTACTCGACCAAATCCAACCACCATAACATGTGAAGAATGAATCGTGAAATCAGTATGTTCGATTGCCATCATAATCGTGCCTTCTGCAGTTGGTATCGAGTTATATATCGCAACATCATCTCTATCTAATAATGGAACTAGTTTAATATTTGCCTTCTTCGTCACTTTTGTTAAATAATCATTTGTTATCCCAGTAAAAACAATCGTGGATTTGCGAAGCTTTTGAAACCAATCCATCGGAAGATAAATTGGTTTTTCGGAAAAAACCGGTTCGACACGCCCTTCCATGTCAGTTCCTGTAATTGGTAAAATAACAGCATCTAAATTCCTTGAATCAATCTCATGAATAGTAACTTGTTTTAAACCTGTAAACCCCTGCTCCAACTTATCGAAACCGACAAGTATAATAGTTATATCTGCTGATGCTTGAAGTTGTCTAATTAATTCCAAATAACGCGCATCTCCGCCAATAACTGCAATTGTTTGCTTCATACTTGTGAACACCCTCCAAACGTACCAAATTGAATCACACTTCTTTATAGCTTATGTGCTAATTACAAGATAGTGATTATGTTTTAAGAAAACTCAGCTAGTATTAATCAATTTTACGACGATTGACATCGTTGTTTATGGAAGTAAGACAGGAACAATTATTTTATATGCTCTCTAAACATTAGAAAAACTTGGCTTGTCGCCAAGTGACCGGTTAGCAACGTACAAACTGGAGCACATCTGACGAGATAAAGTGAAACTTCATACAAGGAGCTTTTCTTGTCCTGTTGCCTGAACGAATGGGCATTTAGGAGCTGCTTCTGTCATAAAAGTTCATGAAATCTTAAGCGGATTTTTCAAAGGCAAGAAATACAGCTCCATCCATTCGGGATAAAGGAAACATGCCCTGCAACAGGGGTATGCCGACGCCTGAGCGGCACCCGTTTTTAGTCTGTGTTCATTTAGGTTCGAGCCGATGTTGACTTATCGTAGGAAGGAGATCGAAGTTTGCTAGACGCTCGAGCGCTTAAGCTTTACAACCCAAGCTAGCTTTTCGTAAAAGATATTCACTATGTATACACTTGTATAGACACGAAAAAAGCTAGTACCCAATAGGGAGGTACTAGCTAGCACTGCTATTTTATACCGTAATTGGATAGTCTTATTTCGTATCGATTATTATCATATCCTCGCCAATCTTTTTAATCGCACTCCAACGAATTTTTGTTTCTTCCGCTTCTTTTTTTAAACCAAACCATTTATAATTTGGAATAATAAATGATTCAATTTGTCCGGTCATTTCATTTATTTCTAAATCTGTTTGCCCCAATACTCCTAATCTTGAACCTTCATTTACATTGACAATCTCTTTTCGACTAATTTCCTTATAGCGCAAGTAAGCCTACCCCCCATTCTCTTTTTACTATGTATATGCAATTAAAAAAAACCTATGTTTCCATAGGTTCTACAAATAAGTTATAGGTTTGTTTGATCTCTTTAACCACTTATTTAGAGTCGGATGAAATTAATGCAATCGAAGGTGCTTGTTTAAATACTATGTCCATTACATGCTGTATGGATGAATGATTAACTGCATCAATAAGTTCTACCATTTCATCTAAACTAAGATGTTCTTTTAGAATTAATTCATTTTTTCCGTTTCTGCTCATCCGACTATTTGTACTTTCGGAGCTTAATAATAAACTCCCTTTTAGCTGTTCTTTACTATTTTCAAGTTCTCGATCGGTTAAACCATTAAATATAAAATCATCAATTGTTGTTTGAATCACATCAATTAATTTCTCTAATTGATCTTTGCCTGTTCCTGCATAAATCGTTAATAACCCACTATCCATAAATGAAGAATGATAGGAAAATACGGAATAAGCTAAGCCCTGTTTTTCCCTAACATCCTGAAACAGTCGAGAACTCATACTCCCACCAAGCACATTGTTCATAATAATCAAGCTATAAATATATTCATCATTTATGGGTAACCCATTATATCCTAAGCATAAATGAGCTTGTTCGGTGTCCTTATAACGCTCTATTCGTTTACTTAAAAATGTGGGTTCCGTAATAGTTCTAGGAGTAGAAGCATAATGATAGCTCCCAAAGTAATCTTCCACCATTTTTATAAAAGTAGCGTCTACATTTCCCGCTACCGATACGACAACATTCTCAGGATGATATCTAGTATGCATATACTTCCTTAATCTTTCTTTAGTAAATGCTCCTAAATGCTCTTCTGTCCCTAAAATAGGCAATCCAAGCGGATGTTTTCCATAAGCAGCTCTTGCTAATAAATCATGGACAAGGTCGTCAGGGGTATCCTCGTACATTTTAATTTCTTCGTAAACTACTTTTTTTTCCCTTTCCATTTCGACTTCATCAAAGGTAGAGTTAAAAAACATATCTGCTAATATTTCTAAAGCTGCTTCTTTATGTGTATCCACGACTTTTGCGTAAAAGCATGTATATTCTTTTGATGTAAATGCATTTACATGTCCACCAATAGCATCAAATTGCTCTGCAATATCCTGAGCAGAGCGTGTCTTTGTTCCTTTAAAAAACATATGCTCTAGAAAATGAGAAATGCCATTTTCTTCGTCTGTTTCATTACGAGAACCTGTTAGTACCCAAATTCCAATTGTCACGGATCGAACTGCGGGAATTCGTTCCAAAACAATCCGTAAACCATTTTTACATATATGTTTTTCTATCACTATAAATCCTCCTAATGTTATCAAAATAACATGATTATCTTTGGGTATCAACCAGCTTTTCAATCGTATTTATTTTAAATTTTTTATCTTTGATAGATGTAATCAATTGATCTAAACCACGCGCTGTTGCTTCTGTTGGGTGCATTAAGATAGTTGCACCCGGATGAAGCTTTTCATTTACCCGGTTAAGCATAACAGAAATAGAAGGATTCTTCCAATCAATCGTATCAACGGTCCAAAGGACTGTTTCCATGTTTAATTGATGACCAATTTGGACAACATGATCGTTGTAGCTACCGCTAGGAGGAGCAAACCACTTTGGGGTGGTTCCGATAATAGCTTTAATGATATCATTTGTTTGTACAATCTGTTCCATCATATTTTGATTGGATAACCTAGACATATCGGGATGATTATAAGCATGATTTCCGATCAAATGGCCTTGTTCGTGAATCATTTTTACTAATTCAGCATTATTTTTCGCCCATTTTCCTTCAATGAAAAAAGTTGCCTTTACATGATGCTTTTTTAAAATTGATAATAGTTCAGGAACATATGCTTCTCCCCATGAAACATTAATAAGAAATGCTACCATATTTTTTTCCGGATGCCCACGATATATTGGTGAAGGCGGCAAATCCTTTAAGCCTGTTTTCGGTGGAACTTCATCATAGACTAATAAAGTCTCTTTAAATACCCCTGCTTTTTTCATCTTTTCATAGGATTTATCTATATTAACGATTCGGCCATTACGACCCGGCGTTTTTTTCCATACCCGGTCAATATATGCATCTTGTGGTGCCTCTTCATACTGTTTTGCTTTTGTTTCAATCTCCTTATATAGTGAATCTTCTCTATTTATTGTTTCCATAATATTAGTCGTATCCATTGGTGTAATTACATTTCTATTTATATCAAACGTCAATACTACAAGTGTGATAAAAACGATAAAATGTATTAAATGCCGATAACGGTGCACACGTATCCCCCCCCCCCTCATTACTACATATATGATGAAAGAGGACAAGGTATGCTATCCATCATAGCGATTTTTATACTTAAAAAGGGAGTAAGTTAACCAATAGCGCAGACGGAAAAGCTATTATTTACTGGAAACCGCTTTTTTACAGAATAATCAATATGGAATTATAATCGTATATGTTTAATTTTATTAATTGGAATAAATGGGCGTATTCATCTTTATTCCAGTGCTTTTGCTTTTCATAAAGAATAAAAGCAAGTGCTCCGTTTAGCGATGTACAAACTAGAGAAGTTCTGTCGGAGAAAACATGCCCTGCAACAGAGGTATGCCGACGCCTGAGCGGCAGTCCGCTTTTAGTTGGCTTTCCTTAGGTTCGAACCGATGTTGACTCACCATAGGAAGAAGAGCGAAGTTTGCTAGCAGCATGATCGCTAAACTAGGCGATATTAATTTTCAAAAAAGTTATCTACAATATAGAAACGAATATACTTTCTTAGATAATAAAAAAGAAACTGGGATGCCAGCTTCTTGTTTTTTATGATTTTGGCTTTGATGCTTCTTTTCGTTCACGTTCTTCTTTTAATACTGCTTTTCTGGACAAATTTATCCTTCCATGTTGATCAATTTCTTTTACTTTTACTAGAATTTCGTCACCAATAGAAACAACGTCTTCTACTTTATTTGTTCTTTCCTCTGCTAATTCAGAAATATGAACAAGCCCATCTTTTCCTTTAAACAATTCAACAAAAGCACCGAATTTTTCAATCCGCTTTACTTTTCCAAGATACATTTGACCAACTTCTACTTCTCTTACTAAATCCTCAATAATGTGTTTCGCTTTTTCATTCATTTTTTCATCTGTTGAAGAGATAAAGATATTTCCATCTTGTTCAATATCGATTTTTACACCAGTTTCATCAATGATTTTATTGATTTGCTTTCCGCTAGGCCCAATAACATCACGAATCTTTTCTGGGTTAATTTGCATGGTTAAAATTTTTGGCGCATATTCCGAAAGCTCTTCTTTTGGTTTGGAGATTGTAGCGAGCATTGAATCAAGAATTTGCATACGACCTTTTTTGGCTTGATGCAGTGCTTCTTCTAGAATTTGTTTAGACAATCCATCAATTTTTATATCCATTTGTAATGCCGTTACACCTTTTGCGGTACCTGCCACTTTAAAATCCATATCACCTAGTGCATCTTCCATCCCTTGAATATCGGTAAGAATCGTATAATCTTCCCCCGATTTTACAAGACCCATGGCAATCCCGGCAACTGGTTCCTTAATTGGAACTCCTGCATCCATCATTGCAAGTGTGCTTGCGCAAATACTTGCTTGTGACGTGGAACCATTAGACTCCAAGACTTCTGATACAAGCCGAATGGTATATGGAAACTCTTTTTCAGAAGGAATTACTTTTTCTAATGCCCGTTCTCCTAATGCACCATGTCCAATTTCGCGTCGACCAGGTCCACGCATTGGGCCAGTTTCACCTACACTGTATGCTGGAAAATTGTAATGGTGCATAAAGCGTTTAGATTCTTCTAAATCAAGTCCATCAAGAATTTGTACATCACCTAATGCTCCGAGTGTACATACGCTTAAGGCTTGCGTTTGTCCACGTGTAAACAAACCAGATCCATGTGCTCTAGGTAATACATTAATTCGTGAAGAAAGTGGACGTATCTCATCGATTTTACGACCATCTGGACGAATTTTTTCTTTCGTAATTAATCTTCGTACTTCTTCTTTTACCATATTATCAAGTACTGCTTTTACTTGTTTAACTTCTTCTTCCTCTTCGTCGTACAATGCGAGCACTTCTTCTTTTACAGCTTCAATAGCTTCCTCACGTGCCAGCTTTTCTTTAACTTGAATTGCTTGAAGCAATTTTTCTTTTGCTTGTGCTTCTACTTTTTCTGCTAAGTCTTGATCAATTTCAAATAAAACGGGTTGTTGCTTCTCAACACCAGTCGCTCGAATAATTTCTTCTTGAAACTCAACTAAACGAATGATCTCCTTGTGCCCAAACATAATTGCCTCTAACATTACTTCCTCTGGAACTTCATTTGCGCCTGCTTCGACCATATTGATCGCATCTTTCGTTCCGGCTACAGTTAAATCAATATCACTTTGTTCTTCTTGTTCCACTGTTGGGTTAATGACAAATTCGCCATTTACTCGTCCAACATGAACCCCTGCTATTGGTTCCGAAAATGGAATGTCTGAGATGCACAGAGCGATAGAAGAGCCAATCATTGCTGCTATTTCTGAAGAACAATCCTGATCAACACTCATAACTGTACTGATCACTTGTACTTCATTTCGATACCCATCAGGAAATAAAGGACGAATAGGGCGATCGATTAAGCGTGAAGAAAGAATTGCTTTTTCACTAGGTCTTCCTTCTCGCTTGATAAATCCTCCTGGAATTTTTCCGACTGCATAGAGACGTTCCTCATAGTTAACCGTTAGCGGAAAAAAAGGAAGATCTTTAGGTTCATTAGACGCTGTTGCTACAGATAACACAACGGTATCTCCATAGTGAATCATACAAGCGCCATTTGCTTGCTTTGCTAATTCTCCGGTTTCAACAATAAATTTCTTTCCGGCGATTTGTGTAGAGAATTGATGTTTGTCTTCTGCCATTAGTTCAAGTACTCCTTTCAAAAACATTATACCTTATATTTTAGAATGAATAAGCATGATTGTAAATTTTATGTAGATAATAAAAGGGTTTACTAAATTTAATATACATATACCCTATTTATACAACCATCCTACGTTTTCTATTATATACGTGGAAAATCTGTAAGAAAAGTATAGCCTGTTCTATATAGACGAAGAAAGCAAAAAGCCTAAAATTAACCTTCTAGTTGCACTTATACGTAAAACTTAGAAAATTTGTTACAAATGCTTCCATATGTGAAGTAAACTTAGCTTGTACCATCACTGTAATTGTATGTATTGTCTAATTGCTTTTCTTATCTCATAGGATAGTCTTTACTCTCTTAACGTAGAACGAACAAAAGCTTAAGCACTCGTTTAAGCGGCTTACGAAAGAACTTCTGACGAGTTAAAGAAAACATATGCCTCTAAAACAGTAGTATGCCGACGCCTGAGCGGCAAGTCCGCTTTTAGTCGGCCTTCCTCTAGATTCGAAGCAATGTTGACTTGTCGTAGGAAGAAGGTCGAAGTTTGTTTACAGCTAGAGCACAAAAACTGGACGAACCTACTTTTGAAAAAGAAGTCCACCATGTAGAAACGGATATACTTTCTTAGACTATAAAAAAGCAGGATTTCTCCTGCTTTTTTACTTATCTGCGTAGACCTAGCTTATTAATCAATTCACGATAACGAGTAACGTCTTTTTTACGAAGATAGTTCAATAAATTACGACGCTTACCTACCATTTTCAATAGTCCACGACGCGAATGGTGGTCTTTTTTGTGTACGCGTAAATGTTCATTTAGAGTATTGATTTCTTCCGTAAGTACAGCAATTTGCACCTCTGGAGAACCAGTATCCGTGTCATGAATTTTAAAATCATTAATGATTTCTTTCTTACGCTCTTGTGTAATAGCCATTCTGGCTCACCTCCTAATTTTACAATTTGACATCCCCACTCCCCTAGCAAACGCCGGAGTTACGTTTTGCCAAGCGGTGGTTCGACTTTTTTTATGTTACACTTCTTTTGCCAAAAATGCAAGTGCTGGAATTAAGTTTATCGAGAAAAAAACGCACGGATTTCTTTTTCATCTTTTTTTATTTGGTCAATTAACTCATTTTTCCCGGGAAATTTCTTTTCATTTCGAATAAATCTATGAAACTCAATTAATAGTTCTTCCCCATAAAGCTCATGATTATAGTCAAAAATATTTACTTCTAGAATCGGTTCATCCATTTCTGTTTCAAAGGTTGGATTAAATCCAAGACTTGCCATCCCTTCATATTTTTCTTGCTTATAAATCGCTTTCACCGCGTAAACACCAGGTCTCGGTAACAGTGCTTCAGGATTAGTATTGATATTAGCTGTTGGGTAACCCAATTGCTTTCCACGCTGTGCACCCTTTATAACGATTCCATCAACAAGCAATGGTCTTCCAAGCAATTGATTTGCTTCTTCTATTTCTCCTATACGAAGCAATTGCCGAATTTTAGTAGAACTGATTTTTTCATTATTGCATTCTACTTTCTCTACTTTTGTATAGGTGAATGCCCCTCCTGCATGAGTAACAATCGTATTCATATTTCCCTTTCCTTTATGACCATAGGAAAAATCAAATCCAGCAACGAGATGCTTTATATGCAGACCCTTGATAAAATGATCAATAAACCCTTGGGCTGATAAAGCTGCTAGTTCAGTATTAAACGTAATAACATATAGTCTATCTACATCAAGCCGTTTTAAAATTTCCTGTTTTTCTCGCATTGGGGTAATATATTTAACATGCTTAACTGCTTTATTTAATACAACAGAAGGGTGTGGGTAGAATGTAATGACTGCGCTTTCCATGTTTCTTCGTTTTGCTTCTTTCACTGCAGTTTTAATCACGTGCTGATGACCTTTATGTATACCATCAAAAAACCCAATAGCGGTAACTGTTTCTGGTAAATCTTCCAGCATGAGAGTGTGCGGATATGTTAACTGAAATGTTCGCATCTTTTTTCACCTACACTTTCTTATCTACTAAATACACGGATTGGTTTGATATATTCTGGTTGATCGGGATGTATTTTATAAATTGCTACAGCTTCATTTTTATGCATCATTATAAAAGGATCCGTCTTCACGTTCATTATACGTGGTAGTTTTTGCCCGTGAAACACTTTTTTTGCTGTCTCTTGGTCAACAAAGTATTGATCCAAATGCGGTAATCCAGCTTGAATAGGATATAGTAGCTCTGTTTCTTGCTTCCGCTTGACAGCCTCTTCTATTGTAGCAAATGTTACTGCATTTTTGTGGGAAAATGCACCTGTGGCTTCTCTGATTAGTAAAGACATATGGGACGGATATCCTAACTCTTTTCCAATATCAACGCATAGTGTACGTATATACGTTCCTTTTGAACAACTAACCCGAAAAGTTAACGCATGATTTGTTTGATCAGGCGGAGACAGCAATACTAGTTCATATATTTTCACACGACGTATTGGCCGTTCCACAGTTTCATTATTTCTTGCGTACTCGTATAACTTTTTTCCCTTTACTTTCACTGCAGAGTACATTGGGGGGACCTGTTCTATTTCTCCGGTAAACTTAGCAAATACGGTATTAATTTCATCTTCGGTTGGAACATTGCTTACCGCTTTCTGTGCAATAATCTCTCCTGATGCATCTTCTGTCGTTGTAGCTATCCCTAATTTCAACTCAGCTTTATAAACCTTTTTGGTATCTGTTAAAAATGGCACTATTTTCGTTGCTTTACCAATACAAATCGGTAAAACACCTTCTGCATCTGGATCCAGCGTTCCTGTATGTCCAACTTTTTTTGTGCCAAATAATTTACGCACTTTGTATACACAATCATGGGATGTAAATCCTTTAGGCTTCCATAATGGCAAAATTCCATCCATATGTAAAAAACCTCCATTTTTTAATGAACAGATGAAGGAAAAATCTGACCTTACTATGAGGTCAGATTTTATCTACTGTAGCAAACCATTCACGTGAAATGGTGACTGGCAAGTATAGATCCTTCAAAAAACATTCAAGAGGATTACTTCTTTAAGTCGCGAAGAATCGTTTCAATTCGATTGCCATACTCATATGCTTCATCAAATTCAAATGTTAACTCAGGTGTTTTGCGCAAACGGATTCGTTGCCCGATTTCTGAACGAATGAATCCTTTTGCTTTGGCTAAGCCAAGTAACGTATCTTTTTTTTGTTTTTCGTCACCTAATACCGAAATATACACCTTTGCCTGCTGCAAATCACCAGTAACTTCTACATCTGTTACTGTTACAAATCCAACTCTAGGATCTTTAATTTTCCGAGTTAAAATTTCTCCTAATTCTTTCTTCATTTGTTCACTTACTCGGTTAGCTCTTAATTGAGACATTTCTTTCACCTCATCATAGAACTCCTGCATTTAAAGGGAGTCGTAATTTAGATTCTTTCCACATTAGTAATGGTTCGTTCAAGTTCAGTATATGAATCAATCACATCCATTACTCCCTGAATCACTTGTTCAGCATGTACTTGCTCCGTTGAAATCGTAACGATACCAAGCTTTGTCCGTTGCCATAAATCATGATAGTCCAATTCCGTTACAGCTATATTGAAGTCTTTTTTTAACTTAGCTATAAGGCGCTTCAATACGGAGCGTTTTTGCTTTAACGACTGACCCTCATACAATATACATTCTACTTCGGCATAAAGGATCATTATCGTTTAATTTCCTCCATGACAAACGCCTCGATGATATCTCCTTCTTTAATATCATTAAAGTTTTTAACCGTAATTCCACATTCATAATTTTGCGCTACTTCTTTTACATCATCCTTAAAGCGTTTCAATGCTGCAATCTCGCCTTCAAATTGAACAACACCATTACGAATTAAACGTACACCGGAATTTCTGGTAATTTTCCCGTCTGTTACATAACAACCAGCTATGGTACCAACTTTTGATACTTTAAATGTTTCTCTTACTTCTGCTTGACCGATGGTTTTTTCTTCATACTCCGGATCAAGCAAACCTTTCATTGCTGACTCAACTTCTTCTATTGCTTTATAAATAACGCGATGCAGTCTGACGTCTACCTTTTCACGTTCTGCTGCTTTTTTTGCATTGACATCTGGTCGCACATTAAAGCCGATAACTACCGCGTTGGAGGCAGCAGCTAAAATAACATCTGATTCGGTGATAGCACCTACACCGGAGTGGATAATTTTAATATTGACGCCTTCTACTTCGATTTTTTGCAAGGAAGAAGCAAGTGCTTCGGCTGATCCTTGAACATCTGCTTTAATAATAATATTAATTTCTTTCATATCGCCTTGTTTAATTTGTTCAAACAAATCGTCTAAACTAACTTTCGTTTGTTCACTGCGGTTTTCTTGGATTTGCTTTTGTTGTCTTGCTTCCCCAATTTGCCGAGCTTTTTTCTCATCTCTAAACACAAGGAATTGATCGCCAGCCTGCGGTACATCATTAAGCCCTGTTATTTCCACAGGAGTTGACGGTCCAGCTTCTGTTACACGTTGACCAATATCATTAACCATTGCACGAACACGACCATACGTACTTCCAACAACGATCGAATCACTTACATGAAGTGTACCATTTTGCACAAGTAATGTGGCTACTGAACCTCTTCCTTTATCAAGTTCTGCCTCTATTACCGTACCAAAAGCAGGCTTGTTTGGATTTGCTTTTAATTCTTCAACTTCCGAGACAAGTATAATCATTTCTAATAATTCGTCAATACCTTCTCCTTTGATAGCAGAGATGTTTACAAAAATGGTATCCCCACCCCAATCTTCAGGGACTAGTCCATATTCTGTTAGTTCCTGCATGACTCTGTTCGGGTTAGCAGTTTCTTTATCAATTTTGTTAACCGCTACAATAATTGGTACTTCGGCAGCCTTTGCATGATTGATCGCTTCTACAGTTTGCGGCATCACTCCATCATCAGCAGCAACGACAAGTATTGCAACGTCCGTAACTTGCGCACCACGTGAGCGCATGCTGGTAAACGCAGCGTGACCTGGAGTATCTAGAAAAGTGATTTTCTTGCCATCATTTTCAACTTGGTAAGCACCTATATGTTGTGTAATACCACCAGCTTCTCCTGCTGTTACTTTTGTGTGACGGATAGAGTCCAGCAAAGTTGTTTTTCCATGATCGACATGCCCCATAATAGTAACAACGGCAGGCCTTTCAACCAAATCTTCCGGCTTATCCTCGGCGATATATTTATCTAAGTCTGTATCTTCAAGAATGATTTCTTTTTCAACCTCTACACCGAATTCTGCACAAATCAACTCAATAGCATCATCATCTAAGTCTTGATTTTTTGTAGCCATTACGCCAAGGAACATTAGCTTTTTTATAATTTCTGATGTATCCTTATTCAATTTATCAGCTAATTCGCTTACCGTTAGCGTACCGTGATACTTAATTTCCTTTGGAGTTTCCTTCTTTTCTACCGGTTCTTTAGCTGCTATCTTATTATTTCCCTTCGTTTTCTTACCTTTCGCTGGCTTTCCTTGTTGCTTTTGATGTTTGTTATTCGATTTGTCCTGTTTATATTGGCGTTTTTTTGATGTAGCTTGATTTGCTTTCGTTCGCTGGTTTAGATTTGATTTTGATTTAATTTCAGTTTTTGAAGCTGAATCATCGGTAGATTTTGCTTCTTGCTTCGTTTTTTTAAAATGTTCATCAAGCTTTGCTATCTCATTCTGTGCAATAGTTGACATATGATTTGTAACATCAACATTGTTTTCTTTTAAAAATGCAACTACTGCTTTACTTGAAATATTATTTTGTTTTGCATATTCATATACACGCATTTTACTCATACGTTCACCCCCGAATTTATTCCCCGAGTAACGACCTTAACTTAACAGCAAACCCTGCATCTAAAATCGCAATTGCTACTCTTTGGGTTTTCCCAATAGCTTTCGATAACGTTTCTCTATCGTCTACTATGGCATATGGTATTTCATAGGTTTTACATTTATCCGTTAGTTTTTTTTTCGTTTGTGGACCAATGTCGCTAGCTAATAAGATTAATTTTGCGCGATTGGTACGAATATCTTTAATAATGGCCTCTTCTCCAAGCGTGCATTTGCCAGCTCTAAAAGCAAGACCAAGTATATTCAGATAGTTATTTTTCATCATTTGCACCTGCTACCAGTTCTCTGAGTTCTGTAAAAATGGCAGCATCAACGGTAGCATTTAAGTGTTTGTTTAACACATTCGTTTTTTCCGCTTGATCGATTACTGCTATATCTTTTGAGAGGTAAGCCCCTCTCCCATTTTTTTTACCAGTTGGATCCACAAACACTTCTCCCTCTTTATTACGAACAATACGGATTAATTCCTTTTTCGGTTTCATTTCGTTCGTCACGACACATCTACGAGTGGGAATTTTTCGCTTCTTTATCATGTGTCCTATCCTCCTTATTCAAACAAACTTTCTTCATTGTCAGAATAGGCTTCGTCAGTTTCGTCGAGCAATCCTTCTTCCTTCGCTTCAGACTCACTTTTTATGTCTATTTTCCAACCAGTCAGCTTGGCGGCAAGACGTGCGTTCTGTCCACGTTTTCCAATTGCAAGCGATAATTGATAATCAGGTACAATGACCTTTGTTGCTTTTTCTTCTTCATTCACCAATACCTTAATAACCTTTGAAGGGCTTAATGCGTTAGATACATAAATAGTTGGATCATCCGACCATTCCACGATATCAATTTTTTCACCTTTCAGTTCATTAACAATCGCTTGCACACGTTGCCCTTTTTGCCCAACGCAAGAGCCAACCGGGTCAATTTCTGGGTCTCTTGCATAAACAGAAATTTTCGAGCGATCTCCAGCTTCTCTGGCAACGGATTTTATTTCTACAATACCATCATATATCTCAGGAACTTCCATTTCAAATAGTCGCTTCAATAAACCTGGATGTGACCTTGAAATATAGATTTGCGGACCCTTACTTGTGTTTTCAACTTTTGTTACAAACACTTTAATACGATCGTGAATGTTGTATTCTTCCGTCGGCATCTGTTCCGATTCAGCCAGCTTTGCTTCTATTTTACCGAGGTTAACATACACAAAACGCGGATCTTTTCGCTGAATGATTCCTGTCATCACATCTTCTTCACGGTCAGCAAACTCCGAATAAATAACCCCCCGCTCCGCTTCCCTTACACGCTGTGTGACAACTTGTTTAGCAGCCTGAGCAGCGATTCGTCCAAAATTCTTAGGAGTTACTTCCACTTCAACGATATCATCAACTTCATAATTTGGGTTAATTTCTTTTGCTTCATCTATTGAAAGTTCTTGTTGTGTATCTTCTACTTCTTCTACGACTGTTTTTCTGGAGAAGACACGCATCTTACCTGTTTCTTCATTAAGCTCAACACGAACGTTTGTTGCTGATTTAAAATTTTTCTTGTATGCTGAAATCAACGCGGCTTCCAAGGCCTCCAATAGAATCTCCTTATCAATTCCTTTTTCTTTTGCTAAATTATCAATGGCATCGAACAACTGCGTACTCACTTTTTTCTCCCCCTTTTCAGAACTTTACAGCCAATCTGGCTTTGGCTATCTTATCAAATGGAATTTCTACTGTTTTTTTACGCGTTTTCACTCTATATTCGACTGTTAACACATCGTCCGAATAATTGATTAACTCACCTTCATACGTTTTTTCACCATTGATCGGTTCGTATAATTTAACATGGATGTATTGATTAATACTATTAGCAATATCTCGTTTCGTTTTTAAAGGGCGCTCTACGCCTGGTGAAGAAACCTCTAGGAAATAAGCTTCAGAAATCGGATCGGCTTCATCCAACCGTTCACTTAATTGCTCTGATACTTCACCACATTCTGTGATATCCACGCCGCCATCTTTATCAATATAAACGCGGAGAAACCAGTTCTTTCCTTCTTTTACATATTCAATGTCTACTAATTCAAGGTTTTTTTGTTCTAAAATAGGGAGAACCAATTCTTCCGTTGTTTTAACTACTTTCGAGCTCAATGCTTATCCTCCTTTAAACTGTTTTAGTTACTAGTATAAACCATTTTCTCCTATTTCATTTCTGCAAGGAAAATTCCCGCCTATCGCTTTTTATGAAAAGCAAACTTTAAGAAGTTCCCCTAATGATTCGATTTAAAACCGGTTACCTTTTTACTGAGCTATCGCCTAACCAAAACTGTCAGTTATACCATCGTTTTAATAATCAATCCATCTTTATCCCGCATGTAAGGTGCCGTAAGACTCCCACTTCAAGATCTTGAGTTGATACAAAGGGTCTAAGCGGTAGTTAACGGCACCTAAATGCCCGATTTGTTCAAGGATCTTTAGATCATGCCCTTGCGGTACTAACATTCAGTAGGAGATGGAAGAAAACTCCTACTGAATGAAGTTTCAATTTATTTTTAGGATGATTCCGGTAACCAACCCTATTCCACCATACAAGCTGTCACCTTTTTTCAATATAAAACCCCTGCCTAGAGGTTTGGCAAGGGATTCATCGTTGCAAGCTAAAGTATGAAGAAAGAGTGGGTGATCACCCACTCTTTTAAAACGTTCGTATCGTTAACTTACCAAAATAAGTATAGCATATCGTTTATTTCATTGCAAGGATCAAAAGCGCAAGCGCTCGATTAGCCAACTACGCTAAAACCCGCCGAGGAGACTTCACCCCTTTGGGAAGGAGTAAAGCCCCCTCGAAGAACCAAGCGCAAAGTGTCATAAGCTGGACAAAGCTACTTTACAAAAAAGATATCTGCAGTCGAACAATTTTCTAACCGGCTAGAATAAGGATAGTTGATTTTGCTCAGCCATTCCCTCTAAGCAGCCGTGATTGTCCAAATATTCCAATACGGTTTTAGAAATTTTACTTCTTTCCCGCAGATCTTCCTTGGATAGAAACTCTCCTTCTTCTCTAGCTTTGACAATATTTAACGCAGCATTTGTGCCTAGTCCATCAACAGCATTAAATGGTGGGATTAAGGAATCCCCATCGACGATAAACTCCGTCGCACTAGATTTATATAAATCCACTTTGTTAAATGAAAAACCTCTTTCGCACATTTCAAGTGAAATCTCTAACACCGTTAATAAACTTTTTTCCTTTGGTGAAGCGTCATTTCCTTTTGCTGTAATAGCTTCAATTCGCTTACGTATAGCATTGGCTCCTTGGATCATCGTATCCAGTTCAAAATCATCTGCTCGAACTGTAAAATAAGCTGCGTAAAAATAGATTGGATAATGAACTTTAAAATAAGCAATTCGCACAGCCATTAACACGTATGCAGCTGCGTGAGCTTTCGGGAACATATATTTAATCTTTTTACAAGATTCAATATACCAATCTGGCACATTATGTTTCTTCATTTCTGTAATCCATTCATCTTTTAGCCCTTTACCTTTACGGACAAACTCCATAATTTTAAATGCTAAAGAAGCTTCAAGCCCTTTGTGCATGAGGTAAACCATGATATCATCTCGACAACCGATAACATCCGGCAATTCACATATCCCATTATTAATCAACTCTTGCGCATTACCAAGCCACACATCTGTACCATGTGATAAGCCAGAGATAATAACAAGTTCTGCAAATGTTTTAGGCTTTGTATCTTCAAGCATTTGCCGCACAAATTTCGTTCCAAATTCCGGAACACCCAATGTCCCTGTTTTACAGTTAATTTGTTCCGGGGTCACCCCAAGCGCTTCTGTTCCTGAAAAAATAGTCATTACATCCGGATCATCCGTTGGGATCGTCTTTGGATCAATTCCGCTTAGATCTTGTAACATTCGTATTACGGTTGGATCATCGTGGCCAAGAATATCTAACTTCAATAAATTATCATGGATAGAGTGGAAGTCAAAATGAGTCGTTCGCCACTCACTATTTCGATCATCAGCCGGATATTGAATAGGCGTAAAATCATAAATCTCCTTATCATCAGGTACAACAATAATACCACCGGGGTGTTGCCCGGTTGTCCGTTTTACGCCTGTACAACCTTTTACTAATCGATCCACTTCAGCATTTTTTAAGGCAAGCTGATTATCAGACGCATAACCCTTTACATAGCCGTAAGCCGTCTTTTCAGCGATCGTTCCAATCGTTCCTGCACGATAAACATTATCAATTCCAAACAGTTCTTTTGTATAATTATGGGCTCTCGGTTGATAAGAACCTGAAAAGTTTAGATCAATATCTGGTACTTTATCTCCTTTAAAACCTAAAAAAGTTTCAAATGGGATGTCTTGTCCATCTTTTGTTAATGGAGTTTGACATGTTGGGCAGTCCTTATCTGGAAGATCAAACCCGCTTCCGACAGAACCATCCGTAATAAATTCATGATAGTGGCATTCTTTACAAATATAATGCGGTGGCAAAGGATTTACCTCTGTTATTTCGGTCATCGTTGCGACAAATGATGAACCAACAGAGCCCCTAGAGCCAACCAAATACCCATCCTCCAATGATTTTTTCACTAGTTTTTGAGAAATAAGATAAATGACACTAAAACCATGTCCAATAATACTCTTTAATTCTTTTTCTAATCGTTCGGAAACAATTTTCGGAAGCGGTTCGCCGTATATTTTTTTAGCTCTTGTATAACAAAGGTCTCTTATTTCTTCTTCCGCTCCTTCAATCGTTGGAGTGAATAATCCATCCTTTACTGGAGATATTTCTTCTATTTCATCGGCAATTAAATTCGTGTTTGTGATCACAATTTCTTTTGCTTTCTTTTCTCCTAAAAATTGAAATTCGTTTAGCATCTCATTGGTAGTACGAAAAGGTGTTTGCGGTAATGTAACCCGATTTAACGGATTTCCTGCTTGAGAGGCAATGAGAATTTGCCGATAAATTTGATCTTGTTCATCTAAATAATGAACATTACCGGTTGCTACTACACGTTTGCCAATTCTTTCTCCTAATTTTACTAGTTTCTTAATAATATCTAGTATTTGTGCTTCATTTTGCACCAAATCTTTTTCAATTAAATGGGCATAATTTGCCGGTGGTTGCACTTCAATATAATCATAGAATTGTGCCACGTTTTCCGCTTCATCTTCTGATTTTTGCATCATTGTTTCAAAGACTTCACCTTGGTCACATGCGGAACCTACTAATATACCATGACGATATTTTTGTAATAGTGATCTAGGTAATCTCGGTACACGGTAGAAATAATCAATATGGGCATAGGACACTAGTTTATAAATGTTTTTAAGCCCTTCTTCTGTCTTCGCAATTAATGTACAATGAAACGGTCTGGAGCGTTGATACGCATTTCCTTCACCCATATGATTGTTCAATTGATTGTGATTTGTAATATCTTTTTTTAACAATTCTTGCACAAGCTTCCACAATAAATATCCCGTTGCCTCTGCGTCATAAATAGCTCGGTGATGCTGCGTTAGTTCAATGTCCAAATGTTTACACAATGTATTTAAACGGTGATTTTTTAACTGAGGGAAAAGAAACCTGGCTAGTTCTAATGTATCAATGACAGCATTTTCCGATTTATCATACCCGATTTTTTGTAAGCCTTGGTTTAAAAATCCCATATCAAAACTGGCATTGTGCGCAACTAAAATACCATCTTCCATCCAATTTCGAAAGTCTCGTAATACATCATCTACTTCTGGAGCATCTTGTACCATCTCGTCGGTAATTCCGGTAAGGTCAATGGTTGTTTGGGATAATGGATGGTGTGGGTTGGCAAAAGACTCAAATCGATCAATAATTTCACCTTGGTGAATTTTTACGGCCGCCAGCTCAATTATTGTGTCATACACAGCCGATAAACCTGTCGTTTCAACGTCAAAGACAATATATGTACCTGTGGCTAAATCAATATCATGTTCGTTGTAGGCAATTGGTACACCATCATCAACTAAATTCGCCTCTACTCCATACAGCACTTTAATTCCATGTTTTTCCCCTGCATGATGTGCTTCCGGAAAGCCTTGAACACCAGCGTGATCAGTTATAGCTACTGCTTGATGTCCCCATTTAGCAGCTTGTGCGATTAGATTGGTTGGTGAAACAACTGCATCCATTTGACTCATCGTCGTATGTGCATGTAATTCCACTCTTTTCTCGTCCTCTGGTGCTGTATCTTTACGTGGCTCGACTCTGATTTCTTGTATGTCATTTGCCATCATTACTAATTCATTGGAATACATATCTGTTTGGATGCTGCCTCGGGCTTTAATCCATATCCCTTCTTTGACAGCTTTAAATTTTTCTCTGTCTTCATCTCCTTTTGAGAACATCTTGATTTGGAGAGAGTCGGTATAATCGGTTACTTTAGCAATCAGCAAGCTTCTTCCCGAACGCAACTCACGTATGTCAACAGAAAAAATATACCCTTGCACGGTTACCCTGCGTTCTTCTTCGATGATTTCTTCCATATGAATTGGCTCATCCTGTATTTTATAGCCTAACATGACCGGCTTGTTATCAGATTGGAGTTTCGTTTGATCGCGTTTTTCTTTTTCTTGCACTGTCCTTTGAACGATTTTCTGATCTTCAACTGCTGTTTGTTGCTTAAACCGTTGTAAAGCCTCGATCTCTGTTCTAACGTCAATTTTAATTACATATCTAGGCAAACCCGCTTTTACACAGAAATGTTTAAATGATTCTTCTAAGCGTTTTTTAACTGCTAATGCTTCTGCTTCATTTCTTGCAGTTAACATAATATTATTACCGTCAACTTCTGGGGTCTGGTTTAACACCATGTCCTTATATGCCGGTGATAATTGTGCAGCCGAATGAATGAAATCCTGCCAATATTTTAACGTATTAGCTTCATCACAAGTCTTTTCTGTCGTTTCAATCGAAACATCAATATTCGCAATCTTTTGAAAGCATGTTTGCAAGCGATGTTTAAACAGCTGATAAACTTCACAGGGTAACACTTTTTTCGTACAAATGTGAAAATGCCATGTTTTTGTATGTTTTACTATTTCCAATTTATTTAAGTAGCTATCTTTAAAATAGACTAACTGATCTTCCGACATCTGCAGTTGTTTTAACAGTACATCCATTTTTTCTTTTTTTGTTATATCCATTGTTCTCCTCCTGTACCGTTAATCAAATTTAGATCTTATTTATGCTATAAAACCCCTGTCTCTTGGCATATGACAAGGGTTTTACAGATAAAACTATCCGTATGGTAATCTTTTTGACTCTAAACTAGTTGAAGAGACCTCCAAAACCATATATTTGAATAAATTCTTGTTTCTTAAAGGGTTGATAAGGATACCATTTTTAAAACTGCTTAGGCGTACATTAGAATCTATTATCTAACTGAAGCTAAGGTAAATTCGTTGTTTTAAACAATCACTTTTCTTAAGCGAAACCAAGCTTTAAAAATCGGCCCATTGTCTTTAGCCTTTCATCCAAAGTCTAATGATCCATTCATGTGGATATGCAGCAGCTTTATACAATTTAAAGGAATAAGCGCTGAATATCATTCCACGTAACGATAATCATTAAAAGCATTAAAAAGGCAAAACCAACAAAATGGAACAAGCCTTCTTTTTCCGGCGCAATCGGCTTTCCACGAACGGCCTCAATACCAACAAATAATAATCGACCCCCATCTAGTGCAGGAAGTGGAACAAGATTTACTATTCCTAAGTTAATGCTTAACATTGCTGTCCACAGCAGGAAATTAGTAAATCCTGTTTGAACAATTTGATCCGTTGCATCATAAATCCCGACTGGTCCGGATAATGTTTCAATTGGTAATTGACCTGTTATTAGCATTCCTAAGTTCGTTAAAATAAGCTTTGTCGTTTCAAAGGTTTGCGTAAAACCATAGGAAACTGTTCCTAATAGTGATTTCTCAAAGGCCTTATAGACACCAATTTGCCCAAATGGCTCTTGTCCTTCCATTCCTGGAACCTCTGCAGGAATAACGGTTAACGGCACTTCTTTCCCTTCACGAAGAACAACTAGATCAAGCTCCTCACCGGGGTTTTCTCGAACAATGGTAGTAAATTGTTGCCATGTCGAAATGGACTGACCCTCTATTTTTACAACCTCATCGCCGTTTTTAATCCCCGCTTCAGCTGCTGGGCTATCCGCTTGTACTTCACCCATTTTAGCTTCTTCCACAGGTACTCCTTGAATAACACCCAGTATTAAAAAGATGACAATTGCCAGGACAAAGTTCATCATTGGACCTGCAAACAATTGCATAGCACGTTGACCGACGGATTTGGATGCAAATTGCCGATTATAAGGTGCAATTTGTGTCTCTTGTTCATCCATAACAAACTTGGCTTTTGGATGCACCTTAAACCGTAACTCTTCATCCTGTTCATCAATTTCATAACCTACAATTTGCAGCTTATGATCTAAATCTGCTTCCTCTATTTCAATCACGCGGGCATTGGGATGCTTTGATTTATGATTAACGATGATTTTAATGACCTCATCTTGTTCATTAAATTCGAGCCCAACATGATGACCAGGCTTTAGATCAATAATTTCTGGGTCTTCTCCGGCCACTCTTACATATCCGCCAATTGGAAGGAGTCGAATTGTATACACCGTTTCGTTTCTTGTAAATGCAAATACTTTAGGTCCAAAACCAATCGCAAACTCTCGTGCGAGCATACCAGCTCGTTTGGCAAAAATCAAATGACCCCATTCATGGATAAAAACGAGGAGACCGAACATGAAAATAAACGCGATTACCGTATTCAAAAAGAACACCTTCCTTTTAATAGGATGTAGACTTATTTCTCGTTAATTTTTATTGCTATGACGATGTTAAAAAAGCATCTAAAAAATGATGCATCGAATCTCGTTGTTCATTCAAACGTATAAAGTGAGACTTGATTCAGTAGGAGTTTTCTTCCATCTCCTACTGAATGTTAGTACCGCAAGGGCATGATCTAAAGATCCTTGAACAAATCGGGCATTTAGGTGCCGTTTTCTCTCAGTTTAATTTCTTCGTATTTCCTACACTCTTGAAGTGGGAGTATTACGGCACCTTACATGCGGGATAAAACTTTAGAATATGTTTCCATGTTGTAAAGATTATTATTTCTAAGTATAACAAGTCAGTAGACAGCCAAGTTTATTTATTGTTCAGGAAACGATACCCGTTTACACTACTAATTATTTTATTATGTGCTTAATTAAAAAAACCTACTAAGTGTAAAATCGGTAATACAAATAATAAACTGTCAAACCGATCCAATATACCTCCATGACCAGGAAGCACGTTGCCAGAGTCCTTCACACCAAAATGCCGTTTGAATGCAGATTCTACGAGGTCACCAATTTGTCCAAATACGGAAGCGATAATGGCTACACCAATCATACCGATTAATGTATCTTCAATTGGATGAATTAATTGAAAAATAATACTCGTAATGATCGCCATAACGATGCCACCTATTGCACCCTCTACTGTTTTATTCGGACTGATTTTTGGCCAAAGCTTCCGTTTTCCAAATGCTCGTCCAACAAAATAAGCACCTGTATCTGTCGACCAGATAAGCAAAAATATATACAGGATAGTGGCTAATCCCCCGCCATTTTCACCTTCTCTAGCCAAAATTAAATAATAAAAACCCATGCCTACATAGATAGCGGATAATAAAACAACACCAGCGTGATCAAATGTAAATTTATTTTTTACTAATACGGTATATGATAGTAATAATAATACTATAAGCATAACTATCTCTGTTTTCGTCAGCCATGCAAAGGGAGTAGTTCCCGAATGCTCCTGCATCATTAACACCCATAATAACACAATTCCCATAACGGATGGAATCGAGTATTTAGCTATATTTCCCATCCTGATCAACTCAAGAAAGCCGATAGTCGCCATTATATATACTAATATTTCAAATGGCAAACCGCCAATAATAACAAATGGGACAAATATAATGAGTGCAACAATGGCTGTTATAATCCGTTGCTTCATATTATCCTCACCTTAAATTCCGCCATAACGGCGTTGACGTTGTTGGTATTCTTCAATCGCTTGTTTAAATACTGCTTCATCAAAATCCGGCCAAAGCACATCGGTAAACCAAAATTCCGTATAGGCCATCTGCCAAAGTAAAAAATTACTCAAACGTTGTTCCCCGCTTGTTCGTATTAATAAGTCCGGATCATGAAGTCCATTTGTGTATAGATACTTAGAAAAGACGGTTTCATCAATTGCATCCAGTGTTAACTTAGCTTCATTAATATCAGACACGATATGTTTCATTGCTTGCACAATTTCATACCTACTACCATAGTTTAATGCAAAGTTCAGTAATAATCCATCATTATTCTTTGTTTTATCAATCGCATATTGAACGGCTTCTTTTGTATGTGCTGGTAACGCATTAAATTCCCCGATTGTTTGGATACGTACATTTCTTTCCATTAGCTCTGGTAAATGAATATGTAAAAATTCCTTTGGCAGTTTCATTAAAAATTCGATTTCTTTTTGGGGCCTTTTCCAATTTTCTGTTGAAAAAGCATATAAGGTTAAAATTTTAACATTGAATTGGTGTGCTGCTCTAACTGCTTTTACAACTGCATCAACACCCTCTTTATGACCGGCAATTCTTGGGAGCGACCTTTTTTTCGCCCACCTACCATTCCCATCCATAATAATGGCGATATGATTCGGAACGTTTTTACTATCCATTAGTTGTATTGTTTCTTTTTGTTTCTTTTTTATGAAAGGAAGTCTAATTGACATAATTTGTCCTCCGAATATTGTTTACCGTTTCTGTTTCTTCATCTATCCATCGTATGATGTTTAAGCACATTTTATGCTTAAGTTAAACACCATTATATCACGTAAATCAAGTTTTATTATACTATTTTTCCTTAAGAAAACAAAAGCCCCCTTAAATAAAGAGGGGCTTTTTCTATTCATTTTATATGAAATAGGTTAAACTTCCATAATTTCTTTTTCTTTATTTTTTGCCAGTTCATCGATTTTTTCAATGTACTTATCGGTAGCTTTTTGAACGTCGTCTTGTAAAGCTCTTCGTTCATCTTCCGGTAGACCTTCCTCTTTTTTCAACTGATCATTTGCTTCACGACGGAGATTTCTTACTTGTACACGTGATTCCTCTGCATATTTACCGACAACTTTGACTAAATCTTTACGGCGTTCTTCAGTTAGTGGCGGAATATTAATACGAATCACATTACCATCACTGGACGGAGAAATCCCTAAATCTGCTTTTTGAATGGCTTTTTCAATATCTGAGATAGCTGTTTTATCATATGGAGTAATAACAAGAAGTCTGGCTTCCGGAGCAGAAACGGATGCTAATTGATTTAATGGTGTACTTGTGCCGTAATATTCGACAAATACACTATCTAATAAACTTGGATTTGCTCTTCCTGCTCTAATTGTCGCCAAATTTTTAGTAAATGCTTGAACAGCTTGTTCCATTTTTTCTTTCATTTGTTTCATTATATCATCCGACATATTTATTTCCCCCTTATCGTCGTTCCTATTACTTCTCCTTGTACGACTCGTTTTATATTGCCTTCCTCCATAATTGAGAATACGACTAATGGAATATCGTTATCCATGCACAAGGTTGAAGCTGTTGAATCCATGACACCGAGTCCTTCATTTAGCATTTCCATGTAAGAAAGCTGATCATACTTCGTTGCATTCTTGTTCAGCTTAGGATCTTCGGTATAAACTCCATCTACATTGTTTTTAGCCATGAGGATAACTTCTGCTTCAATCTCTGCAGCACGTAAAGCTGCCGTTGTATCCGTAGAAAAGAATGGATTTCCAGTTCCTGCAGCAAAAATGACTACACGCTTTTTCTCCAGATGACGAATTGCTTTTCTCCTTATGTACGGCTCCGCTACTTGTCGCATTTCAATTGATGTTTGCACTCTTGTTGGAATACCGATATTCTCCAACCCATCCTGCAGTGCTAGAGCGTTCATAATGGTAGCTAGCATCCCCATATAATCTGCTGTTGCTCGATCCATGCCCATTTCACTACCAATTTTACCACGCCAAATGTTTCCTCCACCAACAACAATTGCAATTTCTACACCTAATTCAGCTACTTCTTTTACCTGATTAGCGATCGACTGAATGACCTTTGGTTCAATACCAAAACCATTTTTGCCACTTAATGCTTCTCCACTTAATTTAAGTACGATTCTACGGTAACAAGCTGTTGTCATAGTAACCTCCATAGAAAAATGATAGTTATTTATTGTGAATGTATAAAGCTGTATGGAGAAATAGGGAACAATTTCTTGCTCCCTATGACCAACCATTACTTTTTGATTTGACTCATTACTTCATCTGCGAAGTTTTCTTCTCTTTTTTCCATACCTTCGCCTACTTCATAACGAGCAAATGATTTTACAGAAGCACCTTTATCAGAAACATACTTTTTCACTTTTTGGTCTGGATCTTTGACAAAGTTTTGTTCCAATAAACAAATTTCCTCAAAAAATTTGCCAAGACGGCCTTCTACCATTTTTTCTACAATATGCTCGGGCTTTCCTTCATTTAATGCTTGCGCTTTTAGCACTTCTCGTTCATGATTTACTTCTTCTTCAGCCACTTGATCACGAGAAATATAACGCGGATTTACAGCTGCTATATGCATGGCTACATCTTTTGCCACTTCTTTATCAGTTGTTCCTTCTAACAGTGTAAGTACACCGATGCGCCCACCCATATGCAAGTATTCGCCAAATGTATCATTATCTGTTTTTGTTAAAATCGTAAAGCGGCGAAGTGATAACTTTTCACCGATTTTTGCAACAGCAGCTTTGATGTAATTTTCTACTGTGTCACCCGTTTCCGCCATTGTTTGTTGAAGTGCTTCTTCAACAGTTTCCGGTTTTTTCTGAAGCAAATGATCAGCAAGTTGAACAAGCAGTTGTTTAAATTGATCATTTTTCGTTACAAAATCTGTTTCACAATTTACTTCTAGTAAAACAGCCGTGTTACCTTCCGTTTTAATATAGGTTGAACCTTCAGCCGCAATGCGATCAGCTTTCTTAGCTGCTTTAGAAAGTCCTTTTTCTCGTAAATAATCGATAGCAGCATCCATGTTCCCATCTGTTTCTTGTAGCGCTTTTTTACAATCCATCATGCCTGCGCCTGTTTTTTCACGTAATTCTTTAACCATTTTTGCAGTAATAGCCATTTAAAATCCTCCTTGACACGAATACGTTTTTCTTTAAAAAAGGTGATAAAAGGCTCTCATCCTCTTATCACCCTCACCTTTAATTGATGATTAATCTTGTTTTGTTTCAGTAGCTGCTTCAGCTTCTTTTTCTGCTTTAGGTTCTTCTTTTTCTGCTTCTGCTGGAACTTCTTCCATTTCTTCGCCTTGTTTTACCTCTAAAATAGCATCTGCCATTTTTGAAGTCAAAAGTTTTACAGCACGAATTGCATCATCATTTGCAGGGATTACATAATCAATTTCATCCGGATCACAGTTTGTATCTACAATTCCGATAATTGGAATATTTAATTTATGAGCTTCAGCAATTGCAATTCGTTCTTTACGTGGGTCAATAACAAACAACGCATCTGGAAGCTTATTCATTTCTTTAATCCCGCCAAGGAATTTCACTAAACGATCTTTTTCTTTTAGCAGGTTCATAACTTCTTTCTTCGGTAATACGTCGAATGTACCGTCTTCTTCCATACGCTCAATGTCTTTTAAACGATTGATACGTTTGCGAATCGTTTGGAAGTTAGTAAGTGTACCACCTAACCAGCGTTGATTTACATAGAACATACCGGAGCGAATCGCTTCTTCACGTACTGATTCCTGTGCTTGTTTTTTGGTACCTACGAAAAGGATGGTACCTCCGTTTGCTACAACTTCCTTCACGTAATTGTATGCTTCATCTACCTTTTTCACTGTTTTTTGCAGGTCGATGATATAAATTCCATTACGCTCTGTGAAGATGTATTTTTTCATCTTCGGATTCCAGCGACGAGTCTGATGACCAAAATGTACACCAGCTTCAAGTAGCTGTTTCATTGAAATAGCTGACATTAAAAATTCCTCCTAATGGTTTTTATCCTCCGCTTAGATCCTCTTTGTAAAAAGACCATAACTTAATTACGGCACCACATTTACAAATCCCTAAGCGTGTGTAATTTACAAACTAACGCTCTCATGCGAAAAATATTGTATTCACACCACAAGATAATATATCATAACAAATAGAAGGAATCAAGTATAATTATATAATATACAGTTTTATCAAAAAAAATTCTTTTTACATTATAGAAAAGTATAAAACTTTAGGCTTTGTCCCGCATGTAAGGTGCCGTAAGTTTCCCACTTCAAGTCCTGAATTGATACAAAAGGGTCAAGTGGTAGAAAACGGCACCTAAATGCCCGATTGGTTTAACTAACATTCCGTGTAAAAAGCATTCCACGGAATGAAGTTTCACTTTATCCCGCATGTAAGGTGCCGTAAGACTCCTGCTTCAAGAGCTTGAGTTGATACAAGGGGTCAAAAGTGGAAGAAACGGCACCTAAATGCCCAATTAGTTCAACTTATATTCAGTAGGAGAGGGAAGCAAATTCCTACTGAATGAAGTTTCACTTTATCATATAAGAAAAACGATAGCTTTCGTCATCAAGACTTGGCGACAAACCAAGTTTTTCTAACATATAACATTTATTGTTGATGTAACTTAATAATTAGTTCCGCTTCTGTTTTACCGCAATTTAACTGCTTGGCGATCTCCCCTGGAGAGAGTCCTTTACTATAAAGCTGTAGTATGTTTGCTTTTAGTGATGTAACTACTTTGTCCTCTTTGCTGTCATCAACCATTGGGACATTTTCCACTATGGTGCTTGCGATCTCTTCCATGTTTCCTTCGCTATCGGGCTCTAATTGCGCATGGTTCGTTTGTTTAAGCGCCTGTTGCAGGCGGTTATTTTCCTCTTTAAATTCCGCTAAATATGATTCAAATAACGCTCCAATATTAGAATCAGTTGTGTTCGATTGGTGGTGTTGTTTTACTTGTTTAAGCTGATAAATAGCCGAAAATGAAATGATATGCAATAAAAAACTAATCAACAGTAAAAAAGATGTCATGAAAAATCCCTCTCTACCCGTTAAAATCAATCTGTTTTCCTAAATACGGATGTTGATATTTTTGTAATTTTTTCTTATTGTCTTTTCGCTTATTAGGAAACTTCTCAGAGGTGTTTTTATCAGCTTCCCCCTCCCATTTAGATCGATATAATTGTTCGGTTTCCGCTACTTGCTTGCGCTTTAATTCTTCCTGAAGCAGCTGATGTTGAGTAAGGGAAGCTTGAAAATCTTGGCCTTGTCTTAACAATTGCTGCTGAAGCTTTCCGGCGTCCTGAGAACGTGGAAGAGCTACCTGCATTTCAACCGATTTCCACCCCACTAGATCACTTCCTTTACAATCAAATAAAGTGAACTTCAGTCAAGGAATGCTTTTCTCCTTGAATGTTAGTACCGCAAGGGTATGACACCTAAAGGTCTTTAAACAAATCGGGCATTTAAGAGATGTTTCTCTCACCATGTCGTCAGGGGGTCATAAAGGACATTTGAGATAAGAGAAATACCGATCCTTACATGCGGGACAAAGGATGTATGACAATTTCGTTGTCAACTAAATGCATTTTAACATAATGATGATCTGCTTTAATCACCCGGCGATATTTACCAAAGGCAACCGTAACATTTGAATACAAATAATTTCTAACAATAAGTTCCGCTTCCTGTTCACTTCCTAAATAGGAATTAAGCTCATTCACAGCTTGTTCGACCTCTTCCAATTCAGCCTTTGTCTTACTCCATGAATGTTTTTGGCGAAGCGCTGTAATTCTTAATTTAGGATCATCTGTTTTTTTATTTGCCTTCAGCTTCTCGCCTAATAAAGTTAATTTCGCCAATATCGCTTCCAAGTCCTGCTTTTTAGTAAGCAACTTGTTTTTTTGTTGCTCCACTAATTGATTCAGTCCAAAAATAATTTCCGTTTTCGTACTTAGTCGATTTCCCACATCTTTTGCTTCTGCCATTTTTCCCACAGATAGCGTACCACCAATTATACTTCCTTTTTGGCAAAAAACATGCCCCTTTATCGTACAAATACTATGAATGATGGAATTCTCTACATATAAATCTTTTTCTGCAATTACATTACCTTGATTGATATAGCCAATTTGAATAGACTCCCCAGCTTCAATTGTTCCCTTTCCCTGTCCAGCTAAACCTTCTGATACATGAACGGAACCACCAGCAGATATGGTTGCAGCCTCCACCATCCCAAATATTTTGATGTCTCCACCTGCTTTTACACTATAACCTGCAGGAACATCTCCGCGGATAATAATAGTTCCTACAAAATCTAAGTTTCCTTTTTTCATAGAAAGTGTTTCATGAATTTCAAAAACAGGTTGTATTTGGATTAACTTCCCTCTAATGCTTAATTGCCCTTCTGATACGGCGTAAAAAGTTTGATTTTCTTCTTTAAAAACCACATTCTTACCCGCTTTTATTAAAGCGGGACGACCTGGACGAGCTGCAATCATCTTACCATTTACCATGTAACCCGGTGTCCCTTTTGTTGGGGGCTTAACCGTAGCTATTTTCTCTCCTTTTTTAACGGAAGGAATTCGCATGACATCGCGAAAATTCCATTGTTGATCACGATTTATCTCTGTGGAGAAATCTGAAACATACTCGACTTTTCCATCCTTACCATGCTCCGGCTGCTTCCCCCGTGCAATAGTTAATGGAAACACATCCATAGTTGGACGTTGAATAAAGTGCGTTATTGCTTCATCCATAATTCCATATTTGATATGATGTTGGGCTAGTAGCTGACGAAGCGATTCATCTGTTAATTCCACATTTGAAAGATCTTGACCTTCTTTTACATCAATTTGCGCGAGCATTTTATCTTTTGCAACCGTAACGGTTAACACTTCTTCTAATTGTAATTGACCCATAACATATGTTCCGCCCTTCTATTCTAGCTAATATCACCTAACTAGAAAATGAGAAACCATTGCAGAATCACAAATATTAGGAAAGAACTTGAATTTTATTCAAGGAATGACGAAGTTTTAAAATGGATTTTTTATGAATTTGTGATATTCGTGATGTAGTTAATCCTAGAACCTCCCCAATTTCTGTTAATGTTAATTCATCGTGATAGAAAAGACTTATTACGAGCTGCTCATTTTTATTCAACTTTTTTATTCCTTCTATTAATTCTTCTTTCAATTCATTATTTAATATTTGTTCTTCTGGAGCAAGCGATTTCTCATCTGGTATCGAATAACCTATTCCTTCTTTTAATTTCATTTTCGGATCACTAGGTTTTTCTTCTATCGATAATACATTTGCAAAAAGAGAATCACACATCGCACTCTCCACCTCTTTAACCGTCATACCTGCATGCCTGGCAATTTCAGCGGCACTCGGTATTTGTTGATTTTGTTGTTCAAGCTGATGAGCTATTTTTTCAACTTTTTTTGTTTTTTCTCGTAAGGAGCGAGGTAGCCAATCCTCTCTGCGTAAACCATCAATAATTGCGCCTTTGATACGAAAAGAAGCGTATGTGTCAAACTTAAAGTCTCTCGTTGGATCAAATTTTTTTAATGCATCATAAAGTCCCATTAACGCAAAGCTTTTCACATCACTTTTCATCACGCTATTTGGTAAGTGGCTTGCGATTCTCTCCACATGAAAACTGACTAGATACATATACTTTTCAATTAACTCATTTGCAGCATCCATATCATTGTTGTTTAACCAACTATCCCACAGCTCTTGTTCATGTGGAGATGGATTCACTTTCATCTTTGTTCACCCCTTATTACAATAAGCTAATCCTTTTATATGAAGGTATCACCCTTATTTACCGTCCTGATTTTCAATTGACTTGTTTCTGGATCAAATTCAATTGTTCGTCCAGCATTTCCTCCTACGTCAGAAGCAATAATGGGAATCGATAGCTGTTTAAGCTGCTCTAAAACAGCTTCGACATTACGCGGTCCAATTCGCATGATATCTGAACCATTGGAGAACTGAAACATCTGTGCTCCACCTGCCACTTTTGCTTTGAGCATACCTTTTCTCGCGCCTGCTTTAAAAAGACGGTCTACTAAATAAGGAATAGCTGTATCTGCGTACTTATACATATTAAAATCTGGCTGTCTTGCTAGTTTTGAATTTGGCAAAAGTACATGAGAAAGTCCTGCAATTTGTTTACGTTCATCATAAATAACAACACCTACACATGATCCTAATCCTGCTGTGCGTATTTTTTGCGGAGCCTTAACTATATTTAAATCAGCAATACCCACCCTAATAATCGATGATGTTGTTTTAGTCATGATCATTAATTCCTAACGCTTGAAATATTTTAGTAAACGAATCCGGATTAGGGATAAATAAAAAATTACCTTTAATTTTATTTGTTAGATAAGAAGGATGAATCTTCGTATCGATAATTAAGGCGTAATCTGTAACCTGGGATATTTCTAGTAATCCTACTGTTAAAATAGCCGCTGCCATGTCAACACTTAAATAAGGTATAGAAGGCTGCAGGTTCATATTCGTAAAATCCGCCAATGCAGATAGATAAGCACCCGTCAAAATATTTCCAGCCTCTTGCAACACAGATGCCGCCAGTTCATTATCTGCCGTATTTGTAAGTTTAAGTTCACTATTTTGCGTTATCTCCTTGATTAGAGCATTCGCTTCCTCTATGGATAAAATGAAGTAAACTGTTCCTGGTGCATCTCCTTTTATTTGAAATAACAAAGCAACGATGATTGCTTCCGGTCCCCCTATTAGCTCCATCATTTCATCATAACTTACGATTTTAACAGCAGGCACTTCCATTTCTACTTTTCTATTTAATAGTTTTGACATGGAAGTCGCCGCATTTCCAGCTCCAATATTACCAATCTCACGCAACACATCTTTTTGCATTTGCGTTAATTTTGTAACATCCATACATATTTATCCTTCTACCGATTTTAACTCTTGAATTTCTTCTTCGGTTAAAACCTTTTGCATATTTAGTAAAATCAATAAGCGATTATCCAACTTCGCTACACCATCAATGTATTTTGCCTCAACAGTACCAATAACCTCTGGAGTAGGTTCAATTTCTGATTCAGGAATGTCAATCACATCATTCGCAGCATCTACGATCAGCCCTACCTCCATCTCATCTACAAAGACGATAATGATGCGGGTAGAATCATTGTAAGCCGTTTTCTCCATACCAAAACGGAGACGCAAATCAATAACCGGAGTTACTACTCCTCTTAAATTAATTACTCCTTTAACAAAATCTGCCGTCTGCGGAACTCTAGTAATTGGAATCATTCTTTCAATTGATCCTACTTGCTGTACGGATACTGCGTATTCCTCATCTCCAAGCTGAAATACGATTACTTTTCTGCTAGTCGTTGCGTTATTTTCCATCGTTTTTTCCTCCAATATTATTAGTTATTTAATGAGTGCATTGCTATCAATAATTAATGCTACTTCACCGTCGCCAAGTATGGTTGCTCCAGAAATAGCAAATGTTTCTGTTAAATAGCTTCCCAATGATTTTAAAACAACTTCTTGCTGTCCAATAAACGAATCAACTACTAATCCGGTTAATTTATTGCCCTTTTTCACGATAACAATGGACAAATAGTCGCTTGATGGCGCTTCCTCGTTGATCGGTACAGCAAAAATTTCATTTAAAAATGCTAATGGAACAACCGTACCACGAAAATCAATCACTTTCGTATGATGTGCATGCATAATATCATCTTTATGCACAATTGCAGTTTCAATAATGGATGATAATGGGATTGCATACTTTTCTTTTTGTAACTCAATAAGTAATACGGAAATGATTGAAAGCGTCAGTGGCAATTGAATCGAGAAAATAGAACCTTGATCTGGTTTTGAATCAATGGAAATTCTTCCACCTAAAGATTCAATGGTGTTTTTAACGACATCTAAGCCAACGCCTCTACCAGATAAATCAGAGACTTGATCTGCAGTAGAAAAGCCACTGGACATGATCAGATCAAATACTTGCTGATCGGTTAAAATTTCTGCCTGACTCTCAGAAAGAATGCCTTTTGCAATTGCTTTTTTTAGAACCTTCTCTCTGCTAATTCCCGCTCCATCATCTTTAATTTCTATAAAAACATGATTTCCGCTATGATATGCCTCTAGTTTTAATGTTCCTTGTTCTGGCTTTCCTTTGTTCATACGTTCTTCTGGAGATTCGATCCCATGATCCATTGCGTTACGAATTAGATGTACTAGTGGATCGCCAATTTCATCAATAACCGTACGATCTAATTCTGTTTCTGCACCAATAATTTCTACTTCTACTTTTTTATTTAGATCACGAGCTACTTGACGAATCATTCTTGGAAAACGATTAAACACTTGTTCAATAGGTACCATTCGCATGGTTAAAATAATAGATTGCAAGTCACTCGATACCCGCGACATATGTTCTACGGTGTCTTGTAAATCTTTATTATCCAAATCAGAAGCTAGTTGCTCTAATCTGCCACGATCGACAACTAACTCTTCAAATAGATTCATTAATACATCCAGTCTATCGATATTTACGCGGATAGTTTTATTAACAACACTATGTGAATTTGCTTGGTTGTGTTGTTTTTTCTTTGGTGACTTTGTTTGTTGATTTTCTTTTGGTATTTTTTTCGTTTCACTTTCTGCTTCACTTTTATCAAGCTGGTTCGTTGAAAAAGGATATATCTCCACGGATTCAATCTCAGAAACCTTTTCGATGTTTTGTTTTACTAAGTCCTCTGGATGCTTGGTAATAAATAAAAGAGAAAATGATCGGTCAAATTGTTCTTCCTCGATCTCTGTGACAGACGGATCCGACTTTATAATTTCTCCAAGCTTTTCTAATACTTCAAAAATCATGAAAGCACGAGCGCCTCTTAATAAACAGTCTTCTCTTAGCGTTACCGTAATTTCATAATTAAAATATCCACGTTCTGTTGATTCATTTAAAATAGTAATAGCAAATTCATCTATATTACTTACTTTATGTGGATGTTCTGCTGAATCGGTTGCTGGTTTGGTTTGTTCTTTTGCTGATGGAACAGACTCCCCCTGTTCAAGCTGTTTTAATTGTTCAACAGCATCGCTAACGTCCCTGCTTCCATCTCCACCTTGTGCAATATCTTCAACCATTTCATTTAAATGGTCAACGGAAGCAAATAGTACATCCATCATTTCCGTATTTACGGAAATTTTTCCTTCTTTAATCGCATCAAACACATTTTCTAATTTATGTGTAAGATTGGCTAAGTCATTAAAGCCCATTGTTGCAGACATTCCCTTTAGCGTATGAGCCGCTCGAAAGATCTCTTCAATGATTGCTTTTTCGTCCGGATTTTTTTCTAAGGCTAGTAATTGATTATACAAGACTTCTAAATGCTCATTACTCTCATCAATAAAAATACTTAAATAGCCTGATGTATCCATTTCGTATCCCTCCATTTATACTAAATTTGTTATTAAATTACTCATTTCGCCTAAAGGTGCTTGCTTATTCACGTAATTTGTTCGAACAGCAGCTTTTGGCATGCCATAAACGATTGCAGTTTCTTCTGATTCGGCGATAACATAGGTATGCTGATCCATTTTCTTTAGTTCTTTAATGCCATTCGCTCCATCATTCCCCATACCTGTTAATACAACCGCAATCTTATTCACTTCTTTTACCTGAGCCAATGAAGTAAATAGCATGTCAACAGAAGGCCGATGTCCACGTAAAGCAGCTTCTGTCGTTAAATCAATAAACAAAGAGGTTCCAACTTGTTTCACTTTCATGTGAAAACCACCTGGTGCGATATAGATAACACCGTTTTCTAGTAGCTCCCCATCCTCTGCTTCCTTTACCAATAAAGCAGCTTTTTGATTAAGCCGTTGGGCTAATGACTTCGTAAAACCAGCTGGCATGTGTTGTACAACTAAAACAGATGCTGCTAGATTTTTTGGTAAACGCTGGATAATATGTTCAAGTGCACGTGGTCCTCCGGTAGAAGTCCCAATAGCTACAATCGTTTGCTTATGTTTAACTGCGGGATTAGTTTGCTTTACTAAAGTTGATGGCTGCTTGACAATCTCCTTTTGCTGTAATGGCAGACTAACTTGTGAAGCAGTCACAACTTTGTCAATAATTTCCTGTTTCATCGTAGCAATATCGATGGAAATAGCGCCCGACGGCTTGGCAATAAAATCTACTGCACCACTTGAAATAGCCTGGATGGTTTTAAACGATGCGTCCTCCGTAGCGCTTGAAAGCATGACAACTGGAGTAGGATGAGATTGCATCAGCTCTTTTAATGCTGTTATTCCATCCATTACTGGCATGTGAATATCTAATGTCACTACATCTGGATTCAGTTGCTTGATTTTTTCTAATCCATCTTGACCATTTCTAGCTGTTGCAATAACTTCTATGCGAGGGTCACTTGTTAATAAATCGGAAATTACTTTTCGCATAAAGGCTGAATCATCAATTACAATGACACGAATTGGGTTCATCTTTCTTTACCTCTCTGTCCATAATTGTTTTAGTTTGTTTAAAAAGGATGAAACGTTTGTCTGTTCTGCTCCACATGCTTGCTCCATATACGTAAGTACAAGTCGTTTGATTGCTTTTGTAATCGGTGCTCGCTCATAAAGGAAAATAAAGGGTGTTTGTCTAATGACTGCTTTCGTCACTGCTTTATCTTCAGGTAAACTACCTAAGAGCTTTATTTCTAATTGTAAAAATTGACGAACTACCGCTTGAAACCGTTCCAAAGACTTCCTTCCTTGTGCCTCCGATTGGCTTCGATTCATGATCACTTGAATCGGGAGCGAAGGATTGTAGGAAACAATGTGCTTAATCATGCTGTATCCATCCGTAATAGAAGTTGGTTCAGGTGTTGTAATAACGATACATTCATCCGCAGCCAAAATAAACGTTAATGTATCTTGGGTAATTCCTGCACCCATATCAAAAATAATATAGTCATATGTTGGAATGATTGTTTGATATTGTTGAAAGAAAAAATCTTTTGTTGCTTGATTCATGGAAAAAATATTCGATAAACCGGAACCAGCTGCCACATAATGAAGATTATTTGGGCCTGTTTCAATAATTTCTTGAATAGAAAGATGACGCTCAAACATATCGATAATTGTTTTTTGTACCTGTAAGCCTAATAAAATGTCAATATTCCCCATTCCAATATCCATATCGATGATGAGTACACGTTTCTTTTGATTTAATAATTCAAGTGAGAGATTTAGGGTTATATTTGACTTACCGACACCACCTTTGCCACTAATCACAGCGACTGTTTTGGCATGTTTTTGTTTACTTAATGCTGGATGTAACCTTCTTCTTAATCCAGATGCTTGGTCATTTTTCATAAGCATCCCTCATTACATATGTCGCTAGTAGCTGTGAAGAGGGATTGAGTAAATGTTCCGGGACGTCTTGTCCATTCGAGATATAAGCAACACCTATATTTTTCCTTAATGCGATATTCAACATACTGCCAAACTGACTCGTTTCATCCATCTTGGTGAAAATAACCTCTGTAATGTTTAGCGGTTTAAATCGATCAAAAATATCAGTTATATCTTTAGGCTTTGCAGTTAAGGAAAGCACTAAATACGTATCTGCACCCTCTGATCTTCCAATACCAATATCAGCCTGCAGCTGTTTTACATACATTTCTTCACGAAAATTACGCCCAGCTGTGTCAATAAATACGACATCATATGCCGAGAACTTTTTAATTGCTTCTTCAAAATCCGCTCTCGTATACACGACTTCAATTGGCACCTGTAATATATCAGCATATGTCTTTAGCTGCTCAACTGCTGCTATCCGATACGTGTCAGCCGTTATTAAAGCCACTCGCTTACGGTCCTCAAGCTTACTTTTAGCTGCTACTTTGGCAATTGTTGTCGTTTTACCAACACCAGTTGGCCCGACGAAATATACAAGCTTATTTTTATAGGTTAGACCTTGAAACGATACCCTCTCCAGTCGCTTCGTTATTTCCTCTTCTACTTGTTTTACAATGAATGGACGATTCATTTGCTGCTTATTTTGCTGATATTCAATGACAGCTTCGATAATGCTTGCCGCAAGCTGCTGCTCTACTTCTTGATCCAGTAAGTAGTGGTAGACCAGCTGATAATCAGCCGGATATGTAATTGTTTCAATGGCAGATTGATGTAGAAGCTGTTTTACCTGCTCTAATTCCTTCAACAGATTACTATTTTCTGTCGGTTTCACCATCTGATTCTTATGTAATCCTTTATCTTCTGTTACCACTTGTTTTTTCGGTACTACTGGTTGTGGATCTTTCACAGCTACGACTTCAATTTGCTGTTTTTTTAACAGTCCGAAAAACCGGCCTCTTTTAATATTTCTCGTTTGTAATATAACAGCTTCTGTTCCGAGTTCTTTCCGAATTTGTTTCATTGCTTCCGGCATTGAATCGGCAATATATTTCTTCACCTTCATGCGATATTCACCACCCCGACACTTTGTACCTGAACATCAGGCTCCAGTTCATTATAGGATAGGACAACAACATTTGGTAAAAAGCGGTCTAACAACTGTCTTACATACATGCGAACAGCGGGTGAGCATAATAAAATTGCTGTTTCCTCTTGAAGCGTCAGCCGTTCTACTTCTTCCTTCATCTGTTTGATTAACTGTTGTTGTAATTCCGGATCCATCGATAAAAAACTACCGTGCTCTGTCTGTTGAATACTTTCAGCTATTGCTTTTTCAGCTTTTGGTGATAAAGTGACTACTTTTAGGGATTGATTATCCTCTGTGTACTGCTTTGTAATTTGGCTAGAGAGTGCTTGACGAACATATTCCGTAAGCAAATCCGTATCGTTTGTTAATTTAGCAAAGTCAGCAAGTATTTCAAAGATAATCGGCAAATTACGAATAGATACTCTTTCTTTTAATAACTTTGCCAACACTTTCTGAATATCACCTATGGATAATGGTTCTGGAGTAACTTCCTCTACTAATATTGGATAGCTTTCTTTTAGATGATCAATTAATTGCTTCGTTTCTTCTCGGCCTAAGAGCTCATGCGCATGTTTTTTAATCGTTTCCGTTAAATGTGTGGATACGACAGATGGAGGATCAACCACCGTATAGCCCGATAATTCTGCTTCATCTTTTAACTCTTCTGTTATCCATTTTGCAGGTAAGCCAAATGCAGGTTCGTTCGTGTCGATTCCTTCCAAGTCGTCATCTTCTATATCTGGTGCCATTGCTAAATAATGATCAAGAAGCAGCTCACCAGATGCAACTTCATTCCCTTTTATTTTTAAGCGATATTCGTTTGGTTGCAGTTGAATATTATCACGAATCCGAACGACTGGAATGACAATACCTAATTCAATGGCTAACTGTCTACGAATCATCACAATCCGATCGAGCAAATCTCCGCCTTGATTGGCATCTGCTAACGGAATCAATGAATAACCGAACTCAAATTCAATTGGGTCCAAATTTAACAAATGGACAACATTCTCCGGAGATTTCATTACTTCACTTTCGGTTTGATCGTTCTCCTCATCTGTTGGCTCCTCTACTACCTGCGTTTGCTTTAATAAGAGATAGCCGCTCAATGCTAATAGTCCGGCAATAATCGTAGTTAAAAAGAAATTAATTGGTGTTAAGCCAAGTAAAAATATGGTTCCTGCAGCAATGAATAATAGCTTCGGATATTGCAACAATTGTCCTGAAACGTCTTCTCCCAGATTTCCTTCTCCAGCAGTTCTTGTTACGACAATACCGGTGGCAGTAGAGATTAATAATGCTGGAATTTGACTTACTAATCCGTCACCAACCGTAAGACGCATAAACGTATTAATGGCTTCTTGGAAAGACATGTCCATTTGTACCATACCGATAATTAAACCAAAAACAATATTGATAAGAACGATAATGATTCCGGCAATTGCATCCCCTTTAACAAATTTACTCGCCCCATCCATGGATCCGTGAAAGTCTGCTTCCTTTTCAACTTTTTCTCGCCGTTTTTTTGCCTGTTGTTCCGAAATTAAGCCTGCATTTAAATCTGCATCGATACTCATCTGTTTTCCAGGCATAGCGTCTAATGTAAAACGAGCAGCCACTTCGGAAACACGTTCAGCTCCTTTTGTAATAACGAGAAATTGGATAATGACTAAAATAACGAAAACGACAAAACCAACTAATGGATTACCCCCAATTACAAAGGAGCCAAACGTGTCGACAACACCGCCGGCATCAGCTTCTGATAAAATCGACCTTGTTGTGGAAACATTTAATCCTAAGCGAAATAAAGTTAGTAATAATAACAGGGTAGGAAAGACGGAAAATTGCAGTGCTTCATGTGTGTTCATCGAAACTAAGATAACGATGAGAGCTAATGAGATATTGCAAAGTATTAATACACTTAACAGCCATCCAGGCAATGGAACAATTAACATAATAATAATTAAAATGACGCCTAATAGTACGGATAGGTCTCTTGCTTTCATCGGGGTCTCTCCTTATTGCTTAAACTTTTTTCTCTAACTTATATACATATGCCAATATTTCGGCAACCGCCTGAAAAAATACTTCAGGTATCATATCACCAACATCTATTGCTCGATATAAAGAGCGCGCTAAAGGTTTATTTTCCACCATGATGATGTCATTTTTTTTGGCGATTTCTTTTATCTTTTGAGCGACATCGTCTACCCCTTTAGCGACAACATATGGTGCAGAAGCTTTTTCCTCATCATACTTAATAGCAATTGCAATATGCGTAGGGTTTGTAATGATAACATCTGCATGAGGAACTTCACTCATCATTCTGCGTGTTGCCATTTGTCTTTGTCTTTCTTTTATCTTTGATTTAATGAGTGGGTCTCCTTCCATATTCTTATATTCATCTTTTATATCTTGCTTTGACATTCTCATATTTTTCTCGTAATCGTATCGTTGATAAGCATAATCAAATACAGCTAAAAACAATAATAAAATAATCACTGTTATTCCCATAGTGATCGTTACTTTCCCGAAAAAACCTAATGACGCTTCAGGGGTTTTGAAGGCCGTCATCATCATATCATCTTTATAAAACCAAATAACGGCAAACGTCGCTACACCAATACTTACGATTTTTAATAATGACTTTAGAAGCTCAACAAGTGCACGAATAGAAAAAATCCGTTTTGCTCCTTGGATCGGGTCAATCTTCTTCAAGTCAAATTTAAGTGGTTCTGTTGTAAATAAGAAGCCAATTTGCAAAAAATTTGCCGCTAATGCTGCAATAATGGCTATGATCATTATAGGAGCTAACATTTTAGCTACTTCCAGCGTAGCTCCTGAAAAAATTTGCTGAACGGTTTTTTCTGTTACTTCCCAATGGATAAATTCTGTAAATGTATGTTTATATAAGGAAGTCATCGTTTCCTTCATGAAATTTCCAAACGAAAATAATATGATAAACGTAAACAACAGTAAAAAAGCTGTATTAACGTCTTGACTTTTGGCAACCTTCCCTTTTTTTCGTTCATCTTGACGTTTTTTCGGAGTAGCCCTTTCTGTTTTCTCACCTGCAAAAAACTGCAAATTCATCTTAAGTTGCAAGTTAGCCACCTCCGAATAACTGCATTAGCGTACGAATAGTATCAAACATAATTTCAAATAAGTTTTTAACTAAAATGACGTATAAACTCATAAAAAACAACAACACAATAAAACTAACCATTATTTTTAGAGGCAAACCAACAACAAATACATTTAATTGCGGTACGGTTCTTGCAATAATGCCTAAAGCTACATCAACTAGAAATAGACAGCCAACAATTGGGATTGCAATTTGAAAAGCAATCAGAAACATATGATTAAAACTATCGATAATGTAATTCACAATCGATTCATCTTGTAAAGGCAGGAATTGGTCGATTGGAATAAATTGATAGCTATTTACGATCCCATCTATTAAAATATGATGACCATTTACCGATAATAAAAATAGTAGCGCAATAATATAGAAATATTGCCCGGTTAACGGACTTTGCGCTCCAGTTTGTGGGTCAATCACATTGGCGATGGCAAATCCCATTTGAAAATCAATGAAGCCTCCGGCGATTTGCACAGCTGATAAAATAATATAAGCCATTAAACCGATTAATAGTCCTATTAAAACTTCTTTAAACACCAATAGCAAATAAGTTAAATCTATTGTTAAGGTTGGTGCGTCAACCGTATAAAACAATAGATATGCCAGGAAAAAACTAATCCCTATTTTAAAAGGTGTTGGAATGGTACGGTAAGAAAAAAGTGGCATTACGATGAAAAACGCCAACACTCTTACAAAAACAAGTAAAAATACAGGAATGCTATTTATATTTATTATTTCTAACATCATTTACCCTACAAACTGATTTATATTTTGAAACAGATCGGAAGTAAATTCTACGAGTACGGACAGCATCCAAGGTCCAAAAACAACTAATCCAATTAGTACAGCAACAATTTTAGGGATAAACGCCAATGTCTGCTCTTGGATTTGTGTTGTCGCCTGAAAAATGCTGACTAAAAGGCCGACACCTAATGCGAGTATTAGTAAAGGCCCTGTGACCAATAGAATGGTATATACACCTTTTTCTGCAAGAGTTAATACAAACTCACTGCTCATATTACAACAGCCTCCTTCTTTCTATGGCTAAGGTTCAGCTACCGTCTAATCAGCAAGCTAATAATAAACTTCCTTGCGCGATTCTCGAAGAGGACAGAATAAAAGATGAATAGCTTTAGAGAATGATTGGTTAAAAGCTATCAAGCAATGAATGTGTAATTAAATACCAGCCATCTACGAGAACAAACAACAAGATTTTAAAAGGCAAGGATATCATAACTGGAGGAAGCATCATCATCCCCATTGACATCAATACACTGGCAACAGCCATATCAATAATCAAAAACGGAACAAAGATCATAAATCCCATTTGAAACGCTGTTTTCAGCTCACTAATGGCAAATGCAGGAACTAAGGTAGTTAAGGGAATATCTTCCACTGTCTCTGGACGCTCCAGTTCAGCATAATTCATAAATAGTGCTAAATCCTTTTGCCTGGTATGCTCTGCCATAAACTCTTTAATCGGAATGCTCGCTTCTTCATACGCCTCATCTAGTGTAATTTCCTCTGCAAATAACGGCTGTAATGACTGCTCATAAACCTCATTAAATATCGGTGCCATAATAAAGAAGGTAAGAAATAAAGCTAAGCCTATTAGTACTTGATTCGGCGGCATTTGCTGAGTCGCAAGTGACGTACGAACAAACGATAAGACGATAATAATTCTCGTAAAGCTTGTCATTAAGATTAATATACTAGGAGCTAAGGTCAGAACAGTTAATAATAAAATAAGCTTTACCGATATCGATATATTTTCTGGATCAGAACTGGAAAACATATCTACAAATTCATTCATTTTGATCTTCCTTCTGTTTGTACTCCTGAATCATTTTATTACGGTTCTCCTTTAGTTTGTCCAGTTCATTCATAAACTGCTTCTTAAAAGCTGTCGTTGTATTTGTGTTTTGCTGTTGTTCTCCTTTTTGATCTTTCTTTTTTCGAAATAAAGCAAAAGGGATGGTGTCCATTGCATCATCTTTCGCTAATTCCCCGATAAGTGTATCATCATCGATTTCTTGAAGCAGCTCAACATTATCGCCAACTCCAATTAAATAAAATTTACTACCAACCCGTACAATTTGTAGTGATTTATTTTGTCCTACCGATATGCCACCGAGGTTTTCTAACGCCTTTACTTGATGAAACATAGCGTTCTTCTTTTTTAAAAACTTTAAAAAAGCATAGATTAAACCTAAAATCAGAAATAAAACAATAATTAGTTTGATAAAATTTAACCATAGAGGTGTTGTTTCTGCTTTTTCATTTACAAGTTTGGATGATTCCTTGTCCTTATCTATCGGTTTCTCTTCAGATGGTTCACAATCAGCTTCTTTAATACAATCATTAACCGTTTTAGGTGCTGCTTCTACTTCTATTTCGAAACAAAACAGAAGTAGAAGCAAACTAAGTAAGCTAATACCATACATACGTAACGATTTATTCAATATCATTCACTCACTTTTAGCTCAATGCCTTTTGAATCGCTTCAATCACTCGATCGGCTTGGAATGGCTTGACAATAAAATCCTTAGCTCCTGCCTGGATTGCATCAATTACCATAGCTTGTTGCCCCATTGCAGAGCACATAATAATTTTTGCCTGTGGGTCACTTGCAAGTATTTCCTTTAACGCCGTGATTCCATCTTTTTCCGGCATCGTAATATCCATTGTAACTAAATCAGGTGTTAATTCCTTGTATTTTTCTACTGCCTGCGCTCCATCTTGTGCTTCACCAACTACCTCATACCCATTTTTCGATAAAATATCTTTAATCATCATTCGCATAAATGCTGCATCATCTACTATTAAAATACGATTTCCCATAAAAACAAATCCTCCCTAAGAACTGATGTTTATTTTAATTTTTTTATCCTGTCAGACGGACTTAAAATATCTGTCACTCGAACTCCAAAATTTTCATCAATAACAACTACTTCTCCAATAGCTATCGGTTTTTCATTCACTAAAATATCTACCGGTTCCCCTGCTAACTTATCCAGTTCTACAATCGATCCTTGTGATAAATCTAATATATCCTTAATCGTTCGCTTGGTACGCCCGAGCTCCACAGTAACTTTTAATGGAATATCTAAAAGCATATCCAAGTTTCGCTGTTTTGTCTTATTCAATGTAACCGGTTCGAATGGAGTAAAATCAGCTTGCTGTACCTTCTTTTGTTGCGTTATCGTACGATCTCCTAAAAACTGTGGCTCGTCTTTTTGTTTTGTATCCACAGGCTGATCTTCTTGTTGCAACATAGGCACCTCCGCTTCCTTCAAAGCCACATCTAATTCCTCTTCAACTGTTTCACCATTCATCAATTGATCTACTAGATCTTTAGCAAATCCGATTGGCATTAACTGAAAAATGGTTGAATCGATTAAATTACCAACCTTTAATTGAAATGCTACTTTAACAAATGGATCTTCACCTAAAACAGAGGTTGATTCCTGTTCAGGATCTTCTATGTGAATGGTTGGCGGTGATATGTCTACACGCTTATTAAATATCGTAGACATACTTGTTGCAGCTGCCCCCATCATTTGATTCATCGCCTCTTGGACAGCACTTAAATGAATTTCATTTAATTCTTCAGTTGGATTTGTTCCATCGCCGCCAAGCATAATATCAGAAATGATAGCAGCATCCTCAGATTTAATAACGAAGACATTCTTTCCGGAAAACCCTTCTAAATAATTGACTTGAACACTAACTGGCTCAAATGTAAAGTTTTTTAACTCTTCTTGGGCCATCACAGAAACCTGTGGTGTCGTTATTTCTACCTTTTGATTTAATAACGTTGATAACGTTGTTGCTGAGCTGCCAAACGAAATATTACCTATTTCACCTAAAGTATCTACTTCTATCGTTGATAAATATTGGTTTGTTGAAGATGATGTAGTTTCCTCGTCATCTGCACTTACGTTTAAAAGTGCATCAATCTCATCTTGAGATAGCTTCTCGTCATTCCCCATCTTCATTTCCCCCCTTAACATCCTCTAATATCTGAACGGACATTTTATTTTTATATGTACCTGGTTGTGCAAGGAATTTTGGTTCATTATTTACTACGAATGTTAATGGACTATCAATTTCCCTGTCCAAGCCTATTACATCTTCTTTGCTTAGTTTTAGGAACTCGTCAATGGTTATTGTTGCTTCTCCTAAAATAGCTTTTACTTCCACTTCTGCTGTTTGAATATTTTTTGAAAGCTTTTGATAAGCTTCTTCATCTCTTTCTTTTCCAGCTGTCTCCATCCAATAATGAACGGACAGTTTCGAAATAATGGGTTCCAGCACAATATGAGGTATACAGATATTAATCATGCCACTAGCTTCACCAATTGCGGTATTTAATGATACGACAACAACCGTTTCATTCGGTGCAACCATTTGCAGGAATTGCGGGTTCACTTCAAAATCCTCAAGTATTGGGTCAATTTCTACGATAGAAGACCATGCTTCCTGCAATTTAACATTTGCTTTTTCAAAAAGCTGCGACATTAAAATCGTCTCAATCTCAGTTAAATTCTCTACCTTATTAAAACTAACACCTTTTCCACCTAGCGTGCGATCAAGCATGGCATAGGCAATATTAGGATTGATTTCCATGACGATCCTACCCTCTAACGGCTGGACACTATATGTATTTAAAATCGTCATTTTCGGTACCGAGCGAATAAATTCTTCGTATGGAATTTGGTCAACAGATGCTACTGTAATATTCACATAGGTCCTTAACTTCGCTGAGAAAAAAGTTGTTAATAATCTAGCATAATTCTCATGAATCCGAGAAATACTGCGAATTTGATCCTTGGAAAAACGTAACGCTCGTTTAAAGTCATAAACACGAACTTTCTTTTCTTTTTCTTCTTTTTTTAGCTCCTCTGCGTCCATCTCACCGGATGATATCGCTGATAAGAGTGCATCTATTTCATGTTGCGAAAGAACTTCCTCTACCAAGTACAATCACCTCCAATGTGGAGTTCATTATTATTTTGTTTACTGCAATATTTTATTAGTGGTGTACACATCCGTAACCTTCCCTGTAGTCATTAGTTCATTTAATTTGTTTTTAATCTTCTCTTCCAAATCCGTTAACCCGGATTTAAAATCCTCTTCTTTCATCGTTGCTAATTCTTTAATGAGGATATTTTTTAGCTGGAAATCACGCTGACTAATTTCTTTTTTCGCATCCTTACCATTCGTTACGATTTGAAATTGAATACGCACAAAGCTTCCATCTTCAAGATCCGTTGTTATCTCCGGCGTTTCATACGAATATTCCTTTATTTTTTTAATGGATGGGGTTTCTCCATTAGTATTATCGTCATTGATATACCAAACGACGACAAATGCAGCAATGCCTATAACAGCTAATACAGCTATTGAAGTTATCATTGTTTTTACTACATTACTCATCTTCTTTAATTGCCTCCTTTTGTACTACTTGGATGCCGATTTGCTGGTAGTAGGCTAAAACGCGCTCAAGCACTTCCGAATGGGTGTTTTTCACGACTAATTTCTTACCATTAATCAATGTTATCGTCGTATCTGGAAAGTCCTGAACTTGTTCAATCAGGATAGCATTTAATGTAAATTTTTCACCGTTTAACCGTGTTAATGAAATCATGATTTAGGTGGGAGTACGCCCTAACGCACTCCCCTCCCTCCTAACTTAGCGTTTTAAGTTTACAAGCTCTTGCAGAATTTCATCCGATGTTGTAATAATTCTTGTGTTTGCCTGGAAACCTCTTTGAGCTGTAATCATTTCTGTGAACTCTTCTGATAAATCAACATTCGACATTTCAAGTGCACCAGCTATAACTTTTGCTGTACCATCTGTTTCAGGAGCACTTATGCCGTTATAACCGGCATTTTCAGACATTAAATAAAGATTACTTCCTGCTTTTTCTAATCCGCCTGGGTTGGAGAAATTCGCCAAAGCAATTTGACCAGCAGTCTGATTAGACCCATTCGCTGCAATGTACGTAACCGTTCCATCCGATGAAATATCAAAGCTTTTTGCATCTTGCGGAATCGTTATATATCCTCCATTCATACTTTGCAAATAATACCCATTAGCATTTACAATTCGATCATTGTCATCTAAGTAAAAGTTACCGGCACGGGTATAATAAGTTGTTCCATTTCCTTCCAAGATAAACATGCCATTTCCTTCTAACTGAAAGTCTAACGGGTTACCAGTCGACTGCCGAAAGCCTTGAGTATGAATATTATCAATCGAACCTAGTTGTGAACCTAGACCAACTTGAATCGGGTTCACTCCCCCACGTCCAGCTGTTGGCCCTTGAGCACCAGATGTCGTTTGACTCATCATATCTTGAAAGGTAACTCTTCCCTTTTTAAAACCAGATGTATTGACGTTTGCGATATTATTACCTACTACATCAAGCTTGGTTTGAAATCCTCTCATCCCAGAAATTCCTGCGTACATTGAACGTAACATGTCTATTTCCCCTTTTCTAAAATATTTAGCTGTATCTGTCATTCCACAGCTTCTGGCTTCCCAAAAAGGGTCCAGCCTTAGTCATTGATTAAAATAGCACCATTAATATTAGTAAAAATTCGATCTTCTGCCTCATTGCGATCCATTGCTGTTACAACTGTGTTGTTTCTGGCACTGACTAATAATGCTGCATCATTTAATAAGACGAGTGAATCATTAATTCCTTTTCGTTTTGCCTCTGATAATTTAGCTTCAATCCTTTGCCATTGCTTTGCATTAATTTCAATCTTTCGTTCTTGTATACGTGCTGCGGCATGCTTGCTGATTTTTAACTGTCGTTGTTCCAATTGCTCTTGTACTAGTATGTCTTTAAAGCTGGAACTATTTATCTCTTTATTTGTTTTCTTTACTTCTCTAGTTACAAAAGACGGATGCTGAGGTGCTTGAAGAATTCGATGATCCCATGTATTCATCTAGCTCTTCTTCCCTTCTTTTTTCGATTCTTCTGGTTGCTCGTCATCTTTTTTCGATTCTGGATCATTTACTTGTAAAACAGCATCTGCATAAATTTTTTCGCCATTCTCCAGTTCTAAAATAGCCCAGCCATCCTTTTGACTTACAGCTACTACTTTACTGGATACGATCTCTGTTTTTTTGCCTGTTTCTTTGTCATACGCTTGGTAAGTAACTTCTCTTCCTAACATGTGACTATATTTAATAACTGGTGAAACAAGTTGACTTTCAACAAGGTTATCAATAGATTTGGACATATTCATCATTTGTTCTAATGAACTAAACTGGGCCATTTGCGCTATAAACTCACGATCATCCATTGGATTGGTTGGATCTTGATTTTGTAGCTGTACCATTAAAATTTTAAGAAATTCATCCTTCCCTAAATCCGGGTTTGGTGTTCGCTCCTGCTTCTGATTTCGTAAATAGAGCGATGGATCAATTTTGGCCAATATATACACCTCCTTCTACACTTGTTCGTTCAATAGTATCTCTTGGAAGGTAGAAGCAAACTCCCCTTCGGATTTCGCATCCTCACGTTCTGATTCATGCTGATTATCCTGCTCATGGTCTGTAAATTGTTGTGGATTTTCCCCTGAATCCTTTTGCAGTTGTTGTCCCTGTGTTAACTGTGCCTCTTGTCTTTCTATGACTACTTGCTGCGGAGAAAACATATTTCTCAATTTGTGAATATTGGATTCGAGTAAATCTTTAGCAGCTTGAGACTGTACAAGAATACGGACGGTCATTTCGCCATTCAATTCAGTGAATCGTACGAGCAAATTCCCTAAATGCTGGGGGCGTAGTGTGATATGAAGCTGATTTACACCATTTGGCATTTTCATAAACCTACCCGATTTCATGATCCGTTGGAATTGCTGAATCAGTTCCTGTCCCATTTGCTTCTGTGGGTGTTGTTCGGTATTTAAATAGATAACATGCTGTTGCATTTTGTCTAACGGGACAGATGAACTATTTGCTGCTGCTATCATCATTTCTTTATTGCCCATATGTGCATGTTCTGTTTTAGAAACTGTCTCGATAGCATTTGTAAGCCACTTAGCAACATCCGCACTATTTACTTTGGCTTCTCTACTATAAGGTTGTTTTTGTGCAAAACTTTCCCTTTTTTGAAAGGCTTGGACCAACCTCTGCCAAATCGCTTGCTCCTTTGTATTATCTTGCAGTAGACGTCCAGTTGTCTCAGGAGAAACGACAGCTTCTGCATTTTTCATAACTGCATTCCACTGTTTAAGTAATTCCATTAGTTTCGTAGCGGCTTTCGTTATGTCTTGTTTATTATGAACTTGAGCAAGAATCGCTTCTACATTTGAAAAAATAGTAGCTAATTGTTGTTGCACAAGAGCCAAATTTACTTCGCCGTCTTCTATTTCTCCTTGTTGTTCAGAAAGCTTTTCTGCTTCTGGAATCTCATCAAGTTCTGATATTTCATTATTTGAATCAAGCAATAACTGTTGAATGAAAGGTTGTTCTAACATTTTCCAGACATTCGTTTGCTCCTCAATACTTAGTGTTGCAGGCTGATTAGGACTTATAAGTTTGCTCACATATTGAGCAACTAACGTCTTCCCATCAAGTACAGGCAACAAATCGGTTGTATCCATTTGCTCTTCTTCCATTTGGAAAAGCTGATTACCTGTCTCGGAAAGCATTTGATGATGAATCATAAGCTCTTGAAATGGTGAATTAGCTAAGTTTTCCTTGGTAGTTGCTTGCTTCGGCGTCTCTTCACCGATTGTTATTGGCAGCTGCTGTAATAACATGGCAATGGCACTCATTCTCTCACCCCCTTTCTAAGTGAAGTCGATACTTAGCTTAGTTTTCGGTATCAATAAATTGTTGTGTTAATTGTGCGGCTGTATCAGGGTCCATAGCTTCTAACACACTGGCACGCGTATCATCTTTTAGTTCTTTAATAATTGCTAAGGCTGTTTCCCTTTTTAAGCTTTGCAGAATTTTTGCAGCTTGCTCTTCATCCATCCTATTAAAAGATTTGGCCATTGACTTTATCGTATTACCTTGAGCGTCCTTTTCCTCTTCGTTCGTCTTATTCCCTTTTTCAGCTTTTTCAGCCGATTTTTGCTTGTTCTTAAGTTTAACGATATCCTGCTCTAGCTTTTCTAACATCGCTTCTTTATCTTGAAGCTCCTTTTTCAACTCATCAATTTCAGCATTCTTTTTATCAAGCGTTGATTTCATATGTTTTTCTGCAACAGCCGTGTTATCTTCTTCTTCCGTATCAACGAATGAAGATACAACAGGAATATCCTTGCCTTTATCCTTTAACCACCCAGTCACATCCACTCCGGCGACCATTAAAATAATGGTTACAAGTGCAATTGTTATGCTAATTGGAATGACGATCGCAAACAGGAACCAAAGGATGGGATTCATTTTTTTCTTTTCCGTATCTATTTTCTTAGCCATTCACGTCACCTAATTTTTCGATTTAGAAATTGATGTATAGCTACTTCATCCATCATTGCTTTTTCATTTTTCTTGATTGCTTCTATTTTTTCATTCCTTCGATTCTCTATTAACTTTTCAAACTTTTTCATTTCTATATGAGCGTTATTTAACTCAGATTGCTTCGTTTCCATCTCCATTCGGGCTCGTTGTACATCTTCTTGAAGTACCATAATCATTGCATTTAGCTTTTCAATATAACTAAATTGCTCTTTTAATTTTTCCAGAGTCGTTGTCTGATGCATTTTTTCTTCATATGCTACTTCAGCCAGTTCTTTCTTTTTCAAGAGCTCATACAGTTCCATGGCAGTTTGTTCAAAAAAATCAAGTGATTGCTGATAGGCTTTTTGAGCATGTTTCTTTTCTGTTTCTCGAATATGTAAAATCTTAGATAACACCATCGTATCGGACACTATTTGCCACCTCCATTAAGTAAAGCTTTCATCGCATCGACTGACTCCTGGAAAGGATGGTAATCGTTAATTCCTTGCTGCAAGAATGATACTATGTCTGGATGAAAAGAAATAGCCCGATCAATTCCTTGATCTGTTCCCCGTTTGTAAGCGCCGATTTGAATCAATTCCCGGTTCTCTTCAAACGTGGCAATCAGAGAACGGATTTCATTAGCTACTTGAATATGATCATGATCAACAACTTGGTTCATCACCCGGCTAATTGATTTTAATACATTTATTGCAGGGTATTGTCCTCTTTCAGCAAGCTTACGGTCCATTACAAAGTGCCCGTCAAGAATACCACGAACCGTATCAGCAATAGGTTCATTCATATCATCTCCATCCACAAGCACCGTGTAAAATGCAGTGATTGTTCCCTTTTCGTTTGTACCAGTGCGTTCAAGCAATTTCGGTAATGTAGCAAAAACAGAAGGGGTGTATCCTTTTGTAGTTGGTGGTTCTCCAGTTGCTAATCCGATTTCCCTCTGTGCCATCGCTACTCGAGTTACCGAATCCATCATTAAATTAACGCGATACCCTTGATCTCGAAAATACTCACTAATTGCCGTCGCTGTAAACGCACCTTTAATCCTCATCAAAGCAGGTTGATCAGATGTGGCTACAACCACAATCGATTTCTTAAGTCCTGCTTCACCTAAATCTTGTTCAATAAATTCCCTTACTTCGCGGCCTCTTTCTCCAACTAGCGCTATTACATTGATATCTGCTCCGCTATTTCTAGCGATCATTCCAAGCAGCGTACTTTTACCAACACCACTGCCCGCAAAAATACCAATCCGCTGTCCCTCACCAACAGTTAATAAGCTATCAATAACTTTAATACCTACCTCTAACGGTTTCGTAATTGGTGGTCGAAGCATAGGATTAGGAGGAGCCTGGTCGGTAAGAAAGCTGGTTAATCCTTTTGGTAGTGGCTGTCCTTCTAATGGATTACCCAAGGGATCAACCACATTTCCAATCAGCCCCCTACCAATTTTGACACTTAATGACTTGCCAGTTGACTCCACAAGGCACCCAGGACCAATTTCCATTACTTCTGCATATGGCATAAGTATAATTCTCTCTTGATGAAATCCTACTACTTCTGCAAGAATTGGAACTCCCTGATTGGTAGCCGGATGGATATAACAGACTTCTCCGATATTTGCTGCAGGTCCTTTTGATTCAATCATAATTCCAACGACACGTAATACTTTTCCGTATCGTTTATAGGTATCTGCTTTTGAAATTGCGGTTAAAAAATTATTTGTATTCATTGTTTGCTTTCTCCAGCTATTTCTAATAAAATGTAGCGAATTTCCTCCAGCTGTGTGTCAATACTAGCGTCAACTTGTCCAAATTGGTGCTTAATCATGCAACCATTCTCCTTTAGTTCATCTGAAACATAACAGGAAAGCTTTGTGTTGTTCTCCAGTAACGATGCTAATTCGTCTTTATGTTGAACGACAAAAGCATATTGATTCGGATGAAGATAAATAGCAACCTCTGATTGATCATTCAGCTCCTTAATTGCGGCTTTAATGATTGAAAGAAATACTTCTGGATCATCATTGAGCTTTTGTTGGATGATTTTTTCAGCGGTTTGTACTGCAATTTCTAAAATCGCATCAACATGTTGTTCTATAATTGCATGATAATCACGTTTTGCAGTCTCAATAATTTGGTTGGCTTTCACTAAGTATTCTTTATATTTAGCAAGACTTTCTGATTTCCCTTGAGAAAAACCTGCCTCAAATCCTTCTTGCTTTGCTGCTTCGATATATTTCATTTTTTCCGTTTGCCACGCTTCTTTTTCTGCTTGAACTTCCATTTCTATTTGTTCGAGGAGCTTTTTACGCTTCAGCTGCAAGTCAGCTAGTTCCTGCTGTTGTTTTTTAAGCTCGCCTCCAAGCTGTTCATGCTTCAGTAAAGATTGATTTGAGGAAGCTTGTTCTTCTATTTGTGTCTGTAAAGGCTTGATTGTTCTGATTTTAATTTGTTTTCGTTCATTTGCCGTATACAAATTAGACAATGATATCATCACCTCCACCTCGTGCTATGACGATTTCACCGACATCCTCTAATCTGCGAATAGTAGCAACGATTCTTGTTTGTGCTTCTTCCACATCACGTAAGCGAACAGGACCCATATATTCCATCTCTTCTTTAACGGTCTCAGCCATCCGCTGTGACATATTCTTAAATACAATATCTTTCACTTCGTCACTTGCTACTTTCAATGCTAGACGAAGATCTTCATTTTCCACTTCCCGAATCACTCGCTGAATAGCTCTGTTATCCAATATAACAATATCCTCGAATACGAACATCCGTTTCTTTATTTCCTCAGCTAATTCCGGATCTTGGATTTCAAGAGAATCTAAGATGGTTCGTTCCGTGCTTCTGTCAACTCCATTTAATACTTCTACCACAGCCTGAATACCACCAGTTTGTGTATAATCCTCGGTGAAGGAAGCAGAAATATTTTTTTCCAGTACTTGTTCCACCTGAGAAATAATTTCTGGTGATGTCGAGTCCATCGTAGCAATCCGCTTCGCAACATCTGCCTGCATTTCCTGTGGTAAAGCAGATAAAATCTGCCCGGCCTGTTCTGGATCTAAATAGGAAAGTACGAGAGCAATTGTCTGTGGATGTTCTCCTTGTATAAAATTAAATACTTGCTGTGGATCAGCTCGTCGGGCGAAATCAAATGGTCTAACCTGTAAAGTGGATGTAAGACGGTTAATAATATTAGTAGCCTCTTGTTTACCAAAAGCTTTTTCTAAGACTGTTTTGGCATAGCCGATTCCGCCTTGAGCTATATAATCTTGCGCCTGTACAATTTGATGAAATTGTTCAATGACATCTTCTTTTAGCTGATTATCTACCTTTTTTACTGAAGAGATTTCCAGACTGAGTTTTTCGATCTCCTCTTCCGTTAAGTGTTTATAGACTTGCGCTGATACGTCTGGACCTAAGGAGATTAATAGTATTGCAGCTTTTTGTTTTCCAGTAAGTAATCCTTTTTGTCTTGCCAATGTTATTACCCCCTATTCCTCTCCAATCCAGCTTCTCAATAGTTTCGCAAAATCTTCTGGTTTTTCTTTTGCAATTTTCTCTAATTGCTTTTTGCGTATCGTTACTTCCGATTCCTCTTTTTCCGGAAAATCTGGAACTTCTAACTGGGATTGTGCTGTATAAACTTCCTCATCTTCTTCGTCCTCATCTTCTCTTCGTTTACGCAAGAAGTAAACGATTAATCCGATAATTATCAGTAACAAGATGCCACCTACAACATAAAGCCATGTTGGTATCGATGGTTCTTTGGAAGCAGCTGTTGAATCCGTTCCGTTGAATTCCTGAAACACAATCGATACATTTTCTTCTGGATCGACATCTTCAGCATATTCACCATCGATAGAAGTAGTAATAATTGAATTGATAATCGAATTGATTCCATCTTCAACTTCCATCTCTTCTTGTTGTGTTAAATATTCAACGTCTTTTTTATCCGCTGACTTCACTCGATTCACAGCAACTTGAATACCTAAATCACGAACTTTATATGGACTCTCGACGATGTTTTTTCTAATTTTATTAAATTCATTATTAACGGTCTCTTTTGTCATTTCATATTCACCGTCACCGTCTTCATCAGTCGCTTGATAGTTAGCAACATCCTCGTCTCCAGTACCGACGGCTCCACCTGCAGCTGCTCCGGCTCCTTCATACGTTTCCTTAATGGTTTCTATGCTGACAGGCAATCCTTCCATATTTTCCAAATCAACTGGTTCAACAAGATCCTCGGTTCGATTTTCTTGTGTGAAGTCAATATCGGATGTAACAGACACGATAACATTACCTGAACCTACCATAGCTCCAAGCATTTGCTGTAATCGCTTCTGAATGTCTTTTTCAATATCTTTTTTAATGGATTGCTGATATGTATACGCATCTTTTATATTGTTTCCCGAACCTTTCGCGTCAGTTTGCTCGAAACTTTCAAAATATTGATTCGTTATCGCAATATTTTCTGCCGGTAAATTAGGTACGGCTTTAGAAACTAAGTGATAAAGTGCATTTATTTGCCCGCTTTCAAAGTTATAGCCAGGCTCTGTATTAATGACGATTGAAGCGCTCGCTTCCTGTTTTGCATCCTTAACAAATACCGGCTCTTCCGGCATATTAATCATAACTTTAGCATCTTGAATACCATCTATCCCTTTGATCAAATTAGCTAACTCTGTTTGCATCGCATCCAGCTTCATAACATTAAATTCGTTTTCGGTAACACCCCATGATGCATTTTCGCTAAAGAAGGAGTAATCTATATTTCCGCTCTTAGGTATCCCTTGTGCCGCTAGATCGACCACTAAGCTGTCTGCCTGCTCTTCAGGTACTTTAATTTCTTTACCTCCACCTTCTAATTCATATGGTACTCCTCTAGTGTCCAGTTCCTCTTTAATTTGTCCCACTTCTTGTACAGATAAATTATTATATAATGGGACATACTTCGACCTCGTTGTAAAGAATACGATAGCTATGATTAAAAGAATAATAATAACGACGGAACCAATAAATATTAACCGTTGCGCTTTAGTACGATTGTTCCAGAAAGCCGCAGTAGTGTTTTTCCAATTTATCATTTTCTCTTTCATAAGTTCCCCCACCAACGTGCTGTAATAATTAGTCTATTTTTTGTTATGTTTTACACTTGCATGCTCATAATTTCTTTATAAGCATCTACTACTTTTTTCTGGATTTGTACAGTTGCTTCTAGTGTAATACTGGACTTTTGCGCTGCAATCATCACATTGTGTAAGTCATCAATGTTTCCATTGGCCAGTGCTTCTGTTTTCTTATCTGAAGCTACTTGAGATTCATTAACATTAGCAATAGCTTTTTTTAATGTATCTGCAAAATTTGCTTGAGCTTCGCCAGGTGATCGTACTGACTTTTCCTCAAGTGGTGCCATCTTCGTCAGCTGTTGTGTTTGGTTTCCGATCGATAGGATCATTACAAGTCACTCCTTTTCCTAATAACTAATTTCATTTTCTTCCAATATATTTTATTAACCTTAAAATAGTTGTAAAATGGCAGAATAAATGATGCTTACGTTATTTACCGATTTCCAATGCTTTCATTAACATGGACTTACTTGCATTTAATGAAGTTATATTTGCTTCGTAGGATCTAGTTGCACTCATTAAATCTACCATTTCCTTTAACGGATCTACATTTGGTAGTTGAACGTACCCATCTTCATTGGCATCAGGATGCTCGGGATTATACATTTGCTTAAATGGGTTTTCATCTTCCACTATTCCAGTTACTTTAACTCCATTAGAAGAATGATTTCCTATTGCTTTATGTAAAAATGATTGAAATGAATTTGCTTGCGGTTGCATGGTTACCATTTTCCTACGATATGGCTCTACTTCACCAGCGTCATTGATAGTGGCTCTTGTTGTTTGTGCATTTGCGATATTAGAGGAAATAACATCCATGCGAAGTCTTTGAGCTGTTAATGCACTTGCGCTGGAATGGAGCGCGTTGAACATTGTCATGTTACCTTCCTCCCCTCAATACAGTTTGTAAACTTCCAAACTTTCCATTTATCCGGTCTACGAGTGCCTGATAATAAATCTGATTTTCTGCTAAATCAGCCATTTCCTTGTCGACATCGACATTATTACCATTATGCTGATAAGAAGTACTATGTTTCGTCACAGTCCGATACCCATTAACGGTATCATTTTTAAATGCTAGATGCTTGTGATGCGTTCGTTTAGCTTCTAGTGGCTTTGCTAATTCATTTGCTAAAACATTCTTAAATTGTACATCTTTTGCTTTGTAGTTTGGCGTATCCAAATTTGCTATATTTGTAGAAATAGCTCGGTTTTTTGCGGAAGCATAATTCATTGAATTTTCCAATGATTGAATTGTTCCACCAAACAAATTCATATTATCCACTCCTAAAAAAGTACTAACACTATTTTTCTGAACAGTTATAAAGTATCATTTTTATCTACGAATAGTTTAAGTCATATTTCCACTAAAGTCTATCGGTTTCCGACATTTTTCTTCAAAAAAACAAAAGATAGTCATTTTTTACTAGTTATTTTTTACTACAACCATGCCCAGAATTACTATTTTAATACATTTTTATTTTGTTACATCCTATTTTGTTACATTTAGTTGTCGAATTTTAGGAAAATACAGATTTTTATATTTATTTATAGTTCTTATGCCATGCAAAAAAAGTCCTGATTTACTCATATACTACGTCTTATTTTATAATTTGTCTTTTATTTTAAGATGAAAAGTGAGCTATTTTTTTACTTTCGACTGCTTCCTAACATAGAAATTGGTTGTCCATTCATTGATTTTACTGTTTATAGAGGAGATGGAATAGTTTTTGAAATAAGACTAGTGAACAACAATCACCTTTTTCTTCACGAATAATAAGATATGTGAGAAATCACCTAATTTCATAAAGGTAAAAGGACTTTCGAATCATAGCAAGATTGATTTAGATAATCGGTGTTAAAGCCCTGTATATACTGAAAAAACAATGCTTTACAAACCTAAGACCATTATTAGAATGCTTACCTTTATTACTGATAAGTGCGTGTTCGAGTAGAAGCTAAATAGCTTTTGATCGGCTAAGTCGCAATGTATTGCATGGAGGTTTTTCTTACTCCAGAAAAAGAAGATCGCTTTTTCTGTGCACGATGCCTATCATCATGCTCCGATTGTTAGGACTTGTACTGGAGCTTGGGCACTGCATTTAAGTAAAAATTAGGTTTTCCTATTCCAGTAATCCTGTTTAAGCGGCAAATTATTCAGTTTAATATTGCTAAACCACTATGTAAACATTTCCTCTTACAATTGATCCAACAAGCGTTTATTTCCGTCATGAAGGAGAAACGATTATCATCATTTTTAGCAAGAAATAGATACAAAGCAAATTGCCATATCTTCTGGAAATGTCCGGTATGTTTGAATCCTAAGTTTCCCCCATTTCGATATTCACAACTGTTGGAAATAATTGTCTAATACCACCCGCGCTTGTTGCTGTAGAAAAAAATTCATAGATTGGATCTTTTTCAAATACAATAATTTTTTCCATCGTTAAGGAGATTATTAGCAATACTTGAACCCATTACACCACCCTTAACCATGATGATATCTACTTTTACTCACCAGATCATCCCTTGAATGAGTCATTCAAATTCCATTTTATATGTCATATCAAAAAAATCTCCAGTTAGAATAAACAAATTTAATGTTTAATTATTTAAAAATATAGCGTGATAAAATAAAGTAATAGGAGTTATGAATTTAAGGAGGGAAGCAGGTGGAAGATTTCGTGCAAGATGCACAAAATGATATGAAAGCGATTACAGAAGTACTGTCATTTTCAGTATCGTTTAACTGATGTGGCAAATTTATTGCCGCTTCTAATTATAGACGTGTAGGGGCTTCTCATCGTCCGTCAAAAGACGTATTGTTAAAAAATGATTTTGTCATCTATGAAGAGAAAGATATTCACAATGAGAAAAACGTTCTCCCTGAAGTAGCTGTTCCCTAATCAAACAAAAGTTGTATTAGGGATTATCGATACCCCTAAAAAATAATGCCATATGCAAAATTAGTCAAGAAGGATATTGAATTAATGTGGAAAGAAGCAGTTATTAAACAAGTGGATGAATTAGAAAAAACATCCTTGAATCATTTATAAACTATTGCTATTAAGTAAATTTGCTGATCCAATACGAGTTAAACAGTATTGTCAACATCTCTATATGAATGAGCGAACAAAACATTATTGCATCATCATGATTTTACTGCATGTCAATGTCTTATTGCAGCAACCAAAATAATTCTTTGGTCTTTCAATGAGGTCGCGTGGCATATTTATAAAATCATCCAATGATCAATGTGTTTAATGGTAAAAAATTATTTATTCCAAAGGCCATTTTAAATTTAGAAGATGAATATCAGGCTATGGAATGCTTTAGGCATAAGTCAGCTGCCTTTCTAATAGTATGTATGCTATCGATTAGATAATCTTCAATCACTCAGCATTAGCGGTACCATTTGTGATTCTCTTTTACAGGTAAACACATCCTATCATAAAGCCGAACATTTACTGAGTTTTGTCAAAAAGCATAAATTACAATCGGAAATTTTTGATTTCTATTCATGGCCTACTTACTAGCAATTTTTCCAGAACGGATTGATACAACATTTCTCAGCTATATAAAAAAACGTTTGGCAAAATGGATCATGGATGAATCATATGAGGAATCAAGGCGTGATTTATTATTTATTATGATTGCAATATGAATATAGTACATGCAGCCAAACAGCTATTTATCCATCGGAATACGCTTATTAACCGGCTTCATAAGAAGAAAAATTAGCGTGATTAAACACACGGAACTTCCAGCATTGTTTTATTACTATATACTGCCTTTAAAAAATTCTCTGTATATAAAGAAGGAAATTCCCTTTCCGGAAAAATTAGGCATTTAGGTATTATTATCCTCCCACTTCAACTTTTTTCGTTCTCTCTATAACTCTTGAAATGGGAGTCTCATGTCACCACACTAAGCTTTAACTTTTAGGATCTCTTTATCAATTATAAAACCAGAGCAACATGCTCTGGCTTTACAATCTTATCTTGAACGTAATTTTTCTAATTCTACAAGGAAGTTGTGATTTAGTACTTTGATGTATGTTCCTTTCATTCCTAATGAACGAGACTCAATAACACCAGCACTTTCTAACTTTCTTAACGCATTAACAATGACTGATCTTGTAATTCCAACTCGATCAGCAATTTTACTTGCTACAAGTAATCCTTCACTACCATCAAGTTCTTCAAAAATATGGTCAATTGCTTCTAATTCACTATATGATAAAGAGCTAATTGCCATTTGTACAACAGCTTTACTTCTTGCTTCCATTTCAATCTCTTGAGATTTTTCATGAAGGATTTCCATTCCTACTACTGTTGCACCATATTCAGCCAATAATAAATCATCTTCGTTAAATTCTCCATTTAGACGACCAAGGATTAATGTTCCTAATCTTTCTCCTCCACCAATAATTGGTACAATCGTTGTTAAAGCGTTTTGGAATAAGTCACGATTTTCTACTGGAAAAACAGTATGTGGGCTATCAATACCTAAATTAGCTGTTGTTTCATGAATATTGTATAAACCTTCTGTATATTCTTGAGGAAATTGACGTTCCTCTAGCATCGTTTTCATTCTTTCATTTTCAATTTCTTGATTGATAGCAAAGCCCAAAAGCTTTCCACGTCTGCTTAAAATATATACATTCCCTTTAATTACATCACGTAAAGATGCAGACATATCATTAAAGTCAACTGATTTTCCTCCGAATTTTTGTAGCATTGCGTTAATTTTTCTTGCACGATTTAATAGTTCCATAATGATCCTCCATTCGATCTTTAGTTTATAGTATATATTGGCTTAAATCTTTATTTTTAGCGATAGCCCTGAGTTTTTCGTCAACGTAAGCTGGAGTAATTTCAATGGTATCCATATTAATTTCTGGTGCTTCAAAGGAAAGATCCTCCAGCAATTTTTCTAAAATAGTATGGAGTCTTCTAGCTCCTATATTATCCATTTCTTGATTTACTTCATAAGCTATTTCAGCTAGTCTATCTACAGCTTCGTCTGTAAAAACTATATTTATACCTTCTGTTTGTAACAAAGCTGTATATTGCTTTAATAGAGCGTTAGATGGCTCTTTGAGGATACGTTTGAAATCCTCTGTAGAGAGCTTTTCCAATTCAACACGAATCGGGAATCTTCCTTGGAGTTCAGGAATCAGATCAGAAGGTTTCGACATATGAAAAGCACCGGCTGCAATAAATAATATATGATCTGTTTTTACTGGACCATGCTTTGTAACAACAGTAGAACCTTCAATGATCGGTAAAATGTCACGTTGAACCCCTTCTCTTGATACATTAGCAGATTGTTCTTGCTTGCCTGCTACTTTATCAATTTCATCAATAAATACAATACCAGCCTGTTCTGCTCGTTGAATAGCCTCCTGAACGGCTTCTTCCATATCAACAAGCTTAGCAGCTTCCTGTTGAGTTAATACTTTTCTTGCTTCCGATACTGGTAATTTGCGTTTCTTTTTTCTTTTTGGCATAAACTGACTTAATGCATCCTGCATGTTCATGCCCATCTGCTCCATACCGGAGCCTTGTAACATATCGAACATAGATGGAGCCTGTTCTTCTATTTCCACAGATACAAGATGATCCTCTAATTCTCCTAAAGCTAATTGATGCTCTACCCGCTTTCGCTTATTACGAATTTCTTCATTTTTTGCAGATGACTTATCATCATCCTCGTTATTCGTTGACTGTGAAGAAAATAACATTTCAAACGGGTTTTTCGTCTGGTTTTCTGTTTTTGCCTGTGGAACTAAAAGTTTAACTAATTGCTTATTTGCTTCCTTTTCTGCTTTATCTAAAACTTTTTTCATTTTTTCTTCTTTGACCATACGTACAGACATTTCTACTAAGTCACGAATCATGGATTCGACATCTCGGCCAACATAACCTACCTCAGTAAATTTAGTCGCCTCTACTTTTACAAATGGTGCTCCTACCATCTTAGCTAATCTTCTAGCTATTTCTGTTTTCCCTACACCAGTCGGACCGATCATCAATATATTCTTGGGAACAATTTCATCTTTTAGGCTGTCTTCAAGCTGCATTCTCCTGTATCTGTTTCTCAGTGCTACAGCTACCGAGCGTTTAGCACTTTTTTGCCCAATAATGTATTTATCCAATTGTTCCACAATTTGTTTCGGTGTGTAGTCAATTCCCATACTTCCAAAAGGCCTCCTTTAATCAAGCACCTCGAGTGTAATGTGATTGTTCGTATACACACATATTTCTCCGGCAATATTTAAGGCAGCTTGTGCGATCTCTTTAGCTGTTAACTCCGTTGAATATCTAACCAATGCTCGGCCTGCGCTAAGTGCATAATTTCCTCCGGAGCCGATTGCTAAAATTCCATCATCAGGTTCAATCACTTCACCAGTACCAGAAACTAAAAACATATTCTCTCTATTCATGACTATCAACATAGCTTCCAGTTTTCTTAAAACTTTATCACTGCGCCACTCTTTTGCAAGTTCTACAGCGGCTCTCGCAAGATTGCCGTTATATGTCTCCAATTTCCCTTCAAACTTCTCAAAAAGTGTAAATGCATCTGCAACAGATCCAGCAAATCCTGCTAACACTTGCCCCTTAAATAATTTTCGGACTTTTTTCGCTTTATGCTTCATGACAACCGCATTTCCCATTGTTACTTGACCATCACCACTCATGGCACATTGGCCATTGTGCTTAATGGCAAATATTGTTGTGGCATGAAAACCATTCGTCACGCCTCTCACCTCTTCAATTAAAATTAATCATTTGCTCTTGGATGACTTTTCATATAGACGCGCCGCAAATGATCTTTCGTCACATGAGTATATATTTGTGTTGTTGACAAATTTTCGTGACCTAATAACTCTTGAACACTGCGTAAATCAGCACCTTCATTTAAGAGATGTGTAGCAAATGTATGGCGTAATTTATGCGGATGTACATTCACAGTTAAAGCCGCTTTTTTTACTACTCTGTTTAATACATCTCTGATTCCTCTGTCTGTCAATGGAGACCCGCGATGATTCAGGAATAATGCATTAGTTTGCTGTTTTGCTTTAGCTAACAACAACTGTCTACCATCCTGTATGTACGTTTCCAAAGCAATTTCTGCAAATTTACCGTACGGGATGTAGCGCTCTTTTCTGCCTTTTCCTATTACAAACACGGTACCAATCGTGAAATCGATGTTATCAAGAACTAATTGCTGACATTCACTAACACGCATTCCCGTTGCATAAAGCAATTCCAATATTGCTTGATCCCGTTGACCTAATGGATCTGTTAAATCGTTGACTTCAAATAGTTTTTCCAGCTCTTCAGCATACAAAAATCCCGGTATATGGCTTTCTGTTTTTGGTAACCGAATCAATGTAAATGGATTGCCTATTACTATCTCTTCTCGTTCCAAAAATTTAAAAAAGGTTCTTAGTGCAGAAATTTTCCTAGAAACAGATCTTCTGCTGAGCTTTCGATTGTACATCGCATTAAGAAATATACGTACCACTCGCTCATCTACTTCACGAAGATCATTCACAGCTTCCGAAGCCAAGAAGTCAAAAAACAATTCCAGATCATTCAGATAATATTTAACAGTATATGGTGAAGCATTTTTTTCTATTTGTAAGTACTCCTTAAAGGATTGCCAATAGTTCCTGAAATTATTCAAATTTTCACCCCATTAAGCAGCGACTACAGCATAACATAGAACATATTGTTTCGCAATAAATTTAACTAAATTGTAACAAAATTCAGAATCAGCTTCACTTTCTATGTTTTTTGCTTGCTTTCTTCTATCTGCTTATGCTTGTGAAAAATCAAACGTATAGACGCAGAGGTTCATTGATTATCGCTCCTGGAAGTCAAGTTATAAAAACTAAAAGCACTCTATGCTATTTTTAACTAAGTAAGTTCACTGTACAAGACATAACAAGTGTCAAGTAAATACCCTTACCAATGCGTAATTATATATGTTTCTAACTAATTAGTCAACAAATTGTATTTAATAATTGAAAACTAATTGAATTGTTGCTTAATATAGCTTTTTATCTATATAAATACTTTCGTTAAAACAAAAACTTTTTGTACTTTATTCTTTTTTCACGTAGATATAATGTAAAAGGTATATTCTACAATTATCTAAAATAGTTCCATTATCCATTGTTAGAAATTCGCATTTTTAAGCATAAATTTAAATCAAAAAGCAAAACACTTTTAGGTCTGTTACTATGAACATAGAATTGTTTTTTGAATGTAGCATGATAATTACGTATACCCATTTTTAAAGTTTTCAAACTTTCTGTGTGTTTCGATCAGGTCGAAGTTGCTTCGCTTCCTCCATAAATATAAAGGAATACTTCATTCAATAACCTCTCTGCCCTGAATTAAAGTGGAATAAAAGCTAAAAAACACAAGCTTCCTTAAAAAAACGGCGGTGTGCCGCTGATAAAGTTTTTCCTTCTTGAAAAATCGTAAGGCTTATTCAAGAAGCTTTCCTTGTCCTTGAAAAATCGCGAAGTATTGCTGTCGTAGCAACTCTGTCCTTGAAAAAGAAGAACGCTTTTTCTGCGTGCGATGCGTCACTGTCGTAGCTTTCCTTGTCCTGCCGCACCAAATAATCGGGAATGAAGAAGCTGTTTCTCTCACCCGTACACAAAATCATAAGCACATTTTTTAAACGAATCGTACATTCGGGATAAAGAAAACAGGGGCATGTCGATGCCTGAGCGGCAAGCCCGCTTTTCCGGCCTTCCTTTAGACTCGAGCCGATAAGAAGTTCAAAGTTTGCTTGAACTTGAGTGTTTAAGCTAGACGACGATGCTGTTTTTTAGAAAAAACTTGGCTTATCGTCAAGTCTTTATGGCGAAAGCTAGTTTTTCTTATACGATAAAGTGAAACTTCATTCAGTAGGAGTTTGCTTCCCTCTCCTACTGAATGTTTAGTACCACAAGGGTATGACCTAAAGGCCCTTGAACCAATCGGGCATTTAGGTGCCGTTTTCTCCTACTTTGACCCTTTGTATCAACTAAAGGCTCTTGAAGCAGGAGTCTTACAACACTTTACATGCGGGATAAAGCCTAAAGCCTTATACTTACCTATAGTACAGAAAAATCTATCCACCACGGGGAAACAGATATAATTTCCTATACAATCATGATCACCCCTCCAACGGGTGTGCACAACGGCTATAAGCCTAAATTACTGGTCAGCGTCTAAAGTCATAATAAAAACTGCTCGATGGAACGAGCAGTTATGTTTGTGGTTGTTCTTTATACTCACAATTTGTACATTGGATTTGTGATCCTTTTTTTGCTTTTTTCTCTACTAATAAGGAGTTACACTTTGGACACGAACGGGCTATAGGTTTATCCCAAGATAGAAAATCACAATCCGGGAATTGGTCACATCCATAAAAGATTCGTCGCTTCTTCGATTTTCGTTCAACGACTTCTCCCTTTTTACATTTTGGACAAGTTACACCTATTGTCTTCAATATCGGTTTCGTATTTCTACATTCAGGAAAGTTGGAACATGCAAGAAACTTACCATATCTGCCCATTTTATATACCATTTCATGTCCGCATTTCTCACATTCAATTCCTGCTGGTTCATCTTTAATTTCTACTTTTTCCATTTCTTGCTCAGCTTTTTTCAAGCGTTTTTCAAATTCTTGATAGAATTGATCAATGATTTTCACCCATTCTGTTCTTCCATCTTCAATGGCATCTAAATCATTTTCCATTTGGGCCGTAAAATCAACATCAATAATTTTTGGAAAAAACTCCTCGACTAACTCGATAACAATCGTTCCTAATTCGGTTGGAATGAACCGTTTATTATCTATGCTCACATAGCCCCGACGCTGAATCGTATCCAATGTAGGAGCATATGTTGAAGGTCTTCCAATTCCCAGCTCTTCCATCGTCTTTACTAATCTCGCCTCGGTATATCTTGGTGGTGGCTGAGTGAAATGCTGATTTGGTTTAATGTCGTTTGCCTTTACTTTCATTCCTTCTGTCAAAGTAGGCAAATATTTATCTTCTTCTTTTTTATTATCATCTGTTCCTTCAACATAGACTTTCATAAATCCTTTAAACTTAATCTTGGAGCCAGTAGCTCTAAACTCTACATCATTGTTTAATAGATGTACGGTCATTGTATCCATAATGGCAGCGGCCATCTGGCTAGCTAAAAATCGCTCCCAAATTAATTTGTATAATCGAAATTGATCCCTTGACAACACCGATTTTAGTGTTTTGGGTTCTCTTACGACAGATGTTGGACGAATTGCTTCATGCGCATCTTGCGCCGTTTCTTTTTGTTTTTGCTTTCGATTCACCCCAACATATTCTTTTCCATACTGCTTTGTAATATAATCTTTAGCCTCATTTTTAGCTGTTTCTGAAATTCTTGTGGAATCAGTTCGCATATAGGTGATTAAACCTGTAATTCCACCGGCTTTTTTCCCAAGGTCAATTCCTTCATATAATTGTTGAGCTACCATCATCGTCTTTTTAGCTTTAAAATTTAACTTCCTAGCAGCTTCCTGTTGGAGGGAAGAAGTAGTGAACGATTGAGCGGGATTTCGTCTGCGTTCTTTTTCAGTCACTTTATCAACAATGAAATGATCACCGTCGAGTTTTTGCAGCACTTCCTTTACATCCGCCTCTGTTTTTAAGGCTGTCTTTTTACCATTTAATCCGTAAAAAGAACCTTGAAACGAGTCTTTATCCTTTTGAAATTGCCCTTCTATTGTCCAATATTCTTCCGGCTTAAAATTTTCTATTTCTTTTTCACGATCAATAATTAATTTAACAGCAACCGACTGCACTCGTCCTGCACTTAATCCCTTTTTTACTTTTTTCCATAATAATGGACTAATATTATAACCTACAAGACGATCTAAAATTCTTCTAGCTTGCTGTGCATCGACTAGGTTCATATCAATACTTCTTGGATGCTTGAATGACTCTTTAATTGCATCCTTTGTTATTTCATTAAATACGACCCGACAGTCGGATTCATTATCAATATTTAATATATGGGCTAAATGCCAGGCGATTGCCTCTCCCTCACGATCGGGGTCAGCTGCAAGATAGATTTTTTTAGCTTTTTTAGCTGCTGCTTTTAGCTCTTTTACTACATCGCCTTTACCACGAATTGTAATATACTTTGGGTTATATCCGTTTTCTGTATCAACCCCCATTTGACTTTTTGGCAAATCCCGTACGTGACCCATGGAAGCTTTTACTTTATATTTTTTGCCTAAGTAACGTTCAATCGTCTTTGCTTTCGCAGGTGATTCGACGATTACTAGATAATCTGACATATCATTTCCTCCCAAAAATGAGGTTATCCTTAGAAAACCTTACTACATAATCATCAAACACTGTCATACTAATGATTTTCACATCCATTTTATTTCTCTATCTCATTTTCACTCTGCTCCATCTAATCATCCTATGAACCTCTTATAATAATTTGCAAATCTTCACTAATAGTAAATATATCCGGTGCATTTGTCAAACATGTAATGAATAATTTCTTTATAAATCGAGCGTTTTAGTTATCATTTTTAGTGCTTTTATTACGCTTTGCAATTACAAATCAAACTTTTTCACTATTTTTTTTGCTTATAAAATTTCCTGGTTTTCCTTTTACGAAAGCCGTATGGTTGTTTAAGCTATTCCACTCATCTAATATATCATTAGCGCTCATCACTAATTTAGCTCCATCCTGAATCAGAAGGTGACACCCTTTTGTCTGTTCGCTAAACAGAGAACCAGGAACAGCAAACACTTCCCTTCCCTGGTCTAATGCATGATCTACTGTGATCATTGTTCCGCTTTTTTGGGTTGCTTCGATTACTAACGTTCCAAAACTTAAGCCGCTTATAATTCGATTTCTTTCGGGAAAATGGTACCGGGTCGGTTGGATAGATGGTGAGTATTCAGACAAAACAAGCCCTTGCTCTATTATTTTTTGGAAAAGCTTTATGTTCTCTCGTGGATAAATATGATAAAATCCGCTGCCTAACACTGCTATCGTTTTTCCTTGATAATCCAATGTTGTTTCATGTGCGATTCGATCAACTCCCTTAGCCATTCCGCTTACAATTAACCAGTTTTGACAAACTAAAGGTTTAATCATTCGTGCTACCTTACGCATAGCTTCCCGTGATGGATTTCTTGTACCAATTACACTTAAAGTCGGAAATTGCTTTAGTAAGTTTATATCCCCTAATGCATATAAAACAAGGGGAGGGTCCTGAATAGCTTTTAACATAGGGGAAAAACATTTGTCAAGGATTGTAACTACATGAAAATCATTGAATTCTAATTCTAACTGACGCAATAATGCATCATCATGAAGATCTTGATAAAGGATAGTTGCATTCTTTAGAGGGAGTTGGTAATAGTGGTTAATTTCTTGTGGAGTCATTTGATACAACTGTTGAAGGGAACTGTCTTTTTGCAATACCTTTCTAATCCAATGTCTCGTTATTCCTCTACAACGGCTTACATGTATAAGACTAAAACGTGAATCGGTCAATATTTCACTTCCTTTTTTATACTATAGGAAAGTATAAAATTTTTATGGTTTATCGTATAAGAAAAACTACAGCTTTCGCCATAAAGACTTGACGATAAGCCAAGTTTTTCTAATGAATAGTGAGTACCGTGTTCAAACAAGGGGGAAATAGGTCTAAGGTCGTCTAAGATCGCAATGTCCTTTAAAGACTGTGATGTATTAACTGCCGATTTTTTTATTGTCTCGTTATAGCACCGACACTAGCACATCCTGTGCGTTGAAGTTGAAAAAGAAGCCTATCGAGTAGTGGGGAGAATGTATATAACCCCAAAATCGATGTGTCGTTTTTACTGGACTTTTTGAACATCTACTTATAGAGAAAAGGGCCTAAAAAAGTATTTTAGGCCCTCTTGAAAACAATGTTTAATGTGTTTTACATTTTTCTTTCAAGCCATTTTCCTCGAGTACTTTAATCATTGTTTCGCCCATTACCGCTGGAGTTTCTGCTACTTTAATACCACACTCGTTCATAACACGAATTTTTTCTTCCGCAGTACCTTTTCCACCGGAAATGATGGCTCCTGCATGACCCATTCGTTTTCCTGGAGGTGCAGTTGCACCGCCAATGAATCCTACTACAGGTTTTTTCATATTTGCTTTTACCCACTCAGCTGCTTCTTCTTCCGCAGTTCCACCGATTTCTCCAATCATCATGACGGCATACGTTTCTGGGTCATTATTAAAAGCTTCTAATACATCAATAAAATTAGTTCCATTTACAGGATCTCCACCGATACCAACCGCTGTCGTTTGACCATAACCGGCCTCCGATAATTGATGTACAGCTTCGTAGGTAAGAGTACCAGAACGAGATACAACACCAATATGACCTTTTTTATGAATATAACCAGGCATAATACCAATTTTACTTTCGTCTGCTGTAATAACTCCAGGGCAATTCGGTCCAATTAAACGTGTCTTCTTTCCTTCCATATAGCGCTTTACTTTTACCATATCCAAAACAGGAATATGCTCCGTAATACAAATTACTAAATCCAACTCCGCGTCCACTGCTTCCATAATCGCATCTGCAGCAAATGGTGCTGGGACATAAATAACAGAGGCCGTTGCATCGGTTGCTTCAACCGCTTCCTGTACCGTATTAAACACAGGAACCCCTTCAACTTTTGTACCACCTTTTTTAGGTGTTACACCACCAACAATTTTCGTACCGTATTCAATCATTTGTTTTGTATGGAATCTTGCTGTTCCACCAGTAATACCTTGGACAATTACTTTTGTATCTTTATTTACATATACGCCCATTTTCGTCCGTCCTTTCCACAAGATCTGAACATATTTAACATTTTTTGCGACTTATTCAACCATTGAGACAATCTTTTTAGCGCCATCAGCCATAGAACTTGCTGACATAATATTTAGTCCGGAGGAGTTTAAAATCTCTTTTCCTTTAACAACGTTCGTTCCCTCAAGACGAACTACTAACGGAATCTCTAATCCTACCTGTTTCGTAGCTTCGACAACACCTTCTGCAATAACATCACATTTCATAATTCCACCGAAGATATTGACAAAGATCCCTCTTACATTACTATCAGACAAGATTATTTTAAAAGCTTCTGTTACCTTTTCAGCTGTGGCACCGCCTCCAACATCAAGGAAGTTTGCAGGTTCTCCGCCATAATGTTTAATAATGTCCATCGTTGACATAGCAAGACCGGCTCCATTAACCATACAACCAATATTACCATCTAAAGAAATATAGCTTAGATCATACTTAGAAGCCTCAATTTCTTTTTCGTCTTCTTCGTCTAGGTCTCGTAAATCCATAATATCGGATTGACGAAATAAAGCGTTGTCATCAAAATTTAATTTTGCATCGAGCGCCAACACTTCGCCATCTCCTGTAGTTACTAATGGGTTGATTTCAGCAATGGAACAATCTTTTTCTACAAAAGCTGTATAAAGCCCCATCATAAATTTAACCGCTTTCCCTAACAACTCATGTGGAATATTAATATTAAAAGCAAGTCTCCGTGCTTGGTAAGGAGCTAAGCCGATAACTGGGTCGATTACTTCTTTAAAGATTTTTTCTGGTGTAGCAGCTGCTACTTCTTCAATTTCTGTGCCACCTTCTTCAGATGCCATCATAACTACACGCGATGTTGCTCGATCAAGTACAACACCAATATAATATTCTTTTTTAATATCGCAGCCTTCTTCGATTAATAATCGCTTAACTACTTGCCCTTTTGGTCCTGTTTGATGTGTTACTAATGTTTTTCCTAGAATTTCATCTGCGTATGTACGCACTTCTTCTACATTTTTTGCAACTTTAACGCCACCAGCTTTGCCGCGACCGCCAGCATGGATTTGCGCTTTTACTACTGTGACATCGCTTCCTAATTTCTTTGCAGCTTCCACAGCTTCATCGACTGTATATGCAACGTATCCATTAGGAACGTTAACGCCGTATTGTCGCAAAATTTCTTTCCCTTGATGCTCATGAATGTTCATTCTACATCCTCCCATCTTAATTCACTGCATATCCATTGTATAAAAAAACAGTTCAATTAACAAGAATAGTATATCAGAAATTGTCGAATCGATAAGCTAATGAATCAACTCGTTAAGCCGTTGAAATACGGTATGAAAAATAGTTTATCTATTATAAATGACCAGGACTTGAGTATGTAGACTTATGCTTATTCAGAGAGACCTAAGAACTAGGTTACTTTAATTGCTGATCAGCACGATACACAAAAGCAAAAACTTCGGCAACTGCTTCATAAAGTTCTTCTGGAATCGTCTCATTAATATTTAACTGTGCTAATAATTCAACTAATGAAGCATCTTCAAGAATCGGAATATCGTTCTCCTTTGCTCTTTCAACGATATCTTCTGCTAACCATCCTTTACCTATCGCAGTAACGACGGGAACCGCATGACGCGTTTCATCATACCGTAACGCTGCTGCTTTACGTCTATTTTGTTTCATACCCGATAGTCAACTCCTTGGTATCCAAATGGATTTGCATCATGCAATTGTTTTCGCTCTTCATTGAGGGGCTTAAAAGTAACGGTTGATAAATAATAATTCATTTCCTCCAAGCCTTTTTTTAATAAAGGCTGTAACTTCGAAGATAATGATCGCAATTTCGGATGGTCATTAAACACAGTAATTGTAACATTACGATTTTGCACATGCATATCGACGATCGTTTGTTTCATATTTGTAAGTTCCAAACAGAATAATATTCGGCAATGGTCGGGGTCCAATTTTCCTGATTCGGTTTTTTTTCCTTCAAATTTTAATTCGATGTCATTAGCTAACCCTAGTTTACTTGCAGGCAGTTGTAGATATGCTGCTAAGAAACCATTATTCAATTCTTGAACAGAAAACAATTGCATTCCGTTAAAATTATGTAGTACACGTTGAATTTGCTCTTGTAATACTCCCTCTGTCTGTTGGAGGGCTAGAATAAGTTGACCCTTTATTGTTGTGTTTTGTAACTTTTCATTCATTATTTGATGCTCATAAGAAATACCAGAATATTGCAAATGTTGTTTTACTAGAGCTAACCATTGCTGTTTTGGATTTACGAGTAAATGACTCTTTGATACGTTTATCAGCTGCTTTAGATGCTGATACGTATGCGGTTTTTGTAATAAACGCAGACTCTTTAATAATTGACCGTAATTATTGCTTAATGGCAAATCCTCGGTGAACAAACTAGGAAAAGTCTGAGAGATTTCTCGCTTTAATTGAGCAAGTTCTGCATCATTGAATAAATACTGATTTGCTGCTGCTAATAACAGCTTACTTTCCCATTTTCTTAAAGTAAGATCAGCTCGTTTACTATATTCCTGTTGGTTATATATTAGTTCGTTCCATCGTTTTAATGTTTGTGGAGAAGTCATATCCTCTCCCCCTAATGCTTGGAGAAGTGGAAATAAGTTTTTGCTGGCTCTGGCAAGCTGCTTATATGCCAATTGCTGGCTATTAGCTTGCTCTTCTGTTGACGGCTGTAGCAATTGTCTTAGTTGTACGTTTAATTCCGAATGAATGGAACGCTGCTGAAGAGAATTCAGCAGTTGCTCTAACTGTGGTGCTAATGGCACCGTTCCTTTTATATATAATGCCTGAAAGACTGCTTCAGTTATTGGAAACTGCTGTCGAATCATTTCTTTTACTATTGGTAACGCCTGTTGCTTGTTTTTATACTGGGATAATAACTGAAAGGCATTTTGCAACTGCTTCCTATCAAATGGTATGTCTTCTTTGATTAACTGTTTTGTCAAATCTACATGGTTCGTGTTTACTCTTAAACCAAGTTGCTGCAACAACTGACTTACCATGATATCCGGTTTCTGATTGGTTTGTCCGCCAATCACCTTTAACTCTATAATTTCACCTAGTTGTTGAATTTGAAAGTGATAATGATTACCAACGGTTAATGGAGCCTGTAGTTGAGCAACTAGCCGTTCTCCCCCTAATTGTATTTCTGCTTTGTGTTGCGGAAAAATTTTAAGCACCTTACCTTGAATAATTTGTCCTATCTTTAATTGACTCAGTGAGGCGCTTTTATTTAGTTGCAGAATTTCTTTTAAATTATGGATACGCAAAAAATCTCCCCCTTTAGATGGATATTTGTTTAATCGGTGCAAAAGAGCGCCGATGATGGGGACAAACACCATGTTGCTTCAGCTTTTGTAAGTGCTGCTTCGTTCCATAACCCATATTTGAAGCAAATTCATACATTGGGTACTGCTTATGTAATTGTTTCATATATTGATCTCTAGTGACTTTTGCTAAAACACTTGCTGCAGCGATAGAAATACTGCTTGCATCTCCTTTCGTTATCGCTTCTGATGAACAGGTAAGTTGATCTAGGCGAACTGCATCAATGAGAACATGATCTGGCTCTGGATCTAACTGATTGATCGCATGATACATTGCTGACTTTGTGGCTTCGTAAATATTGATCTGGTCAATAATTTTACTGCTAATGATAGAAATTCCATAACTTATCGCCTGGTCTTTAATATAATGATAATACTGGTTACGCTTTGCTTCTGTTAGCTGCTTGGAATCATCCAAGCCTAATAATACAAAATCAATAGGAAGGATAACTGCTGCCGCAACGACTGGTCCAGCTAGTGGACCTCTGCCGGCTTCATCCACACCAGCAATATATTTGAATCCCTTATTATAATAGGACTTTTCAAACACTGACATTTCCAGATGCCTTTTCTTCAATGCTTGTATTTTTAGTTGTTGTTTTTCATAGCTTGTTATTAATTGTTGTACCCCTTTTCGTTCATCTACACGTAATTTTTCGATCACTTCGTCTGTTACTTTCCCTAATTCAAATAATTGTTTTAGTTGAGCAATGGATTGTTTTTTCATGAATAACCCTACCTTTTTTTCTATTATCGACCACTTTTTAAAAATCATTAGAACAAAACCGGTAAGAGACAAAGAACCGAATAAAGTGTAGGAGTTTTCTTCCATCTCCTACTGAATGTTAGTACCTTAATGGTATGACCTAAAGGCCCTTAAACGAACCGGGCATTTAGGTGCCGTTTTCTCTCACTTAGACCCTTTTGTATCAACTCAAGATTTTGCAGCGGGAGTCTTACGGCACCTTACATGCGGGATAAATAAAACAAGACACTCATCCGATAGATGCATGTCTTCATATAAGTTATTATTTATTCAAATCCTATATCTTTTTTTCTTATCAAGCAACTTTTCTCCCGGCGCTTCTAAGGAAATATTACCTAGTCTACCTGAACGCAAATCTTGAATCACAATTTCTGAAACTTTAGATAAATTCACCTTTCCACCACTTTCCAATGCCCCACGTTGTTTACCGATGGTTACAAAAATATCCCACATATCCTCCATATCTTGACTTAAGTTATATCGTTTTTCAAGGTTGTTAGGATAATGAACTTTCATATAGTTAATGACAAAAGCCGCGATATCCTGCATTGGTAACAGCTGATCTTTAATCGTACCAATGGCGGCTAGACGATATCCAACTGCTTCCTCCTCGAATTTTGGCCATAGTATGCCTGGTGTATCTAGCAGTTCAAAATCCTTTTTAACTTTAATCCACAACTGCTGTTTCGTAACACCCGGCTTATCACCAGTTTTTGCAATCTTTTTATTAGCTAATCGATTGATGAGGGTTGATTTGCCAACATTTGGTATTCCGATAATCATCGCTCGAGCAGCACGTGACTGAATTCCTTTTGCCTTAAGCTTATCCAATTTTATTTGGGCTTGTTCTTTTGCTAATTGAATGACCCGCTTCATATCCTGTTTATTATTTACATTAACTGCAATCGCTGGAACTTCTCGTTCCTTAAAATAGAAAAGCCATTGATCTGTAACTCGTGGATCAGCTAGATCGCTTTTCATCATCAACGTAATTTTGGATTTATGTTGCAAGATATCTTGTAGCATTGGATTTTGTGAGGACAGAGGCGCTCTTGCATCGACTAATTCTATTACAAAATCGACTAACTTTAGTTTTTCCACTACTTCTCGCTTCGCCTTTGCCATATGTCCAGGAAACCATTGAATTGTCATCGTATAGTACCTACTTTCCAATAATTTGTATCCGATCAATGGGCCAATAAATCAAGCCTGTTTTCCCGACAATTTGATCCAGAGAAACTAGTCCGATTACCCGGCTATCTGTTGAATTTTCTCTATTATCTCCTAAGACGAGCACATAATTTTCCGGGATCTTATGGTGCTTACCAGGAAGATCTTCCAATGTAAAGTCATTGGTTTGTATTTGGTATGCTTGTTGATCGGTTAAAAAGGGCTGACTCATTTCTTTACCATTAATGTATAATACATTATCCTTTACTTCAACATGTTCACCTGGCAGACCGATTACACGTTTTATAAAATCTTTTTCTGATGAAGCATGGAAAACGACAATATCATATCGTTCAGGCTCTTGAAAATGGTACGTGAATTTATTTACGATCATTTGATCCCCGTTTTGTAATGTAGGCAACATAGACGGTCCATCAACTACAATTGCGGCAAAAAAGAATGTTCTTATAATAAAGGCCACACCAAGAGCGATTAAAAGTGCTTTTAACCAGTCCCACCATTCATTTTTTCTTTCTTTCGGTTTGTCTGCCACTAGCTCCAACCTCCTGTTTTATAACCTCATTCCTATGTATTAGCTTTTTATAAAGTGAAACTTCATTCAAGGAGTGCTTTTCTCCTTGAATGTTAGTACCGCAAGGGTATGACCTAAAGGCCCTTGAACGAATCCGGCATTTAGGTCCCGTTTTCTACCACTAGACCTTTTTGTACCAACTCAGGCTCTTTGAAGTGGGAGACTTACGGAACCTTACATGCGGGATAAACTTGGCTTACTAGAGCAAAAAGGAGCTTGCGCACTTTTGCCAAGCTCCTTTCCAAAACATGTTTTCATCATGTATTCGATTAGCGACGTTCTTTTATACGAGCCGCTTTTCCGCGAAGATTACGTAGATAGTATAGTTTCGCGCGACGTACGCTACCACGGCGGGTTACTTCAATTTTATCGATACGAGGTGAATGTACAGGGAATGTACGCTCAACACCTACACCGTAAGATAATTTTCTCACCGTAAATGTTTCACTAATTCCGCCATTTTGTCGTTTAATTACGACACCTTCAAATACCTGAATACGTTCACGAGAACCTTCCACAACTTTCACGTGGACTTTAACTGTATCCCCTGCACGAAAATCAGGATGATCCGTACGAAGTTGGTCTTTTGTAATTTCTTCAAGCAATTTTTGCAACCTGGTTCACTCCTTCCAACTCAATGCTCATATCTCCTAAGCGACAGCGGAACATCGTTGATCATGCTTAAAGACGAAACTTTAAACACAACATATAATATACCATATGCAATAGCATACTTCAACTACTTATTTCCATTAGCAGAATTTTTTATTTCATCTAGAAACACTTGGAGATCTCGTGGTAAATCTATCTTTTCTAGTAGATCATTTCTTCGTTCAAACGTTCGCCTAATTGCCTCTCGTTTTCTCCATGCTTCTATTTTTGGGTGGTCCCCCGAGAGTAATACGTCTGGAACCTTCATGCCTCGAAAATTAGCAGGGCGTGTGTAATGTGGATGCTCAAGTAAACCAGTAGAAAAAGAATCTTGTGGAGCTGAAGCTTTATTACCTAATACATCAGGCAAAAGACGGACAACACTATCAATGACTACCATCGCTCCTAATTCACCGCCCGTTAACACATAATCGCCTATGGATAGTTCATCTGTTGCTAGATGTCTAATTCGTTCATCAAAGCCCTCATAATGACCGCAAATGAAAATTAAATGTTCTTCTTTGGCTAGTTCCTCTGCCTTTTCCTGTTGAAATTGTTCCCCTTGAGGGCACATTAAAATTATTCTTGGCTTCGTATTACGTTTCGTTTTGATGGCATCTACGGCATCAAAAATAGGCTGTGGCGTCAATACCATTCCGGCACCACCACCATATGGGTAATCATCCACCTTTTGATGCTTATTTTCAGAGTAATCACGAAAATTAATTAAATTATAACTAAATTTATTCTTATCCTGCGCTTTTTTTAAAATCGATGCGTTCATCACGCCATAAAACATTTCAGGGAAGAGCGTTAAAACATCCATATGCATTAGTCCAACAGTCCTTCCATTGGCCTAATGGTCACTTTCTTTTTAGCTACATCTACTTGGAGCACTACTTCTTTAATATAAGGAATAAGTACATCTTTCCCTTGTTTTCTTTTTGCAACCCAGACATCATTTGCTCCCGGTGATAAAATTTCTTTGATTGTTCCTATTTCTTCGCCAGCTTCAGTGACCACCAAACACCCGATAATTTCATGATAATAATATTCATTCTCTTCCAATTCCGTAAGTTGTGATTCACTGATCTTTAACTCACAACCTTTAAACGGTAAAATATCATTTATATTATGAAAGCCTTCAAACTGAAGTAAATCGAAGCCTTTATGTACACGATGATTCGCAATGGTAACTTGAAAAGGGTATTGATTGGCCTTTATTACAAATAATGTATTCCCAATTTGAAAGCGATCTTCGAAGTCAGTAATCCGTAATACTTTTACTTCTCCTTTTATTCCATGGGTATTAATTATTTTTCCAACTGTAAATAACCGTTCTTGCATGATTTCACCTGCTATTCTTCAATTCGTATTACCACATTATCCTTTACAACAATAGCGCTTTTTCCCATTATTTCATCCCAATGCGATCCCTCAGAGACCTCAACAAGAGCTTCAACTTCCTTTTCAACAATCTCACTACCAATCTCCAGCATGTCCAGTTGATCCATTTTAAATTCGGCTAGTTTTATCTTTTCTTTACGATTATTAATTTCTTGTTGAAAACGCTGGTCGATTTCTTGTTTAGAGAACCCTGATTTATTCTTTAATTTTCGTTGTTCAAACAGCAGCTGTTGACACTCTTGTTCAAGTCGCATTTTATGATGAAGAAAATTCGCTTTTATTTCTTCTTTGCTCTGTTCTGTAATTACTTGCTTAACTTGGACCTTTTTAATTATTTGCACGTTGTACCCCTCACTCTCAACAAAACATCTAAGCAAAACATCGTTATGTTTTAGAAAAACTTGGCTTGTCGTCAAGCTTTTATGGCGAATGCTATCGTTTTTCTTATACGATAAAGTGAAACTTCATTCAGTAGGAGTTTTCTTCCCTCTCCTACTGAAGGTTAGTACCTTAATGGTATGACCTAAAGGCCCTTGAACCAATCGGGCATTTAGGTGCCGTTTTCTCCCACTTTGACTCTTTTGTATCAATTCAGGACTTGAAGTGGGAAACTTACGGCACCTTACATGCGGGATAAAGTGAAACTTCATTCCGTGAAATGCTTTTTACACGGAATGTTAGTTGAACCAATCGGGCATTTAGGTGCCGTTTTCTCCCACTTTGACTCTTTTGTATCAATTCAGGACTTGAAGTGGGAAACTTACGGCACCTTACATGCGGGATAAAGTCTAAAGTTTTATACTTTCCTATAGTGTTAAAAAGGGAAAGGTTTATTTTCTCCCTTTCCCTTTACATAATATCTAGAAAAACACGCTTATTGCTATCTGTTTTCGCTGCATAGACAACTGTTCGAATCGCTTTTGCAATTCGTCCATTTCTACCGATCACCTTACCAACATCATCTGGATGAACGGACAAGTGATAAACAATCTTGGTATCCTCTTCAGCTTCCGTAACTTTAATTTCTTCCGGATGATCTACAAGTGACGTAACAATTGTTTCAATAAGGGTCCTCATGATATCACACTACTTTGCAATTTCATTTTTTTGTTCGTGAAACTTTTTCATGATGCCTTCTTTTGAGAATAGATTTCGAACTGTATCACTAGGCTTTGCACCTTTTTGCATCCAGTCAAGTGCTTTCTCTTCATCTATTTTAACTTCTACTGGATTGACTACAGGATTGTATGTTCCAATTTGCTCGATCGAACGTCCATCACGTGGGGCACGTGAATCAGCCACAACGATGCGGTAAAATGGATTTCTTTTCGATCCCATACGCTTTAAACGAATTTTAACTGCCATATTATTGCACCTCCATATTTAAAACTTAACACATTTTTAGATTGTAGCAGAAAACAGAAAGTCTGTAAAGTGTTTTTCCATTACAGACGAAAAGAATATTTGTCATTTACATAAATGGCAGTCTCATTCCCTTTCCCTTTTTGCCTTTTTTTCCTTTTTGTATATTGGTCATTTGCTTCATCATTTTCTTCATTTCATCAAACTGTTTAAGTAGCCGATTTACTTCGGATACGGATGTTCCTGATCCTAAAGCGATCCGTTTTTTTCTGCTTGCATTCATAATACTTGGGTCTTGACGTTCTTTTTTGGTCATTGACTTAATGATTGCTTCTACATGTAAAAGCTTTTTCTCATCAAATTGGGCATTTTTTAATCCTTTCATTTTATTCGCACCAGGTATCATTGTCAGTAAATCATCCAATGGCCCCATTTTTTTAACTTGCCCCATTTGCTCAAGAAAATCATCCAGAGTAAACGTCATGGTACGCATTTTTTCTTCTAATGCCTTTGCTTGTTTTTCATCTACAGTTGTTTGTGCTTTTTCAATTAAAGATAGCACATCACCCATTCCGAGAATTCTCGATGCCATACGATCCGGATGGAACGGCTCTAATTCATCTAGCTTTTCTCCCATTCCAGCGAACTTTATTGGCTTATCGGTAACAGCTTTGATGGAAAGAGCCGCTCCACCACGTGTATCCCCGTCCAGCTTTGTTAAAACAACCCCGGTAATATCCAGTTGTTCATTAAAGCTCTCTGCTACATTCACCGCATCTTGACCTGTCATAGAATCAACTACTAAGAATATTTCATGCGGTTGAGCTTCCGTTTTGATTTGTTGCAATTCTTGCATTAATTCATTATCTACGTGTAACCGTCCTGCTGTATCAATGATTACATAGTCGAGATGTTCTTCTTTCGCCTTATCAATTGCTCGTTTTGCAATCTCCACCGGATTTGCTTCTGTTCCCATGGAAAATACAGGCATATCAAGCTGCTTTCCTAAAGTTTCCAGCTGCTGGATAGCTGCTGGACGATACACATCACAAGCTACAAGTAGTGGTTTACGGTTATACTTTTTTCGCAATAAGTTAGCTAACTTTCCTGAGGTAGTTGTCTTTCCTGCACCTTGTAAACCTACCATCATAATGATAGTAGGGCTTTTATCAGCTACTGCAATTTTGCTTTGTTCCCCACCCATTAAAGAAGTTAGCTCATCTTTGACGACTTTAATAACCTGTTGTCCTGGAGTTAGACTTTCCATAACTTCCTGACCAACAGCACGTTCCTTGATTCTTTGAATAAGATCTTTTACAACTTTATAGTTAACATCAGCTTCCAATAAGGCAAGACGAACTTCTCTTGTCATCTCTTTTACATCTTGTTCTGAGACCTTACCTTTACCTGTAATTTTTTTAAGTGTACTTTGCAGGCGGTCGGCTAATCCTTCAAATGCCATAGAAGGTGTCCCCCTAATCCAAGTCTTTTATTTTTTTTACAAGCTGCTGCACATCTTCCTGTGCATCTGCAAGCTTTTCTTCCAATTGCATCAACAGCTCAAAGCGTTGCTGGAATTTACTATATAAGCCTAGCTTTTGTTCATAGGTTTCCAGCATTTGTTCTGTTCGCTTTATATTATCATAAACAGCCTGTCTCGATACATCAAATATTTCGGAGATCTCACCAAGAGAATAGTCCTCTAAATAATACATCTCCATATAACTTCGCTGTTTTGGTGTAAGTAATGCTTGATAGAAATCAAATAAATAGTTCATTCTCGTCGTTTTTTCCAGCATCAGGCTACAACCTCTTATCTGAATAATTTGCTATTTATCCCGCATGTAAGGTACCGTAAGACTCTCACTTCAAGACAAGAGTTGCTACAAAAGGGTCTAAGTGAGAGAAAACGACACCTAAATGCCCGATTCGTTTAGCTAACATTCAAGGAGAAAAGCACTCCTTGAATGAAGCTTCTCTTTATTGGCTGGCGTCAAACTTTGGCGCTAGCTAGCTGTATTTATCTAATACGAAACACGTTGATCAGCGTTTACACTTAATTTTAAACTTTTTAATGTGTAATGTAAGAATAACGAATATTTTATTTATGTGTCAAGCAAAATTCCTTTATTCCTTTTCTAATAAATCAGCAAACAATCCGTACACAAATGCATGAGCGTCAAATGCTTGTAAGTCCTCCACTTTTTCCCCTAAACCAACAAATTTAACCGGAATGTTCAACTCGTTTCGGATAGCTAGAACAATTCCTCCTTTAGCTGTTCCATCTAATTTAGTTAAAATAATTCCTGTGACATTGGTCGCCTCGGAAAAGACTTTTGCTTGATTCAGCGCATTCTGACCAGTTGTTGCATCTAAAACAAGCAATACTTCATGCGGAGCATTAGGAACTTCCCGTTCAATGACACGCTTTACCTTTTTTAGTTCATTCATTAAATTAACCTTATTTTGCAATCTTCCCGCAGTGTCACAAATTAATACATCTACATTCTTGGATTTGGCCGATTTAATTCCATCGAAAATAACAGCAGCTGGATCGCTCCCTGAGGTCTGTTTTACAACATCTACCCCGGTACGTTCTCCCCAGACTTCTAATTGTTCAATAGCACCAGCGCGAAATGTGTCTCCTGCAGCGAGCATTACTTTTTTTCCTTCTTGCTTTAAATTATGAGCAAGTTTACCAATGGAAGTTGTTTTACCAACACCGTTTACGCCTACTACTAAGATAACGGAGAGCTGGTCATTTTCAAGGTGTAATTTTTCCATTTCCTGATCGTCATCACCATAATAAATTTCTACCAGCTTTTCCGAAATAATATTTTTCATCTCGGACGGTTGTTTAATGTTTTGTCGTTTCACCTCCATTTTTAATTCATCAATTAAATCCATCACTGTAGTTACGCCTGTATCAGCTGAAATTAATATTTCTTCGAGATCTTCGAAAAAATCCTCATCCACCCTGCGATATCTTGCAAGCAAATCATTGATTTTTCCTGAGAAGGTTTGCCGTGTTTTTTTCATCCCATCTTTATATTTTTCCGAAACCTCTTCTGCGTTTTCTTGGTTTCTTTGAAATTTTGCCTTTAATTTATCCATAAATCCCATCATCATCGCCTCCTATTGCTGAACTAAATCTTTCGTATCTTCCAAGCGTACAGAAACAAGTCGTGAAACACCTGATTCCTGCATGGTAACTCCATACAATACATCTGCTTCTTCCATTGTACCTTTTCGGTGGGTAATTACAATAAACTGTGTGTTTTTACTAAAAAGCTTTATATATTTTGCAAAACGGGATACATTCGCTTCGTCTAGTGCTGCTTCCACTTCGTCTAGCACACAAAACGGAACAGGGCGAACTCGCAGAATAGCAAATAACAAAGCTATAGCAGTTAATGCTCGTTCTCCACCTGAAAGAAGCCCTAAATGCTGCAACTTTTTTCCAGGAGGTTGAGCAACAATTTCGACTCCTGTATTCAATAGGTTTTTCGGATCCGTTAATTTCAATTCTGCATGTCCTCCACCAAACAACTGCTGAAACACATCAGTAAATGCAACCTTTATTTGTGAAAAGGTGTCGCTAAATTGGCGCTTCATTTCCTCATCCATTTCACCAATGACTGTATAGAGAGTCTGTTTTGCTTCGACTAAATCTGCTTGCTGTTCTTTTAGAAAGGAATAGCGCTCATTAACGCGCTCATATTCATCAATGGCACCAAGGTTAACCGTACCTAGTTGCTCGATTTGTCGTTTCAACTGTTTAACGGTTGCTTGTGCTTTCTGTTTATCCTGTGCTTTCTCAAACGTGTTTTGTGCTTTTTCAAACGTAATCGTATATTCTTCTTGTAAGTGATTTAATAAATTTTCTAGCTCGACATCAATCCGATTTGCTTGTACCTCTTTTTGTTGAATCGCTAGTTTAAGCATTTCGTGCTCTTGGCTAACTTGTTTCATTTCCTGTTCTTTTTCCTGTAACTGCTTAGTGCGAACCGTACGTTTCGTACGAAGTTGCTCTAGTTTGGCAATAATTTGTTGTTTTGCTTCCGTCTGTTCTTGAATGGAACGATCAATGTCATCCTCCGTTTCATTGGAATCTTGAAATTCAACAAGGTTTTTCCATTCTTTTGCATATGCATCATATTCATGTTGTAACTCGGATAATTGTTCTTGGACCTGCTTTGTTCTTTCTCGCTGATACTTAACACGCTCATCTTGTTCTGCTAGAAGAACCTGGTGTCGATGCAACTCTTCTTGCAGTTTTTGTTTGTTCTCTTTTAGTTCAGTCTGTTGTTCTGTTAAACGGGTGATCTCCTGTTCAATCTGCTTCGCCTGTTTAGCTAGCAGGTCTAATTCGTCAGTAAGTTCAGCTTGTCGGTTTACTAGTTGCTGTTTGTCTTCGTTAAATTGTTGCTTATCTTGATCATATATTTTTAATTGATCATTTAATGCTCGCAGTTTCATTTCCAGCTCACGATGATTCGTTTCTATGCTTTGCATGTTTCGTTGTTCAACTTCTAAAGCCTGTTCCTCTACTGCTAATTGGTTTTCCAATTCCTCAATCTTATCTTTTTGTTTACGAACATTATGCTCAAAGTCCAATATTTGGGTTTCGAACGTCTTAAGCTTTGCTGTCATTTCTTCCAGCTCTTTCTCCCGTGTAAACAACGACTGATTCACTTTCTTTTTAGCTCCACCAGACATAGATCCACCTGGATTTACAACGTCACCATCCAATGTGACAATTCGATAACGCCTTGCTGATAGCCTTGCCAACTCATTTGCATCTTTTAACGTTTTAGCGATCACAACGTGCCCCATTAAATGATTGATGGCTCGACGATAATGGGGATCTGTATGAATTAATTCCGCAGCAATCCCAACAAATCCAGCATGATCCTTTAGCTTTTCTTTCACATTCTCAGGAACAAAACGTTCCTGAATGGAAGCAAGTGGTAAAAACGTAGCGCGACCGCTGTTGGTTTTTTTCAGCCAAGCAATAGATTCTCTAGCTGATTGGTCATCTTTTACAACAATATATTGCGCTTGTCCGCCAAGTACTGTTTCCATCGCTGTAATATAAGGATTTGGCACATCCATCAGTTCAATAACTGCACCATAAATATTAGTGATCTTCTGCTCTTTTTTAGCCTTTAAAACCGCCTTAACTCCTTGAAAAAAGCCTTGGAAATCCTCTTTCATTTCTTCTAGCATTTCTTTTTTTGACTTAATTTTTTCAATGTATTGATAGCCTTGATACAATTTCTTTTGTGCACGTTGAAATTCCAAACGATGACGCTCTAATGCTTGTTTGATCGATTTTATCGTTTGCTCTTTCGTTTTACACAACGACTTTTTCTCTTGTAAGCGTGGTACTAATTCATTTACTTGTTCTTGTAAAGCTTTTCTTTCAGTTATTAGACCAGCAAACTTTTCTGATTGAACTTCTGATTTTGTATCTAATTGCTGTAAGCGTTCTTCGATTGTTTGTTTCTCGTTACGCTTAGCTGCCTGCTGATTCAAATACTCAATATAATCTGATTTTCGATCTTCAATCGTTTCCTCAAGGTTTTCTTCACCCACGTTTAATTTCGTTTCTAATTGCTTTACTGTTTCAGCCGTTGCTTTTTTGATAGATTGTAATTCAGTTAATTGTTTTTTTTCTTGAATTAATACTTCATGCAAATTACCAATTCGAACAGACGTATTGTCTTTTTGTATTTCTAATTTTGCCTTATTCTCTGCAAAATGCTTAGACCTTTCCAGAAACAGCTGTTTTTTACCTTCATATTTTTCCAGGTTTTTTGTTACTTCCAGTAATTCTGTTTGCAGTTGTTCTAAATCTTTGTCCATCTGTTCGATTAAATCGCGTTCAGAAATTTGGTCTCTTTCCTTTTGCTCCATCGACGCCTTTATTTCCAGTTCCTTTTGTTTTAACTGGTTTAACTCTTGTAACAAGTCTTGCCATTTGTCATGAAGTTGTTCGATTTCGGCAAGCAAATAAGCAATCTCTGTTTCTCTTAATTGATCTTTTAATAAGCGATAATTTCTAGCTGTTTCTGCTTGTTCTTTTAAAGGTTGCAGCTGGCTTTCAATCTCATGAATAATATCTTCAACTCGGTATAAATTTTCCTGTGTTTCAGCTAATTTATATTCTGCCTTTTTCTTTCGCTGTTTATATTTTAAAACGCCGGCAGCTTCCTCAAAGATCGTTCTTCTTTCTTCAGCTTTTGAGCTGAGTATTTCTTCTACTTTTCCTTGACTGATAATCGAAAATGCTTCACGACCAAGTCCAGAGTCCATAAATAAGTTAATAATATCTTTAAGACGACAAGATTGATTATTAATATAATATTCACTAGCTCCTGACCGGTACACACGTCTTGTCACACTAACCTCTTCATAATCTAACGGAAGAAGCTGATCATGATTATCAAGTACTAGGGTTACTTCTGCCATATTTAATGGCTTGCGTGTATCACTTCCTTGAAATATAATATCCTCCATTTTCGAACCGCGAAGCGACTTGGCAGATTGTTCGCCGAGAACCCAACGGATGGCGTCAGTAATATTACTTTTCCCGCTCCCGTTTGGTCCAACCACTGCGGTAACTCCTGGAACAAAATCAACATTTATTCGCTTGGCAAAAGATTTAAAGCCAACACTTTCTAGCCTTTTTAAATACATCCTACATTTCTCCTATTTATTATCGTATTAAAAAAGGTAGTGTAGAGGTGTATCCATCTATATTTCTACTTTAACCATCCTAATTTAAAACGAAAATCTATTCCATTCTTGTACCAATACATTAAAAACTTTTACTACACTAGCTACAAACAATCTTCAAGTTAGTGTTCAAAGACTGGGATGTTCGAAGCAATGTTAAACAGTAGAAGGTGAGCATTTAAATTAGGTTCACTAAAAACCAACTTAAAAAACAGCTTAGCCATAGCGGTAATAGGCTACTGCCCCGTTGAACTTATTCTTCAATCAATAAAAATTCCACCCACATCATCTAAACTTCCACACGAACATTTTTATTCGAACGGACAAAGAGTTTTAGTGTGTCATTTTCAAGGAAATTTTGAACAGCCTCTAAAGGTGATGTAGCTAGCGTTAAGCTTTTGGCACAAGCAAAATCAACTTGTACATTCAAAATTTTATGTTTTAACATTCGAAGTACTAGTTATCAACAATCAGCTGTATGTAAGGAACATAATAAGGGGTTGCAGTTACAATCCTCCATTGTTATAATCATTCCAACTGAAAAACCGGTTTTTTACCGCATTTATTTTATCATAAATGCTTTCACAAAAGAAGGTTAGACGTGATATATAGCTAAAGGAGTGGTTAACAATGAATTTAGAACAGTCTTCGGAGGAAAATTTTAAAATACTATTAGATGAAATTGCTGAACATTTATCCATTGTCAATCGAACAATTATGGATCCAGATGATTATGATCTTAAACAATATGATAAGTTAAAAGCCATGTATGATATGATCAAGCGACAAGGAAATTTAAGTGTACAAGAAACACAAGCTTTTCTAGAGGAACTTCGGACGATTCGCAAATAAAGTGAAACTTCATTTCATGGAATGCTTTTTACACGGAATGTTAGTACCTTAATGGTATGACCTAAAGGCCCTTGAACGAATCGGACATTTAGGTACCGTTTTCTACCACTTAGAGCCCTTTGTACCAACTCAGGCTCTTGAAGTGGGAGTCTTACGGCACCTTACATGCGGAATAAAGAGAACTGTTCCTTCTTGGAAGTTTCCCTTCAGCTAACGGAGGAACGAGTTTATGGTCTATTTATTTTATGACAGATAGCTTTTACACATATAAGTGCTCGATTCCGAACAGTGAGTGGAACAAAAGCTAGAAGCAACCGGTTAGAAACGTACAAACGACAGAACTTCTGACGACATATAGTGAAACTTCATTCAAGAAGTGCTTTTTCTTGAAACAATAGATCGAAGCTAAGTTCGCATGCGTCCATGAAAAAATCGCAATGTATCGCTGTCGAAATTTTTTCTTGTCTATGAAAAACCGCAATGTATCGCTGGCAGCTTCCCTTGTTCTTGAAAAATCGCGATGCCTATTCAAGTAGCTTTCCTTGTCCTGTCAACCAAACGAATCGTGTAATACAAAAGGCTGTACTTTTTATACAGCCTGTTCACTTATTATGCGTTAGTTTATATTTATCGATGGCGGCTTTGGCAGCGCGTTGCTCGGCTTCTTTCTTTGTTCTCCCAGCCCCTGATCCATACACTGTTCCTTCAATTAATGCATTAGCCATAAATTCCTTATCATGAGAAGGACCACGCTCTTCTACAATTTTATACTCAACCGACTGGTGTTTTACTTGTTGAATTAACTCCTGTAATTGACTTTTATAATCCATCGCATGCGAAAAAGCACCATTTGTAATTTTCGGAAATACATGACGTTCCAGAAATTGAATCGTTCTCTCAAAACCTTGGTCTAAATATAAGGCTCCTAAAAAAGCTTCAAAAACATCGGCTAACAATGTATCTCGATCACGACCGCCTGTCTGCTCTTCGCCTTTTCCTAGTAAAAGATAATTGCCAAATTTTAAACTCCGTGCAAAACCGGCTAACGATGGTTCACATACGATTGCTGCACGTAATTTGGTCATTTCTCCTTCTGGCATTTGTGCATTTGTTCGAAATAAATATTGGGAAACTCCTAATTCTAGTACAGCATCCCCTAAAAATTCCAATCTCTCATTATCCGAAATTACTTTTTCACGATGCTCATTCACATAAGATGAATGGGTGAATGCTTGTATAATTAACGAGCGGTTGTGGAAGCGAAGATTCAACTGTTTTTCTAATTGTTCAACATTCATCAATGGCACCTCTATTTCAAAATATACAGAAAGCCTCGTTGACACGAGACTTTCCTTTTGCTTACTGTTAACCCTGTATTTTTTCTATGTAGTTAACAGCATCACCCACTGTATTTATTTTTTCTGCTTCTTCATCAGCAATTTCCATATCAAATTCATCTTCAAGCTCCATCACAAGCTCTACTACATCTAATGAATCCGCTTCTAGATCCTCTTTAAAAGAAGCTTCCATCGTTACCTTAGATTCATCCACATCCAGACGATCTACAATAATTGATTTCACACGCTCAAATACATCTGCCACGACTCGTCACCTCCTTTCAAGTAGTATTATCCAATTTTTCGCTTACATAACCATACCACCATCAATATGGATCGTTTGACCAGTAATATAACTTGCATCATCACTTGCTAGAAAACGAACGACCTTTGCTACATCTTCTGGCTCTCCTAATTTTTGTAGCGGAATCATTGCTAACATTTCTTCCTGCTGTTCTTGTGATAATGCTTCTGTCATATCTGTTGAAATAAACCCTGGTGCAACAGCATTAACAAGAATGTTTCTTGATGCCAGTTCCTTTGCAGTTGTTTTTGTTAAACCAATTACTCCCGCTTTTGCAGCCACATAATTTGCTTGACCGGGATTTCCGCTTATCCCAACGATCGAAGCAACATTAATAATTTTCCCTGCTCGCTGCTTCATCATCTGTCTTGTCACGGCCTTTGTGCAAAGGAAAACGCCCTTTAAATTTGTATTTATTACTTCATCAAACTCTGTTTCCTTCATACGCATTAATAAATTATCTCTAGTAATACCTGCATTGTTTACGAGAATATCTAATGATCCAAATTCTGATATAACTTCCTTCACCATCATCTTTACTGCTGCTTCATCAGCTACATCGGTTTTTATTTTTATGGCTTTACATCCCAGTTTTTCAACCTCCTGGACAACAGCCTCTGCTTTTTTTTCATTTCCAGCATAATTTACCGCTACATTCGAACCTTGTTTGGCAAGCTCCAGTGCAATAGCACGACCGATACCACGAGATGCTCCAGTAACTAATGCATTTTTTCCTTCTAGCATCATGCTTCCTCCCTGTACCATGAAATAAATTCATTTAATGACTCAACATTCTGAACGGAAAATGTTTTTATTTTGCGATCGATCTTTTTAACAAGTCCGCATAATACCTTGCCATTTCCTACTTCGACAAATGCATCCACATTTTGCCCTATCATATTTCGAACCGCCTGTTCAAAACGAACAGGCGAATATAATTGTTTAATTAATAAATCCTTAATCTGATGATGCTCTCTCACTGGCTCAGCAGAAACATTCGCATAAACTGGTATGGAAGCATCATGAAGTGTCACTTGATTTAAATACTCAGCAAAAGCTTCATTTGCCGTTTTCATTAAGCGTGAATGAAATGGACCACTTACATTTAACGGTAAAACTCGTTTAGCGCCTTTAGCTTTTAACATCTCTGTTGCTTGTTCAATTCCTTTTACAGAACCGGAAATCACAATTTGCCCTGGACAGTTAAGATTCGCAATGTCGACAATTTCGTCTGTTACTTGCTCCAATGCTAATTGAATGGTCTCTTCATCTAATCCGAGGACAGCCGCCATCGTTCCTTGACCTTTGGGAAAAGCCTTCTCCATTAATCTGCCTCGTGCAGCTACTAATGGAAGAGCTTCATCAAAAGAAAGAACGCCCGAGGCAACAAGAGCACTATATTCTCCTAAACTATGACCAACCGCCATGATTGGCTGTACATTTGCTTTTATCAGCAATGTATGTAAAGCCGTGCTCATTAATAGTAGAGCAGGTTGAGCATGCTCTGTTTGCGTTAAACGCTCTTTCGGTCCTGCAAACATAATCGAAGTTAAATCTGTTTTTAACAATGAATCGGCCTCTTGAAATAACTCTTTTACAACTGGATAGGCATCGTATATTTCTTTTCCCATCCCAACAGACTGTGATCCTTGCCCAGGAAACATAAAGGCTACTCTTTTCATGTAGTTTCCCCTTTCTTTATATCTAGTGACGCTATCGTTGATTGTATTGTTTCTGTAATTTGATATTCAACCATGTGCCGAGCTTGCTTTACTGCATTGTATATTGCTCGTTCATCCGACGAACCATGAGCTTTAATCACCGGTGCTCGTAAACCAAATAAACCTGCTCCACCGTATTCAGAGTAGTCGAGCTTGGTTTTTAGTGCTACTAAATCTTTCTTTAATAAACCAGCTGCGAGTTTACTTTTTACAGACACCATAAATGTTTCCTTTAGCATCGAAAATATCGCACCTGCTGATCCCTCAATCGTCTTTAGAGCAACATTTCCAGTAAAACCGTCTGTTACAACAACATCTGCTTGTCGTTTTAACATGTCTCGCGCTTCAACATTACCGACAAAATGAATCGGTGCTTCTTGCAATAGTTTAAATGTTTTTTTAGTAAGGTCATTTCCTTTTCCATCTTCTGTTCCAACATTTAAAAGACCGACCCTTGGACGTGAAATCGAACGAACCTTTTCCATATAGATAGAGCCCATTAGTGCATATTGTAGTAAATGTTGAGGTCGTGCATCGACATTTGCTCCTACATCTAAAAACAAAAATCCTTGGCCGTCTAGTGTCGGTAACGTCGGGCTTAATGCGGGACGGTCAATTCCGGTAATCCGTCCAACGATAAATAATCCAGCACTCATTAATGCCCCTGTGTTTCCAGCTGATATACAAGCATCAGCCTTGCCTTCTTTAACCTCCTTAGCCATTAAAACCATAGAGGAATCTTTTTTTCGTCGTACTGCACGTACTGGCTCATCATCACTTGTAATAATTTCATTAGTATGTAAAATATCGATTCGCTTATCGTCTGTCAAATATTTTTTTATTTCTTGTTCCCGTCCAACCAATGTAATATGTAAATCTTTTATTTCCGAGACAGCCTTCATCGCACCAAGGACAGTTGCTTTTGGCGCATGATCTCCTCCCATCGCATCTATCGCTATTCTCATTTAATTTACTCCTTTATGCTGATTCGATTGATACATATGAAAGACTCCAGTAAATACCAATTCATTCTCGACATAGCTGTTAACATGGACCATTGTTAATCCTTTTTCTTTTCCTTTAACTATTGCTTTAGCTATTACTCGCTCGCCTTCTTTTACTTGTCTTGTAAATTTCAATTCCGATTTTGCAGTGAGTGCTAACTCATCATTTAACACTGCCACTGCTAATGAATTAGCCTGAGCAAACAAATGATGACCTCGAGCAATCTTATTACGAGAAAACACATGCTCATGACGAATATCCAAAATGGAAATAGCTCGCTTGTCTAATTCCAGATCAATTACTTCACCAATTACTTCTTCAAGCGGCAACGATTTAACCATTTCATTCCATTGGTCTGTTGCAACCGATTTAATCCGCTGGCGTAATTCTGGAATAGACAGCTCCATCCGATCTAATCGAATCGTTTGAATGCTTACATCAAATTGCTTTGCCAACTCTTCATCCGTAATAAATGGTGTTTTTTCAATTGTTTCTTTTAATAAGCGCTGACGTTCAGCTTTTGGTCGTTTCATGCTTGCACCATCCAACATATATTTATCCCTTTTATCTGCGTACATTTAACATGCCACCCCAATCAAAAAATTTCATATTGGAGTATGGGGTAAATAGTGGCCCTAAATGCACGAGTGTTTAACAAACATTTCGGGGGGGTTGATGCTCCCTTCACAAAATGATGTTTCACTACAAGAGCTTCCGTTTTTATGACTTGATCCTAATAGTAATATATAATACCTGAATCAATTATGCAAACATTTATTAATCTAATTTTTCATTTGCTTGAATACTATTTTCCACATGCTTTAAAAGCGGCTGAAATTCAGGGGTTTTTAATAATCGATTATCGATTATTTCTTGTGCATCTTTACTCGCTGTTTCCAGTGCACGATAATCATGCACCATGTCCGCTACTTTAAACTCGGGTAAACCACTTTGCTTTTTTCCAAAGAAATCGCCTGGACCACGTAACTGAAGATCTTGCTCGGATAATACAAAGCCATCCGTTGTTTCCGACATAATTCGCATCCTCTCTTTTCCTACTTCTCCTTTTGGATCGGCTATTAAAATGCAATAGCTCTGCTTGTCGCCTCTACCAACTCTTCCCCGTAATTGATGCAGTTGAGATAAACCAAAGCGCTCTGCATCATAAATAACCATAATCGTTGCATTTGGCACATTCACTCCCACTTCTATTACGGTAGTAGAAACAAGCAACTGAAGCTCATTGTTGGCAAATTTCTTCATAACCATATCCTTTTCTTCCGCAGGTAACCGTCCATGCATGAGGCCAATATGAATCGATTCCGGAAAATAAGCTTCTAACTGATGATACACATCGACCGCATTTTGAATATCTAACTTATCAGATTCCTCAATAAGTGGACAAATAACATAGGCCTGTTCTCCTTGCCTAATATGTTTTTCGATAAATTGTAACACCCGATCAAGAAGTGTCTCCTTCACCCAATATGTTTCAACTTCTTTTCGTCCAGAAGGCAGCTCATCAATGATAGATACATCCATATCGCCAAATGCTGTAATCGCTAGTGTACGCGGGATCGGTGTTGCCGTCATAAAGAGAACATCTGGATGCAAGCCTTTTTCTCGTAATACACGCCGTTGTTCGACTCCAAAGCGATGCTGTTCATCTACAATAACAAAACCAAGGTTATTAAAGGTAACATCCTCTTGAATTAAAGCGTGTGTGCCGACAACAATATCTATTTCGTGGTTGCGGATTTGCGTTATTCGCTCTTTGCGTTTTTTTCCTTTTATCGAACCGGTAAGTAAAGTAACCCTTGCCCGATCCCCAAATAATTCTTTTAAAGAATGATAATGTTGTTCAGCTAATATTTCGGTAGGAACCATTAAAGCGCCTTGCCTACCAGCTGTAACCGAAGCATACAAACATATCGCTGCGACTGCCGTTTTTCCTGAACCTACATCGCCTTGTAATAGTCGATTCATACGATAAGGAGATTTTAGGTCATTCATGATTTGCTTTAATACTTTATTCTGAGCATTCGTTAATGTAAAGGGAAAAGACGCTATAAATTCCTTTACCTTTTTTTTATCAAAATGTTGAGCATTACCTTCTATTGCTTCGCGCTTCCATTTTCGTAATAATTGCATCTTCAATTGAAAAATTAAAAACTCCTCATAAATAAACCGCCTGCGCGCATGCTTTAAAGCTATACGATTCTTTGGCATATGAATCATTTGATAGGCCGCTTTTCTATCAGGCAGTTTATAAGCTGTTAAATAAAATGGAGGTAAAATTTCGTCAATCGATGAAGCATAGCTCGCTAATGCTTGTTGAATCACTTTTTTTAACTTTCTTGTCGTCAGCTCACCCTTTACCGGGTAGACTGCTTGCATTTGATCTTGTTGTTTCGCTTTTCCTTTTTTGTAGGTAATAACTGTAATTTGCAACCGATGAGCATCCCATTTTCCTGTTAAAGTGACGATGTCGCCTTTTTGAATATGCTTTTTAGCAAAGGCCCGATTAAACATAACAGCTTTAACAGCGACTTGCTCGACTTCCAGCATAAACGTTAGTCTTGATTTACTTTTTCCATAAAAAGTAAGAGAAGGATCGTAAATTACCCTTCCCTCAATGGTTACCTTATCATCATGAACTAATTCACGAAGAGGTCTAATTTCAAAAACATCATATCGATAGGGAAAATGATTGATTAAATCTTCTACCGAATGGATTCCCATGCGAGCGAGATCCTCTGCCATCTTTTCGCCGACACCTTTCACATGAGTTACAGAATCACTTAGCATGTAAAATCCCTCTTTCCTAACTTATAGTTCCAAAAAATTTATCCACCAAGTAGAAATGAATATAATTTCCTAAATGTTTTAAAATTCCACTCACACCGAAAATATCTTTTATTTAACATACAACGAAAATCTGGCATTTGTGGTAAACTTATTAACCAATCTCTTATAACAACTGCTTTCATTTAAAAGAAGATTCCATAATATGCTTACTTCTTGTTTTGGATAGAATTTCAGTTCATCTTTTCTTTACATCATTTATTCAATACATAATTGTTTCAACCTTTATTCAGCTGTTGTACTACAATTTGATCAATACGCCAAAAACCATTAGCTATCTATCTTTGCAATTCGAATAATATGTTCTGCGTTTTTTAATTCATGCATGATGCTATCATCTACGTTTTATTCGATAACCATCAACGCTTCTTTTCCTATATCCTTGCAATTAACCTCCATATGTCCGAGCAATGCCCCAACTAACGCAAAATCTGTCCCATCCTTAATATGTTTTGGCAAATGATTCATAGAGATGGATCTTGGCCGAATAAACTGCGTGCAGCTTTACCAATTCTGGCAGCCCCAGCTGTATGAGAACTGGATGATTCAATCATAACCAATCCTATAATGTCATAGACAGAATTATATTTTTAGAAAAACTTAGCTTATCGCCATGTCTTTAGCCAAAGCTGTAGTTTTTCTTATACTATAAATCCTAAAAATTTTATACTTTCCTATAGTACAAAAAAGAACACCGCCTTTTTAAGATTTAAGTTCCTTGTTTCTCTCTAAATTATAACAAAAAATACATACGGAAGCATTAGCAAGCACGATGCTCCTAAAATGAATAACAAAATTTGTTAAAGTGAACATCATTAGATTTAGAGGAATAAAATTGACTAGATTATATATCAACAGTATAATTAAAATTTGTGGATTATATGAAAATATAATCGGGTGGGAGAGGGAACGGAAATACATTGAGGAATTTGTATGCCTGAGAAAAGAAAAAGCACCAATCATACCAGTTGGAAGTATGAGTTAATTGCGGGTATCATTGGTTATCTTACAACGATGTACATTGTTGTAGTAAATGGCTCGATCCTTAGTGAAGCTGGAATATCAATGGAAAGTGGAATGATCGCAACCATCCTAGCTAGTTTTGTTGGTACTTTACTGATGGGAATATTTGGTAAACTACCTTTAATTATTATACCGGGTATGGGAATTAATGCGTTATTTGCATACTCCATTGTGGAAGGTACAGATCTTACGTTTCAAGAGGGTCTGGCAGTCGTATTACTAGCTGCCATCATTTTTCTACTTACTGCATTCAGTAAGCTAGGCATCTTATTAAAAGAAGCTATTCCTAGTTCTTTAAAGCATGCCATTACCGTTGGCTTAGGTTTTTTTCTAATTTTAATAGGCTTGGAAAAAAGCGGGCTTGTTAGCAATGGAGAAAATACAATTATTGCAATTGGGGATTTTACATCTCCGACTGTTATTGTTAGTTTAATAACGCTTTTCTTAGCGATTTTTCTATTTGTAAAAAATATTCCAGCTAACTTTTTAATAACGATGGTAGTAGGTACAGGAATTGCCGCAATTGCCGGCATAATAGAGCCTAGTAACAAAGCAATTAACTTAGCATGGGGTGAATTGTTGTTTCTTCCTTCGTTTCATGCTGTAAATGAGTTATCATTTTGGTTGGCTGTTTTCCCATTAGCTATGATTTTAATCTTTGAAAATATGGGTTTATTACATGGCCAGCTAGCTATGTTAAAACGTGAAGAAAGTTATCAAAAAGCGTATCAGGTTACTGCATTTTCAACCATTGCCTGTGCATTTCTTGGAACTTCTCCAACCGTATCCGCTGCGGAAAATGCTGCAGTTATTGCATCGAAAGGAAGAACAGGTAAGACTGCCCTCGTTGCTGGATGCTTATTTTTAGCAACGATCTTTCTGATTCCGTGGATAACGATGATTCCAAACACAGCAATTAGTCCGATTTTGATCATCGTCGGCTTTCTCATGGTACAAAATATAAAACAGTTACCATTAGACAATTTATCTGAAGCATTGCCAGCTTTTCTAATTGTTGTTATGATCCCATTTACGTACAGTATTGCTGACGGAATGGCTTTTGGTTTTATTGCTTATCCGCTTGTAAAAATGGCAATTGGTGATCGGAATGAACTGTCGCCGACACTCTTGATTATTTCTAGCCTATTTTTACTTGATTTTATGATAAAGATGATCGGCATATAAAAAATCGCCCTCTCGGGGGGGCGATTTTTTCACTTTTAGCAAATGATATCCTTTTTTACATGATGAATATCTTTTTGAAGGTAGCTTCGTCTAACTGATGCTCTCGATCCACCAGTCCCCTCGAGGTCGCGCTTCACTCCCCCTGCGGCACGGTTGCCTCCTCTTCGGAGTTCCAGCGCTTGTCGGGGCTGAATAAGGGCATTTAGCGCTTTAGTTCTGCCAAAAGAGAGGAAGATAATACTAGTTACAAAACCTAATGAATGGTGAATGGTTAAGAAAAATTACTCTACAGAGAAAATATACGAATAAATCGGCTGATTCCCATTGTGTACTTCTACTTCTATGTCTTCATACATATCCTCAATATACCTCACAAGCTCAGCAATCTCCTTTTCCGATACATCTTCACCCTGTAAAATCGTGAGGATCTCGTCATCTTCCGTAATCATCTTCTCTAAAAGTAATTTAACAGTTTCCGTTTTATCTGGATTTGTGGCAACAATTTTTCCATCTTCAATCCCCATAAAATGACCATTTTCAATCGAAATCCCATCAATTTGTGTGTCGCGGACGGCATATGTAACTTGACCAGTTTTCACTTGTTTTCTAGCCTCATTCATTGCCTTTTCATTCGTTTCAAGATCTCTATCCGGATGGAAGGCCAACATTGCACTAATTCCTTGAGGGATTGTCTTGGTTGGTATAACTCTTACATCTTGATCAGCTAATTCTGCCGCTTGATCAGCAGCCATAAAAATATTTTTATTATTTGGCAGTACTAGTACTTTTTTCGCATTCGTTGCTTTGATAGCATCCGCAATATCCTGCGTACTTGGATTCATTGTTTGTCCACCCTGTATTACTACTGTTGCACCAAGGCTTTCCAATAATTCTTTAAGCCCCTTCCCCATTGCTACCGTTACAATCCCATATTCAGTTTTTGTTTTAGGCTTGTCTTGCTTAGGTTTACTGCCGACAATTGCAGTATGCTGTTCTCGCATATTTTCAATTTTCATATTAATCAGATCGCCATAACGTTGCCCTAAATTGAGACATTCACCAGGGTGTTCAGAATGGATATGAACTTTTACTAATTCATCATCCGATACGACCAATAATGAATCTCCATGATTGCTTAACTCATTACGAAATGCTTCTTCCTCAAACGGATGTGCTTTTAATTTATCTTCTTTGAATTTAACCATAAACTCCGTACAGTATCCGAATTTAATATCTTCTGTATTCATAAAGTCTTGAGCTGTTTTATGATGTTCTGCATTGACCATTTCATCCATATTAAAATCCGATGTATCTTCAGGGAGCTCCTCACCTTTTAGCGCAGCCAAAAAGCCCTCATAAATGGTTACTAAGCCCTGTCCGCCCGAATCAACTACTCCTACTTCTTTCAGTACTGGCAGCAGCTCTGGCGTGCGTTTTAAAGATGCTTTTGCTTCTGCTACAATTTTTTCCATGAGCATTATAATATCTTTTTCCTTTTTAGCTACGGCTACCGCTTTATGTCCTGAATCTTTGGCGACTGTTAAGATAGTACCTTCGACAGGCTTCATTACCGCATTATAAGCTGATGTAACAGCACTTTCAAATGCTTTGGCCAGTTCTTCAGATGTAACCGCTTCTTTTTTATCCAACCCTTTAGAAAAACCTCGAAAAATTTGCGATAAAATAACACCTGAGTTCCCTCTTGCCCCCATTAGGAGTCCTTTGGCGAATGCCTCAGCAACATCAGATACTCGGTTACTCGATATCTTTTTTACTTCATTTGCTCCTGAAGTGATTGTTAAATTCATATTTGTTCCTGTATCGCCGTCAGGCACAGGGAATACATTTAAAGCATCGATTTTCTTGGCGTTATTTGCTAAATGATGGGCACCAGATAAAATCATCTGTGCCAGCATCTTGCCATCTACTTGTTGTAAACTCACTTTTTCATTTCCTCCTCTAATAAACAAGAACTCATAAGCGCCTGTTCATCAACAGACGCTAGAGCAAACAATAAATTCATGTCCATTATTCTTGGGTTACCCGAACCCCTTGTATATAAATGTTAACTGAATCAATTTCCAAACCAAGGGACTGGCTTAATGTATATTTTACTTTAGATTGAACATTATGAGCAACTTCCGATATTTTAGTACCGTAGCTTACAATAATATACATATCGATATGCAAGCGATGCTGTTCCTGTCGAACGATAACCCCTTTTGAATAATTTTCTTTTCGTAGTATTTCCGCAATGCCATCTCTAATTTGACTTTTTGAAGCCATTCCGACGATGCCGTAGCATTCAACAGCTGCTCCTCCGGCAATAGTTGCAATTACTTCGTTTGTTATCGTTACTTGACCATCATTTGTATGAAGTTCAATGGACATTTGAATCCTCCTTATAATACCTGCTCACATTCTAAAAATATTCTACTACATGCAGGACCATTTTAAAAGTAAAGATGAATTCCATTTTACGAAAACTTAGCGGACGACATGCCTTTTGCACAAGCAACTGCTAAGTTACACGTTGACTTTGAACATTTCACTGCACCAAGCCAAGCTCTGCGCTAAAAACTCATTTCTTAAACGGTATAAAAATTACCCCTTCTAACAATGTACGATTTACAAGCATCTGTCAAGTATTTTTTCTTTATGTATAAAATGAAACATCTATCCATAGGAGTTTTCCCCATCGGATGTTCGTTTTATTTAATCAGATATGTAAAGGATATACTTATTGCTTTGGTTGTTTCCGAAAGCATAGAAATCCCATGTCACACGAAGTCTCTGAGTAAGTATATCAAAAGTTATTTGAGAAAAAAACGTTTTATTAGGTAGGATAACTTTATCCCACATGTCAAGATCCGTAAAACTACCACTTCAAGAGTTATAGAGAATACGAACTCACCTACATGCTCGATTCACGGATGGATGGACAGGGAAAGCGGCAGAGCAATATATCGGAAGCAGAAAAATCGCTGTTCTCTTTCTAGTACAGTAGCTTGATAGTAATACGGCACGAAGAAAAGTGTTACCTAGATGATGTTATCTTTGATTTACTTCTATCTAGTAAGAAATGAAGGAAAATCCCGACTGAATCAAGTTTTACTTTATTTACATCGTTATATTTTTTCTTTATCTATTGCATTTTTTGGAAAAGAATAATTGCCAAGTGTAAAAAGTTATGGTAAATTGTATAGGTATGAAATGAAATATGTTTGTCATAGGAAAAGAAGTAGGAGGGATAGCATGGCCAGAAAATGTGTTGTAACTGGACGCCAAACTCGCACTGGAAATTATCGTTCGCACGCTATGAATGCTAATAAGCGTAAATGGAAAGCCAATGTCCAACGAGTACGTATTATGGTAGATGGTAAACCGAAAAGAGTTTATGTTTCTGCACGCGCCCTAAAATCAGGGAAAGTACAACGCGTATAATATAAAGTTAACGCATTCGTTTATGAAACAAGCACCTTTTAATAAAGGTGCTTGTTTCTATTATAGAAATTATTTTATTAAAATCCGTCTATTCCAATGACGATGGAACTTAGATATTTGCAACATGCATTTGAAAAGCATTTGTAACTTACAATCAGTGTCAGGTCCCGTTAGAAAAACTTGGCTTGTCGCCAAGTCTTTATGGAGAAAGAAAGCTATCGTTTTTCTTATACGATAAAGTGAAACTTCATTCCGTGGAATGCTTTTCACGGAATGTTAGTTGAACCAATCGGGCATTTAGGTGCCCGTTTCTCCAACTTTGACCATTTGTATCAACTAAAGGCTCTTGAAGCAGGAGTCTTACGGCACCTTACACACAGGATAAAGCCTAAAGTTATATACTTTCCTATAGTATAAAAAAACATGCCATGGATTGTACTCATGGCAATATTTTAGCATAGCTTCCAAGCAGTCTTATATACATACGGATAAAAACATAATAGTTTACTAATTAAAGCCAGTCATTACCAGCTCCTTATTAGCTGTTTACTTTTCTTTCTTAAATGTTCCGATAATAACTTTTACAAATCCGCCAATAAATCTCGGGAGCTTGATCGTATAAAATTTCATGAGTTCGCCCTCCTCTTTACAAACAAAGCTATCCAGAAATCGCATCACGACTCTTTACTAATAATAGTATGCCTTCTTTATAAGAAAAAGTACCACTATTTTTAATCAGCTTGTTTGAAATGCAAAGTGTCGAGCCCCATGAAATGGTCGCATTTATTAATGGATAGTAAAAGTTTTCTAATGTAATACCAACAACTCTAGAGGAAAAAGGAATAAATGAAACGGTTGGATAATTGGCATCATTCTTCACCTTATACTTCCCTGGAAGCGTTAATTCTATATAATTCGTTTTGTCAACAATAATTCCCCGAATCCCTTTACTTACAATCCTATAAAGCAGCTGTACATTAATTAATGCATGGTCCATTCTCCCGCCAGTGACACCAAATAAATAAATGATTTTTGGATTTAGCTCATACGCCTTCATTAATGCGATTTCCAGATCTGTTTCATTCTTTTCAGCAGGGTATGCTTGATAATGTTTGGCTTTGTTCAAAATAACGTTTTTTTCCTCATCCGTAGTAGAATCAAAATCTCCTACTGCATATTCCATCGTAAGATCATGTTCAACTAATGTTAAAGCACCTCGGTCTGCTCCAATCCAGTAATCAACGATTGGTTGATAATGATAAAAATTCGGATACCATTTTGGCCCGTTAGCGACAATAGCTACTATAGACACGTTAAACCGTTCCCTTTACAGCATTTAAAATCTCTTGTATCGCTTGTTTTCTGTCTTCTTCAGCAAAAATAGCACTTCCAGCAACAAGTACATCCGCACCGGCATCGGTACATATTTTTGCTGTTTTTGGCTTAATCCCTCCATCGACCTCAATTTCGAAGTTAAAACCAAAATCATGCCGCCATTTATTAACGAGTTTTATTTTTCCGATGGTGCTTTCAATAAAAGATTGACCGCCAAAACCTGGATTAACTGTCATGATTAACACCATATCCACATCAGGTAAGATAGGAAGTAACATTTCTGCTGGAGTGGCTGGATTAATGACCACACCGGCTTTTACACCCTGATCTTTAATTAATTGAATGGTACGATGTAAATGAGGGCACACTTCTTGATGCACCGTGATAATATCAGCTCCTGCATCTGCAAATGCTGGAATAAATTGATCTGGATTACAGATCATCAGATGTACATCTAGAGGAAGCTCCGTTATTGGACGAATTGCCTGAACAATTTGCGGACCTAGCGTAATATTTGGTACAAAATGTCCATCCATCACATCTACATGAATATAATCGACACCTAAACGGTCCACCTCCTGAATTTCTTCACCTAAACGGGCAAAGTCTGCTGATAATATAGAAGGAGCTAATTTTGTCATATTAATACCTCGGCTTTCTTCGTTTAATTTCTTCATAAAAACGTACATAATTATCATAACGATACTTAGGGATTTCCCCGGCTTCTACCGCTTGTTTAACCGCACATTTTGGTTCTTTTACGTGCATACAACCACGGAACTTACAATCATTTTTTCTTTTTTTCATCTCCGGAAAACAATCAGCGAGCTCTGATAACGGGATATCTTGAAATTCTAATGAACTAAAACCCGGTGTATCAGCAACCAATCCACCAAGTAACGGGATCAACTCTACATGCCTGGTCGTATGTTTTCCACGACCAAGGCTTGTAGATATTTTTCCTGTTTTTAAGGACAATGATGGATCAATCGCATTTAATAAAGTTGTTTTTCCTACCCCTGATTGTCCGGCAATGACGGTAATCTTATCTTTGAAGTAACGTTCTAAAACAGATGTTTCTTCCATATTCTTTACGGACAGCATTACTACATCATAACCTATCTGTCGATAATCTTTTTTGTAAGCAAGGAATTGATCTTTTTCTTGCTTTACCAAATCCAGTTTGGTAAAAAAGATGACCGGCTTAATTCCTTCCGCTTCTACTAGTACAAGAAATCGATCAAGCAATGTCGTATTAAATGTTGGCTTTATCGCAGAATTGACAATGATTGCTTGATCAATATTAGCAACCGGCGGCCGAAGAAGCTCATTTTTTCTAGGTTGTATTTCTAAAATATATCCTTCATTTTCTCCGCTAATATCAAAAGTTACGATATCACCAACTAAAGGAGTAATATTTTTTTTTCGAAATACCCCCCTGCCTTTACATTGGTACACCTTTCCCATAGCTTCTACATAATAGAAACCGCTTAATGCCTTAATAATTCTGCCATTTGCCATTTATTCACCTTCTTCATAAGAAACAGTTTTATTGGAAATCACTTCATCATCTCGCTTAATAATATACTCTGCTTTACTTCCTGGAGCAATTGTTAACGTAAAGGTTACTTCTGTATCCTCTGTAATTTTCTCTTCCATAAAAACTTCAGACAAATCATTATTCATATCTTCAACATATACTTTTACAGTTTGTTCCTCAAGATTCGCATCCTCATCTTCACTATTAGTCGGATTATAAGGAACCTTATATTTGACCTTATGCGAGACAGGTGGTCGTTTTTCTGGACCGGAAGAAATATAAACTTTTACTGTGGAACCAACAACCAATTCTGTATTTGTCTCTGGTTCCTGGCGAATGACCTCTCCTTTCGGCGTGGTGTCAGAGTGCTCGGTTATTTTTTCCATTTCCAACCCATTGCTCGTCAAATAATCGGATGCTTCTGCTTCTGTCATACCTTTTAAATTGTTTAAGCTAACCGTTTCAGGACCAATGCTTACTCGGAAAATAACCTTCGTTTCGCTTGGCACTACTTCACTGTCAGCTGTTGGTTGAATTTGATCAATGATTTCCCCAACTGGTTTATCGGAATGCTCTTCATAAGGATCAAGTACTTCATACCCCTCTTCCTCCAACAGTCGTTTTACTTGATCAAAATCTTCCCCTTCATAATCAGGAAAAGGAACTTTCTCTTTACCTTGGCTTACCTGTACTGTAACTGTAGCACCTTCTTTCAATGTACTCCCAGCACTAGGGTCCGTATTAACTACATATCCTTCTTCTACGTCATCTGAAAAAACTTCTTTTTGTTTTACGGTAAACTTCGCTTCCTCCAGCTTAGTTACTGCATCGTTATATGCCATATTTTTAACATCAGGAACGACAACATCTTTCGCTTTAAAAAAATCAGTAAATAAGAAAAGTGCTGTCAGACCAGCAATCATCAGTAATAACAGAGCTGATGCGATTAGCCATTTTTTCTTTTTACTTTTTTTCTTTTTGCTTTTTGCTTTTTGCTTTTTAGGACGTTGTTTTTTTAATTGCTTGTCCAGTTTTTTAACATTCTTTCTTTCTTCTTGATATGGTTTTGTTTCACTATTGGCAGTATGAATAATCGTATCTTCATTATCCGAATGATCGACTCCATCAGTAATGATCGGGATAGCTTTTGTTTCTTCTCCTTCTTCAGTAGGTGCAACAAAAACTGGCTCATTAAGTTTACTTGGAAGCAAAGCTGTTTCTAAAGCATCTTCTAAATCATAAATCGTTTCATAACGATGAAATGGATTTTTTGCAGTGGCCTTCAACACAATATTTTCCACACTTTGCGGAATATCAGGATTATATTTACGTACAGACGGTGTATCATTTTGCAAATGTTTCAAAGCTATAGATACGGCCGATTGACCAGAAAAAGGGAGGCGCCCTGTTAAAAGCTCATAAAAGACAATACCGATCGAATAAATATCCGACTTTTTCGTAGCCGTTCCTCCCCTTGCTTGTTCTGGCGATAAATAATGGACTGAACCGAGAACTGAATTCGTTTGTGTCAATGATGTTGCGCTCAAAGCAATAGCAATTCCAAAATCGGTAACTTTTACTTGTCCATTTGTATCAATTAATATGTTTTGCGGCTTAATATCTCGATGAATGATTTCGTTGGCATGTGCATGAGCAATCGCAGAGGTTATTTGCCGCATAATATCCAATGCTTCTTGCACACCAAGCGGTCCATGTTGCTGTATGTATTCCTTTAAGGTCATTCCTTTTACATATTCCATTACCATGTAAAGTAAATGATCCTCTTCTCCAACATCATAAATATTAACGATATTCGGATGATTTAAGCTCGTAGCAGAATGTGCTTCTCGATCAAAACGGGCAATAAACTCCTCGTCATTTGCAAATTCTAAACGTAATGACTTAATAGCAACGTCTCTATCTAAAATAATGTCTCTTGCTAAATAGACATTCGCCATCCCACCGCTACCAATTATCTTTTTGATTTGATAGCGATCATTTACTAGATGGCCTTTCATCATGATGATTCACCTACTTTCTTTGTAGGAGTTTCGCGTTGTATTAAAATAAGAGAAATATTGTCTTCCCCACCACGCTCATTAGCTAAAGTAATCAAATTTTGTCCTACATCAGATAGTTCTGATTTTGCTTGGACAAGGGAATAAATTTCGTTATCACTTACTTTATCCGTCAACCCGTCTGTACATAATAATAATGTATCATCTAACTTAAAATTTAAAGAGTGGACATCACATGTTACAGTTCCTTCCGTTCCTAACGCTTTTAGAACTACATTTTTACGTGGATGATGAGCCGCTTCATCTTTCGATATTTGTCCAGATTGAACGAGTGCATTAACCAAAGAATGATCTTCTGTAATTTGGCTTATCGTTTCATCCGAAATAATATAGGCTCGACTATCTCCAATATGGGCAATCGTTAAAATATCATGGAGCAAAATAGCAATGACAATAGTAGTTCCCATGCCAAAGCATTCTTCATTTTCCTGTGCATATTGATAAATCGATGTATTAGCATCTGCTATAGCTTTTTCTACCCAAGTTTCAGCCTCATCTGGGGAATTCAGACCTTCTGTTTTTTCCCACTTTTCCTGAAGCAATTGAGTTGCCATTTGACTAGCTACATCCCCAGCCTGATGTCCACCCATTCCATCAGCTATAACAGCTAACAGCTGATTTGCTGCATTGTAAAAAATGCCTCCTGAATCTTCATTATGACTTCTAACTTGCCCTCGATCTGTTTGAAAATGAGCTTTCAATTAGTTCACTCCTTTAGCACATAGCCTTCTAGTTTTCTTATCGAAGTGCTTGAAGTCTCAAAACACTCTTATGTCTCGATCCCGTTCTAACCAATTACAGTATTACACAATATACCGAAGAAAAGAAGTATCTTTAGCCATTTTTTCGCCTAAAGCGAGTAAGAAAAAATCCATCTGTCTGAAAAGTTTGTGGAAAAATTTGCAACCCATAGGAACTAACTCCAGGAGTTGCTTGCAATGCTAACGGTAATTCAGTAAAAAAAGCTTGATCTACTTCTATCATGGACTGTTGTTCAGAAAATTGTTGAACAACTTGTTCATTTTCCTGTTGGTCAACGGTGCATGTGCTGTATACCATCAAGCCATCCTTTTTTAGGAGAGGACTTACTTGATTAAGAATGTCCAATTGAATCTCCGCCAAACGAACAATATCGCTTTCCTGTTTATGATATTTTATTTCCGGTTTTCCTCGAATTACACCTAAACCAGAACAAGGAGCATCGACAAGGATTCGGTCGAATGTTTCCTCCGCATAATAGTTACGTAATTTACGAGCATCAGCAGCTGAAGAATCGATAATGAATAAACCCAGCTGTTTCGCTTTATTCTGAATCAGTTTGACTTTTTTGGCATGCAGATCGTGAGCATAAATATGACCCTCGTTTTTCATTTTCTCTGCTATATGGGTAACTTTTCCTCCAGGAGCACTGCAAGCATCGAGCACCTTTAAACCCGGTTTTAATTTTAACATTTCTCCAACTAACATAGACGTCTGATCCTGAATCGTAATAAAGCCCTCTTGAAACAATTTGCTTTTCAGGATGTTTCCTGTTTCAATAATGATACCCTGTGGGGAAAACATAGATGGACGAACAATAAACCCTTCTTGTTCTAATTGCTTTATGGCAACATCACGACTGATTTTCAAAGGTTGGATGCGAATAGACAAAATCTTATGGTCTAGATTTGCTTGACACATTTCTTCCGTGATTTCTTTCCCATATTGGTTTATCCATCGGTCTACAAGCCATCTGGGATGACTCGTAGCAATGGAAATCCGTTTCGCATCATCAGCTATAGCCGATAAAGCAGGTACTCCCTTCCGTTGAACAGCACGCAATACCCCATTGACAAATGAAGCGATCCCTTTATGTCCATGCAACTTGGCAATTTCTACAGCTTCATGAATGACCGCATGATCAGGAATCCTGTCTAAATAAATCATTTGATACAAAGACATTCTTAATAATGATTTAACCCATGAATCAAGCTTCTTTTGATTTTTTATAAATGGTGTTAAATAATAATCCAATGTTAATTTACGTTGAATCGTTCCATACACAATTTCGGTAAATAATCCTTCATCTTGTTTCTTAAGAGTGCCCGTTTTCAAAGCATGATCAATTAATAAGTGGCTATAACCCTGATCATTTTCAATTCGCATTAATGTATCTAATATTGTATTTCGCAGTGATTTATTTTCCATCTAAATTACTCACCCATTATTTGTCCTAGTTTTACTTCATCTGGATTTCCTCGCAAATAGTCTTTTACATGCATTCGTTTTTTTCCAGCTAGCTGCATCTCGATAACCCGAAAACCTTTTTGATCCCCGCATGCAACAATAAAGGATTCATTTCCAGGCTTATCTACGATTTCTCCTGGCTGTGCATTAGGAAAGATTCGTTCTACCGGCTCTCCCCACCATATTTTTAGTGGTTTGCCATGAAATAGCGTATAAGCAACTGGCCAAGGATGAAGTCCACGGACATGATTATAGATGTCTTTACTCGATTGACTCCAATCGAGTTTTTCTTGTTCACGCGTAATATTGCGGGCAAATGTTGCTTGGTTTTCATCCTGTTCCATAGCTGTAAGCTCATTAGCAAATAATTTCGGCAATGTTTCCTTTAACAACTGTGAACCTGCTTCAGCTAACTTATCATGTAGGCTTCCAACATGATCATTACCTTCAATCGTTACTTTACTCTGGGTAAGCATAGCTCCAGCATCTAGTCTTTCCACCATATACATAATGGTAACCCCAGTTTCTGACTTTCCTTGCATAATTGCATAATGAATTGGCGCTCCACCACGTAACTCTGGTAATAATGATGCATGAACATTAATACATCCATAAGCCGGGGCTGTCAATAATTCTTTAGGTAAAATCTGACCATATGCTGCGGTTACAATTAAATCAGGTTCATAAACGAGCACTTTTTTATACTCATCCTTCAGTTTTTCAGGTTGAAACACAGGAATATGATGCTCTAAAGCTACTTTTTTCACCGGTGTAGGTGAGATATTTTTTTTTCGCCCTTTTGGTCGATCAGGTTGAGTAACCACCAGTACTACCTCATAAGGAGAATCTAATAATGTGCGTAAAATAGGTACAGCAAAATTTGGCGTACCCATAAAGACAATTCGTTTCATCAAAAATACCCACTTTCTATGTTTTTACATTAAATGATATGGTTGCAAATCAATGGAAATAAATACACCATCTTTTCGTATTTGCTCCGCAAAATAATCGACTATTTTATGCAGATATTTGCGTAAATCTGGTTCATTCCTGTATTTTATCATGCATTGATAACGATATCTATCTTTTATTCGCGGTATAGGTGATGGAGTCGGTCCTAAAATAATGGTTTCCCGTTTTACTGCTTTCGCAAGCATATTTACTATTTGCTGGGTAATCTGTATAACCTTTACTTGATTTGGATGAGTAATCGTTATTAAGGCTAAAAAGAAATACGGAGGATATTGAAAATTCTTCCGCATGATCATTTCCTTTTGATAAAAAGCTGTATAATCATAGTGACTTGCAAGTTCAATACTATAATGCTCTGGTGTATAGGCTTGAACAATAACTCTACCGGCTAGTTCATGCCGCCCAGCCCGGCCACTCACTTGAGTAAGAATTTGAAACGTTTTTTCCGATGAACGAAAATCTGGTAAGTGCAGCATGGAATCAGCAGTCAACACACCAACTAATGTGACATTCTCAAAATCTAAACCTTTTGCAATCATTTGTGTACCTAATAAAATATCGGCTTGCTTATTGGCAAATTGAGTTAACAATTTTTCATGAGATCCTTTTCTCCGAGTTGTGTCTACATCCATTCGGATAACCCTTGCCTCCGGGATTAATTGGGCCAGTGCCTCTTCCACCCGCTGTGTACCAGTACCAAAGTATCGGATGCTATCACTCTGACATTCAGGACACTGTACAGGCATCGGTTCTTCATAGGAACAATAGTGACATTTTAATTTATGATGACGTTTGTGAAATGTCAAGGCAATATCACAATGGGGGCACTCTTTTACATGACCGCACTCTCGGCACATAACAAATGTTGAATACCCTCTGCGATTTAATAATAAAACCATCTGTTCTCCTTTTTGCAAGCATTGTTCGATCGCCTGTTTTAAAGCTCTGGAAAACATGGTACGATTACCTGCATGCAACTCTTTTCGCATATCGATAATTTCAACTGGCGGCAATTCTTTTTTATTTGTCCGCTCGTTTAATGTTACTAGCTGATAAACTCCTTTTCTCGCTCTGGCATATGATTCAAGCATTGGTGTAGCACTGCCTAAGATCACCGGACATTGGTGGGCTTTTCCACGATAAATTGCTACGTCTCTAGCGTGATAACGGGGATGATCCTCTTGCTTATACGTAGACTCATGTTCTTCATCAATAATGATCACCCCTATGTTTTCAAATGGTGCAAAAATGGCTGACCTTGCACCAACCACTACCTGCACTTCTTTCCGGTAGATTCTACGCCATTCATCATACTTTTCTCCTGCCGATAAAGCACTATGCATGACAGCAACATTAGAACCGAATCTACCCTTAAAGCGTTTCACCATCTGTGGTGTTAAAGAAATTTCCGGAACTAACATAATCGCTTCTTTTCCTTTAGCAATCACATCTTGAATCACTTGGAGATAGATTTCCGTTTTACCACTCCCGGTAATACCATGTAATAAAAATACATCATGCTCCCCGTTCTTCACTTTTTCTTTCATTGGCTTTATCGCTGCTGCTTGCTGGTTCGTTAATGGTAAAGCTTCTGTGGCGGGGAACTCCCTATCTTGATAAGGATCTCTGTAAACCTCGATTTGATAACTTTCCAAGCATCCTTTTTTCTTTAGTGCATGAATCGTATGATCCGTAGTTTTTAATTGACGTAACAATCTTTGCTTTTCAATTGGTTCTGGATATTGGATAAAAAATGACAGCATTTGCTTTTGCTTTTTTGCGTTTTTAGCTAAATCCAGATGGACTTCCTCTAGTTCATGTAGTTCTTTTTTTGGTTTAATCATCGTTTGATATTTTTTGGTAATCCGAGACTTGACGATATATTCAATTGCTACATCGCCATCTTGCACGGCTTCTGATAGGCGAAGATAAGGAATGCTGGACGCCATGAATTCTTCATATGCGACCACATCTCGACCAGCAAAAAAAGTTTCTAGTTCATCAGAAAGCGGTGACTCCGCCATACGGACAAGTTCTTTTTTATAGGTTGCCTTTAAAACTTGTGGGAGCATTGCTTGAAATGTTGTTATTTGTAAACTAATTGTTTGCTCGGCCAACCATTTCCCTAACGTTAATAATTCTTTTGTTAATACAGGCTGAAGATCAAGTATGTCATGAAGTGGCTTTAGCTTTGAAATCATTGATGATTCTCTCTCTCCAACAATAAATCCCATCACTTTTCTTGGACCGAATGGAACAATGACACGCATTCCAACCGAAGCAATATCTTTAAATTTCTCTGGTACAAGATAATCAAAGGTTTGGTCTATAGCACTTGCAGGAACATCAACAATCACTTTTGCAATATTCACTGTTCCGGATCCTCCATATCCTGATGAATTAATTTAACAATTTGTCTGGCAATTTCTTGTTTGGTTGCTAATGCCAAATGTTCTGTTTTTCCATATTTGTTTATATACGTCACTTCGTTCGTATCTTTGGCAAAGCCTGCCCCCTTAGAAGCAATATTATTAATGACAATTGCATCTAGATGTTTACTTTTTAATTTTTTATGTCCATTTTCAAATGGTTTTTCTGTTTCTGCGGCAAAGCCAACAAGAAACTGTCCTGACTTCTGTTCACCAAGTGACTTTAATATATCTTTTGTTCGCTCCATTTTAATCTGTAATGGGCCATCTTGCTTTTTCATCTTATGCTCATACGTAACCGCTGGGCGGTAATCTGCAACTGCCGCTGCTTTAATAACAATATCACTAGAAGCTAAATGTTTATGCATTTCTTGATACATTTCATCAGCAGTAGTAATGTGAATTGTTTGGATGTTTGGATGTTTAGCTGCTAATGAAGTAGGACCAGTTACTAAGGTGACAGATGCTCCCGCTTCAGCGGCTGCTTCTGCCAGGGCAAACCCCATTTTTCCTGACGAGTGGTTCGTAAAAAAGCGCACTGGATCTATTTTTTCTCTAGTTGGACCAGCAGAAATAAGCACTTGCTTGCCTTGTAAAAACAAGTGCTTCTCATCTGTTTGATGTGCTTCGACTGCTTCAATAATCGAGGCAGGCTCCTCTAGTCTTCCTTTTCCGACGTACCCACAAGCTAAATAACCATCACCGGGCTCAATAAAGTGATAGCCCCATTCTTCTAAAGTTTGCATGTTTTGGATAACAGCCGGGTGAGCGTACATATGGACATTCATTGCTGGAGCAATATATACTTCTGCTTGTGTAGCAAGAAGTAATGTTGTTAACATGTCATCGGCAATGCCATTAGCAAGCTTACCAATTAAATTAGCTGTTGCTGGAGCAAGAATAACAATATCTGCCCAATCAGCGACATCAATATGAGCGATTTTAGCAGGGTCTTTTTCATCAAACGTATCCGTATATACTGGATTACGGGAAAGAGCTTGAAAAGTTAAAGGTGAAACGAATTTTGTAGCGTTTTCCGTCATAACCACCTTGACGTTAGCACCTTTTTGTGTCAGCTTACTAGTAAGTGTACAAGCTTTATAAGCAGCTATTCCTCCCGACACACCTACGACTATATTCTTAGAAGTAATCATTGCTAAGTTCCCCTTTCTATTGTTAAAACAGCTAATTATGTGCAGAAATAATGGTAATAAGAAACGGTTATGCTTGTTAGTTCAAAAGCGTAAAAAGCTGATCTTGAAGAAAATTCCCTCGCAGCTTGTATCGCGAGGGAATTTATTGTCAAACTAAAACATGCAGTTCGTTCCATATCTCTATCAATGAAGTTAAAGTAAATCTTCAATCAGCGAGGGGGTTCTTTTATTCCTCCACTGATTAATAGTAACGTAAGGATATGACATAAAGTCCTTGAATGAATCGGGCATTTAGGTGCCGTTCCTACAACTAAACTTTTCGTTTTCCCTATGTTCTATCTTACGGCACCTTACATGCGGGATAAGGTGAAACTTCATTCAAGGAGTGTTTTTCTCCTTGAATGTTAGCTAAACGAATCGGGCATTTAGGTGCCGTTTCTACAATTAACCTTTTCGTTTTCCCTATGTTCTATCTTACGGCACCTTACATGCGGGATAAGATGAATCTTCATTCAAGGAGTGTTTTTCTCCTTGAATGTTAGCTAAACGAATCGGGCATTTAGGTGCCGTTTCTACAATTAAACTTTTCGTTTTCCCTATGTTCTATCTTACGGCACCTTACATGCGGGATAAATGATCGGTTTTCTTAGTTTTACTCTTGGATAAATAATTTTCCTGCTTCAATTTCTTCAAGAGCCATCCCAACATATTGGTGGGATTTAGGATGTTCAACTAACACCTTTTTCGTTTCACTCATTTGCCTAGCCCGTTTGGCCGATAAAATAACAAGGGTATACTTTGAATTAATTTTACTTAGCAGTGAATCAATAGATGGTTCCAGCATTACAATTCATCCTCCAATAACCGTTTATATTGTTTGGCAATTCGCTCACGTCTTAAATGTTCACTTTGAATAATCGCATGAATCTTAGAAACCGCAAGATCAACATCATCATTTACAACGACATAATCATAAGCATCCATCATCTCGATCTCTTTTCTTGCCTCTTTTAGTCTGTTTAACACAAGCTCCTGAGTTTCCGTTCCACGATGAAGAATCCGGTTTTTCAGTTCTTCTAAGCTCGGAGGGAATAGAAAAATGAATACACCTTCTGGAAAATTCTCACGAACCTGTAAAGCACCTTGGACTTCAATTTCAAGAAAAACATCGTGACCAGCAGCAAGTGTTTTTTCTACGTAATCGCGAGGTGTACCATAATAATTATTAACATATTTTGCATATTCTAATAACTGTTTTTGTTCAATCAATGTTTCGAAATCATCTTTGGATTTAAAAAAATAATCCACTCCCTCTTGTTCCCCTGGACGCTTCTCACGCGTTGTCATGGAAATAGAATATTTCAAATCTGTTTTTTGGCTAAACAACGCTTTGCGAACTGTTCCTTTTCCAACCCCAGAAGGTCCGGATAGAACAAAAAGAATACCTTTTTCTTCGATCAAATTGTTTCCTCCTAATTATCATCCGTTATTTCTTCATGACTTAGCACACGTTGACCTACTGTTTCAGGTTGTACCGCAGACAATATAACATGGTCACTATCTGTTATAATAACTGCTCTGGTTCTTCTTCCATAAGTTGCATCTACTAATTTATTGTTGTCCCTAGCTACACTAATAATCCGTTTGATCGGCGCTGATTCTGGCGATACAATCGAAATAACTCTGTTCGCAGAAACAACATTTCCAAAACCAATATTAATTAAACGTAAACTCAACATAAACCCTCCGTATACTTCTTTTTTCTCTATTTTATTTTAACAAACAATTCGTTGAAGCTCGTCGTATCCATGTTGCATTCCAATTATAAACTTTAAAGACTGTATCATAAAAATAAAGACCAAAAGATTAATTTTACCATTGCAGTGCAATTATTTAAGAAGAGATTCAAAAGCCGAGTAAAACGGAATTTTTTCGCAGGATTGTCTCATGTAGATCATGTTTTTAAATACACACACTCTACTTCTTGAAACCTCGCCTTTCCGAACTTCAACACACTGGACGTGTTAATGTCAGTGCTATAACAAGACTAGGAAAGCTTCGGGCGGGAATACATTGCAAATTTTTAAGGATGTAGAAATTTTAGCAGACTTAAAGTCCCCTTAACCTCCATTTGAATACATACTTAAAGCTAAATTGATACTATGTAATTCGTTTATTTTAATCCTTGTACTATTATTTAATAAATACGTCAATATGAAAGATTATACAGAGAGTTGATCCCATTATACAACCTATAGTGTCATTATACGTAAAAAATGGGGGAAAACTCAACTATTATTCCATGTTTTGCACCTGTTCTTTTATTTTCTCTATTTCACTTTTTAATGTAATCGTATGTTCACTGATCAAGCTATTAACTGATTTCGATCCAATTGTATTTACTTCACGGAGCAATTCTTGTGTAATAAAATTCAGTTTTCGGCCAATCGGTCCATCCAATTCTAACGTCTGTTTAAATTGTTGAATATGGCTGTTTATTCTTGTTATCTCTTCCGATATGTCTCCTTTTTCAGCAAGAAGAACAATTTCTTGATAGATGCGAGAATCATCTTTACTTAACTCTTGGTTTAAATGCAGCTCTAATCGATGTTTGATTCGTTCTCGATACTCTTTCATGACCATTGGTCGTAAACTTTTAATTGCATCAACGAGCTGTTGCAATGTTTCACTTCGTTCTTGTAAATCGGTTTGCAATGCCTGTCCTTCAACTCTTCTCATTGCATAAACCTGCTTGCAAACATCCGTAAGTCCTGCTAACAATGTAGATATTAATTCATCCGAATATTCTTCTACCTCTTGAATGGAGAATACATCTGGAAATGCTGAAATGACCGTAATCGGTATATCTCCAGCAAGCTGATAACGTTGTTTTAATTCCTGTAATTGTGTCATATATTGCTCGATTAAACTCCAATTTATTTGAACCTGTTTACTGAAAAGTGTATCCCCATCTATTTGAATATAAACCTCAACTCTACCTCGCTGGAAAAATGATTGAATAATCTTTTTAAGTTTTTCTTCTAAAAATAATAACCTATTCGGAATTTTCATCTGGATATCAAGGAAACGATGATTCACCGTCTTGATTTCAACAGTTATTGTTGCTTGTTCAGTAACTATTTGTTTATTTCCATAGCCTGTCATACTTATTGCCATAAACATCATCACTCCATCTACGGATATTATACTCTCTTTCTCTTCAACTTGAAAAGAAATACGCGTTTAATATATATGATACAGGATTAACTCTTCCATACGTAAAATAGAAACGGACTGCTAGATGTACAGATACTTTAAAAATACATGTTTAAAAAGAAATCAGAGTTTAAGATCGTATAATTTTCGTAATATACAGTGGACTTGGTAATGTATATATTACACTTAGGTTATGAAGGTTAAATAAGAGGTGAAAAATAAAGTAAAAATAGCTCGTGTTCAAGTAGACGAATCACAGCAATAGAAGAAGCGACTTGGCAAACTATTAACCTGATGGAGAAAGGTAAATATAACCCTACCTAAAGTTGTGCCAAATAGATGTTATGCAATAAATAGGTCGTCGAATAAAATAGTTTGGATAAACAAAGAAGGCAGATACAGGAAACAAATTAACCAATGAAGGATTACAAATACGGAAAGAACAAAAGCTAGAAGCGCTTGGTTAGCGGCGTATAAATGGCAGAACTTCTGACGGGATAAAGTGAAACTTCATTTCTTAGATGCTTTTCCCAAGAAATGTTAGATGAACCAATCGGGCATTTAGGTGCCGTTATTCCCATTTAAACTTCACCGTATTCTCTAAGTTGTAGTTTTACGGCTCCTTACATGCGGGATAAAGAAAACACGCCTCTAAAACAGGGGATGCCGACGCCTGAGCGGCAAGCCCGCTTTTAGGTCTTCCTTTAGATTTAAGCCGATGTTGACTTATCGTAGGAAGAAGATCGAAGTTTGGCTCGTCTCTCGACCGCTTAAGCTAGATGACAAAACTACTTTTCAAAAAAGTTACCTATATGGAAAAGTGGGTATAAACTTCTAGTCATTATTTAGGAACGTACCTAATTATACTGTTAGATACGTTCCCGTAGTTTTCGGATCTACTTTTTTGTAAAACCAAATAAAACAGTTGGTAAAGCACCTAGGCCGAAGATTAACATCCAATCTCTTAAGCTAAGTGAAACTGTATGGAAGACTGGTTGCAATGGCTGCCAATAAACAACGATTAACAGCAAGAACAATGAAGAAAGGACTGCTAATACAAGATACATATTTTCAAATGGATTTCGCGAAAAGATAGATTGTTCACTTCGACAATCAAACACATGAATTAATTGGGCAAGTACTAATGTGGTAAATGCTACCGTTCGAGCATAGGTGAGATGATCAGGATTGGCCTGATATGTCACCATAAAAGCAACCAACGTAACAATGCCAATCACAATCCCTCGACTGATAATTTTATAACCTAATCCGCGAGCAAACACTCCTTCTTGCAAACTCCTTGGCCGTTTTTTCATTACTTCGCCCTCAGCCTTATCCATTCCAAGTGCCATTGCTGGAAGCCCATCTGTTACCAGGTTTACCCATAAAATTTGCACTGGAACAAGCGGCAGCGGTAGGGAAAGTAACATAGCAAAGAGCATAACGAGAATTTCTCCAACATTAGAGGCTAGTAAATAACGAATAAATTTTCTAATATTCTCGTAAATGGTACGTCCTTCTTCAATCGCAGCTTTAATGGTTGCAAAATTATCATCCATTAATATAAGGGAGGATGCTTCTTTCGTTACATCTGTTCCACTAATTCCCATACTTACACCAATATTACTAGCTTTTATTGCAGGTGCATCATTGACACCATCTCCAGTCATGGCAACAACATGTCCCTGTTCTTGAAACGCGTGAACGATTCTTAACTTATGCTCTGGAGTAACCCGTGCGAACACATATATATTTTCAATTACATCTTCTAGTTCCTGTTGTGACATATTATTTATCTGGGAACCTTCTAAAACTTGTCCATCTTCTGGCATTAGATCTAAGTTTTTAGCAATGGCCCGTGCAGTTTTTGCATGATCCCCTGTAATCATTACGGTTTTAATTCCTGCACTCCTACATTCTTTAATAGCCCCTTTCACTTCTTTACGAGGTGGATCGATCATGCCATATACACCAATAAAGGTTAGATCTTTCTCCAGTATACTTGATTGTAAATCATCTTGTTTGGTTAATGGTTTGATCGCAATGGCTAAGGTACGAAGTGCTTTTTCAGCCATACCATTAATTGCTTGCTCGATCATTTTTTGCTGGTTTGCCTTTAATAGCTGGCGTCCTTGTTCATCCATCACATAGGTGGATCGTGGTAATAAAATTTCTGGTGCTCCTTTGGTAATTAGAAAACGACGTTGGTTCACATCTTCTACGACGACACTCATCCGCTTTCTGACCGAATCAAACGGAAATTCTTTAATTACTTTATATGGTTCTACATCGACTATGGTCAGTCCAAATTTTCTTGCTGCTATCAGCAAAGCGCCATCAGTTGGATTTCCTTCTATTGCATGTTTGCCCTTTTTTACAACAATAGAAGCATGATTGCATAGCATGCCATATAACAACATCGATTCTAAGTTTGGATAACGATGATCGACTTTTTGTTTATCTAAAAAATAATCGCCATCTAATTCATACCCGTCTCCTGTCACATATAAATGCTTTCCATTAATAAAGACTTCTTTTACAGTCATTTTATTCTGTGTCATTGTCCCAGTTTTATCTGAGCAAATAACCGAAGCGCAGCCTAATGTTTCGACAGCAGATAACTTGCGAACAATTGCTTTTTTGCGAATCATTCGTTGAACTCCTAGGGATAATGCGACGGTTACAATAGCTGGCAACCCTTCAGGAATAGCAGCAACAGCAAGCGATACTCCTGCTAAAAACATTGTATATAATGGTTGACCTTGTACAACCCCCAATACGACGACTAGAGCAGTAAGCAAGAGAGCAACAACAATTAATATTTTTCCTAATTCAGCAAGCTTTCGTTCTAATGGAGTCATTACTTTTTTTGTGTTTGCCATTAATGAAGCAATTTGCCCCATTACTGTTTGCATACCAGTACCTACTACAATACCAATACCAGATCCCCGTGTTACTAGCGTACTCATAAATCCCATATTAATCTGGTCTTGAGCATCTAAATGATCACGATGGATAGCAGCAGCATGCTTCATTACTGGTAAGGATTCACCTGTTAATGCTGATTCCTCTGTTTCCAAACTATCCGATTTAACAATTCGAATATCAGCAGGAATCCGGTCTCCGCTCGTTATTCTGACAACATCTCCTACAACGACATCTTTGGATGGGATCCTTTCCCATTTTTTATTTCGCAAGACATAAGCCATCGGCGCAGATAATTCCTTTAGTTTATCTAACGATTTTTCTGCTTTTTGTTCTTGAAAAAAGCCAATGAATCCATTAACAAGTACAATCACCATTATCGCAATTGCATCAATGTATTCACCTAATAATCCAGCTACTAAGGTAGCTGCTAATAAAACCAGCACCATAAAATCTTGGAATTGTTTTAGGAAAATTAACCATTTAGGTACTTTCTTCTGTGCTTCTAGTGCGTTCTCTCCGTATTGCTTTTGTCTTTTTTCTACTTGTTTATCCGTTAAACCTCGATTCACAGTTACATGCAGTTTCTTTTCTACATCTTTTACATCTAATTGATACCAGTTCATCTGCATTCCTCCAACTCTAGCACTCATAACTATTCGAAGAAGTTGTTTTTTCTTCTTTGTTGTTTTTTCTCCTTAACGATATGTATGCAGACTTGTCCATAAAAATGCTATAATTGCCAATGAGGTGATCGTATGCCATTTGACGGTATTGTAACGCGTGCAGTAACAGAAGAGCTAAAAGCAGAGCTTACTTTAGGAAAGATAACCAAAATTTATCAACCTACGGAGACAGAAATCGTCTTAACTATTCGTAATAAACGTAAAAATTTCGTTTTGTTACTTTCTATCCATCCAACCTATGCTCGAATGCATCTAACAAATGAACAGTTTGCGAATCCAAAAGAACCACCAATGTTCTGCATGGTTTTGCGAAAGTATTTATCTGGGGCGTTCATAGAACAAATCGATCAACTTGGAATGGAACGGATTGTACAATTTACTATTCAAGGAAGAAATGAAATTGGTGATCTGTCCACGAAGAAATTGATTATTGAATTGATGGGAAAACATAGTAATCTATTGCTTGTAGATATAGAGCAGGGGCATATTATCGATAGTTTAAAACATGTATCAAGCTGGCAAAATCGACATCGAACTATTCTTCCTGGTCAAGCCTACTTACTTCCTCCCAAACAGGAGAAATTGGATCCCTTGACAATAAATGCAGAGCAATTCGTTAATAAACTTGATTTTAATGCAGGCAAGCTCGACTCCCAAATCGTTAATTATTTAACAGGTTTTTCACCGGTTATTGCAAAAGAGATAGTTCACCGTGCTCATTTAGGTGATCGGAGTAAATATAAACAAGTTTTTTCCGATATTCAGATGCATTTACTTGAAAACGAATATACACCTGCGATTTACCAGCATCGAAAAGAAGATTTTCATGTCATTCCTTTAACTCATATTACTGGTGAAAATATCACTTTCTCTACAACTAATACCATGCTGGATCAATTTTATACAGGAAAAGCAGAACGGGATCGTGTCAAACAACAAGCAAAAGATTTGTATCGCTTTTTAAAAAATGAACGAGATAAAAATCGTCGAAAGTTAAAAAAGCACGAGCAAACAATTAAAAAAGCTAAAAATAAAGAAAAATACCAACGACTAGGTGAATTATTAACAGCACATTTACATCTTGTATCAGCTGGTGACCAAAAAGTAACGGTAACTGACTACTACGATCCGGAACAAAAGAAGATAACTATTGATTTAGATCCAACGAAAACACCAAGTGAAAATGCGCAACATTACTTTAAAACATACCAAAAATTAAAAACATCAGAGCATAAAGTAACAGCAGAAATCGAAAAGACAAAACGGGAAATTGATTACTTTGAACAACTACTTCAGCAAATAGATATAGCTAGCAGTAATGATGTTCAGGAAATTCGCGAGGAACTTCGTGAAGAAGGCTATTTAAAAAAGCGTACAATCGCAAAGAAAAATAAGCACATGGCTAAAAAGCCAGCGCCCGAGAAATATATAGCATCTGACGGAACTATTATATTAGTTGGTAAAAACAATAAACAGAATGAGTATTTAACGATGAAACTCGCTGCTCGTGATGATATTTGGTTGCATACAAAAGATATTCCCGGTTCACATGTCGTTATTCGCTCGAAGGAGCCAAGTGAAGAAACATTGCAGGAAGCAGCACAGTTAGCTGCGTATTTTAGTAAATCGCGACAATCTTCCTCCGTACCTGTTGACTATACAAAAATACGACATGTAAAAAAGCCAAACGGTGCTAAACCTGGATTTGTAACTTATGATAGTCAAAAAACACTCTTTGTTACTCCAAATAAGCAACTTGTTAAGCAATTAAAAACGCCCAAGGAAGATTCAGAATGAAATCTTCCTTGGGCGTTTCAGAAGTTGTTCAAAATGTCTGGTAAAAATGCCACATCGAAATTCATCGCACGTTAGAACGTATAAAATTTTAGCGTTGAATACCATTCAACGAAATGAAACATTTTAAGTTCTAAGTATACGTGCAACCAGACTATCGTCTGCACTTCGCTTGCTGTTAGCCAAGTTTTCTTTAAGGCTTGCTTCTTCGTTCCTTGGAAAGGAAAAACACTTTTCCGGCGTGGGATTGTGTTTCGAGGAAGCCATTCTAGTGCTCATGTATTTATATGTGCATACACTCCCGCTACTCGAAACAGCGCTCATAGAAATTCTTGGCTCTTTATCATCTTTCTATTTGAACACGCAATACAACAAATTAGATTGCTCGGGGCTTTAATTGAACATCGATATTTCCTCTTGTTGCTTTTGAATAAGGACAAACTTGATGTGCCTTTTTCGCTAGTTCCTCTGCTTCGCTCTGTTCAACACCTTTTATTTTAATCGTAAGTTCTACCGCAATTTTAAACCCATTATCCTCAGAGTCCTTAAGCAGACTAACTGCAGCTGTTGTTTCGGAATCAATTTTCTTTTTTTCTTTAGAGGCAACTAAATGAAGTGCACCATCATAGCAAGCTGAATAAGCTGCTGCAAATAATTGCTCTGGATTTGATCCTCTAGCTTGTTTATTATTTGCCGGATTAACAAGTGCTAAGTTAATTAAGCCATCATCTGATTGCACATGTCCATCTCGACCATTTTTGGCAGTTGCTGTCGATGTAAAAATAACATTTTCCATGCTTATCACTCCTTTTTACAAGCTACTAATATATACCCTTTCACTGATTTAGTTTAAACACCAAGACCTAAAAAGTTAAAAATGATACGAGTTCATCAATAAAATGGTTGACCTGAGGCAATGCGCGTACTCCCTCTTGAAAACAAACCCACGTATGCCTAGATACTGCTTTTCCATTTAATCGTAAAGGAATATTCGGATACTCCTCCTTCATCGAATCAGATACACTTTCAGGCAGTACTGCCATGCCAAGTCCTTGCTTCATTAGCTGCTTACAGGTTTCAATTTGATCAACCGTAATCGTTTTAACCGGCTTAATCTCATTCTGATGGACATATAGCCAATTATCTACTAACTCATGCATGCTGTCATCGGACTTGAAAGCAATTAATGGTCGTTCCTTTAATTTGTTTTTTGGGAATTCCTCTGTATCAAAAATATATAGAGGATCATCAAACAAACGAATACACGTACTTTCCTTCAACTTTTTACCACGAATAATGCACACATGATAGTCTTTATGATTCCGTTTAATATCCTCACTTATACCTGTTACTAAATCTATCGCCACCTTTGGATACTTGGCTGTAAACTTTCCCAGTAAGGCAGGAAGAAAACGCTGGGAAATTAATGAAGAGCACGCAATAGATAACGTTCCCTGAACCTCGTTATGCGAAAGAATTAATTTATTTTTTAATGCTTGCTCTCTTTCTATTACTTTTTGAGCATGGTCTAAAATAATTTCACCCTCTGGTGTTGGAATCAGTTTTTTTGGAGTACGTATGAATACATCATGACCAAAGTATTCCTCCATATATTTGAGCCGTTGTGTAACAGCAGGTTGTGATATTAATACCGTTTTAGCTGTACCTCTAATCGTTCCAATTTCTTGCAATTTCAGCAATAATTTATAGTCGTCTATCTTCATTTCTCTCCAACCTCATTTCCTCTATGATTCAGTATATTTATCCCACATCTGACCGGCAGTATGTCCTCCACCTGGAAGAGTAAGTGGAATCAAGAAGTCTAACAGCAAGTCAAATGTCCGATTGGTTCGGGCCAACAGGACTAGAGTGACTGCTTGAATAGACATCGCACGAAGAAAAAGCGTCCTTCTTTTTCAAGGATAAGGAAAGTTTCCTTGAAGCAGTACCGCACGAAGAAAAAGCGGTTTCCTTTTTCGAGGATGTCGCACTTTTAGCTTGAGATCCTTTGTATGGCGATGAAAGAACCCCCACTGATGGAAGTATCACTTTATCATCTCAAACATAAATATAATTTATCTAATAAGAAATTATTATCACTTTCTATTATATAACAGTATTTTACTTATTGCATTACGATGATATGCTTAAATGAAGAGGAAAAGTTAGGAGGGGTAAACCAATGGATGAAAAAGAAAAAGTTAGACTGGTATTTGCTAAAAATAAGCAGGCTTATATCTCAAGCAGTACGCACAGAAAGAAGAGCGATCTAAAATTAATCGAAGCTTGGCTGCAACCAACAACAACGATGAGGTTATTAGATATAGCAACTGGAGGGGGACATGTTGCTAAACATCTTTCTTCATCTGTCGCTAAGGTATATGCAACAGACCTAACAAAAGAAATGCTAGAAAACACAAAAAAGCACTTACAATCTTTCAAAAATATTGAATATCTAATAGCAGACGCTGAGCAATTGCCCTTTTTAGACCACAGCTTCGAACTAATCACATGCCGAATTGCTGCACATCATTTTCCCCACCCCGAGTTATTTATTCAAGAGGTTAAGCGTGTGCTTAAACCAAAGGGGAAGTTTCTATTAATTGACAATATTGCTCCAACTAGTCAAATCCACCGTCACTTTTTACATCAATTAGAAAAGAGGCGTGATGAAAGCCATGTAAACTATCTAACTATGTCAGAATGGAAATCACTGTTTCAGAGAAATGGCTTATCGATTTTAAAAGATAAATTTCAGAAAAAAACATTATATGTAAAAGAATGGAGTAACCGAACTTTGGATACGATCGAAGAAAAGCAACAGGTTGCCTCTTTTTTACTACATAAGAAAATATAATTTTTTTCATTGTGGATTACTTTTTTAAAAGAATAGCTTCGTCCAGCTTAAGCGCTCAGCGGCTAGCAAACTTCGATCTTCTTCCTACGATAAGTCAACTATTGGCTCAAATCTAAAGGAACTAAAAGCTAGCTTGCCGCTCAGGTGTCGGCATAACCTTGTTTTAGAGGTATGTTTCCTTTATCTCGTCAGAAGGGTCTCCAGTTTGTACGCCGCTAAACGAGCGCTTATAGCCTTTGTTACTACGCGCCAATAAAGAAATAACTTCCTATTTTCAAATTAAAACAAAAAATAAGAAACCTGAATGCTTCTCTATCGATGAATGGTTTGTACTGCTTGAGCATGTATAGAAAGAACAGCTAGCTATAGCAATTTAGGGCCTCCTCTCTTATTATCTTCTATATGGACAGTAAAAGATTTGGCCCCTTCTATTTATTTTACAAGCTGTCTCTCCACTCGAACAGTCTCTGTTTATCCGTTTCATCAATAGTTTCATCTGCTTTTAGTACATCCATTAATGCATCGAACCCGGTAATTGTGTGGTAAGTGAATCCTGCTTGATGAAAATTAGCAGTAGCTTTTGGCAGTCCATATGTAAAAATAGCTAATACACTTAATACTTCAGCACCAGCTAACTGCAAAGCTTTAGCTGCTTCAATAGATGATCCGCCGGTAGAAATTAAATCTTCTATAACGAGCACGTTTTGTCCTTTCTCTATACGTCCTTCTATTTGGTTTCCCTTTCCATGTGCTTTCGGTTTAGAACGAACATATACCATTGGTAGATGGAGCGAATCGGCTAACCATGCTGCATGTGGAATACCAGCTGTTGCACAACCTGCTATTAGATCCGGTTTATATTGTAACTCTTCTATTAAATGGATAAACGCTTGCGTTATTTCTTTACGAATCGGCGGATAAGACATTGTCAAACGATTATCGCAATAAATAGGTGATTGAATACCTGAAGTCCATGTGAAGAAGCCTTCTGTCTTAATTTGTACTGCTTTTATTTTTAGTAATTCGCGGATGAGTTCTTCATGCTTTGCCATCTTCCCACTCTCCTTTTATTTGTTCATATGCTTGTCTCGGATGCGTAGCTTGCGTGATCGTTCGACCAACAACGATGCTATCAACACCATGATTTTTCGCAGTGGTTGGAGTTGCAATTCGCTTTTGGTCATTATCTTGTGAATTAGTTAGACGGATGCCCGGAGTAACAGTTAGAAATGATGAACCACATGCTTTTTTCACAAGGTTTGCTTCATGAACAGAGCATACGACCCCATCTGCTCCATTTTGCTTGGACAACTTGGCAAAATGGATGACATTATCGGGCAAATCACCTGTTAGCTTAACTTCACGTTTCATTGTTTTTTGGTCCATAGAAGTAAGAATCGTTACTGCTAACAATTTCGTGCTTCCGCTCGGGTTACCAAGTAACAAACCTTCTTTAGCTGCCTGGATCATGTCTCCGCCCCCAAGTGCATGAACGTTGACCAAATCTACTTCTAATTGAGCAAGACTTCGCATTGCTCGCTTTACTGTAGTTGGAATATCATGCAGTTTTAAATCCAGAAAAATGGAGTGGTTATTTTTCTGTAATTTTTCAATTAACGCTGGTCCCTCACGATAAAAGAGCTCCATCCCTACTTTTACCGGGATACCAGCTAATTCATTTTCAGTTAAAAATGCATTTGCTTTAAACCAATCCGGAAAATCAAGAGCTAAATAAATTGCTGGATTCATTCGCAAATCGCACCTCCAATTGCCGCTTTCACCGATGAGAAACCATACTTATTGAGCGTATCCGGTAATTGTTCAATAATTTCCATACAAATGTACGGATTTTGAAAGTTAGCAGTGCCTACAGCTACAGCACTTGCTCCTGCCAATAAAAATTCAAGTACATCTTCTGCATTCATAACGCCGCCCATTCCGATAATGGGTATCGTCACTTGTTGTTTTACTTCATAAATCATCCGAATGGCTACCGGCTTAATGGCTGGTCCGGATAAGCCACCTGTATAATTAGCTAGCAATGGGCATCTCGTCGGTAGATGGATTTGCATACCTGTAATGGTATTGATCATCGATAACCCATCCGCTCCTGCTTGCTCTACCGCTTTTGCCATCGCTACGATATCTGTTACATTTGGTGACAGTTTGACATATACCGGCAACTGACTTACCTCTTTTACCATCTCCGTTACTTTTTGTGCCATATAAGGATCTGTTCCAAATTGAATGCCGCCTTGCTTTACATTCGGGCAAGAAATATTTAATTCCAATGCCGCTACTTGATCTGATTCATTAAATGCTTTGGCAACTTCTTTATATTCTTCCAGCGTGCTTCCAGCGACATTAGCAATAATTGGTACCGAATAACTGGCAAGAAACGGGACTTCTGTCTCAATAATTTTCGCAACCCCCGGATTTTGTAAACCAATTGCATTTAACATACCCGCCTTTGTCTCGGCCACTCGGGGTGTTGGATTACCATATCGCGGTTCTAATGTTGCAGCTTTCATTATTACAGCACCCAATTTATTGAGATCATAAAATTGACTATATTCTCTACCAAAGCCAAAGCAGCCAGAAGCAGGCATAATTGGATTTTTTAATGATAATCCAGGAATTTCAACAGCTAAATTCATTGCAGCTGCACCTCCTTCGCTGAAAAAACCGGACCATCTTGACAAATCTTTTTGTAACCACCTTGATGATCTGTAGGAATAACGCATGCAAAGCAGGCACCTACTCCACATCCCATGCGTTCCTCTAAAGAAATATACCCCTCTACGTTTACCAATCGCCGTTTCACTGCGGATAACATAGGCACTGGGCCGCAAGTATAATAACGATGAATAGGTTTAGTGAAATTGTCCAAAACATCTGTTACCAAACCTGTTTTTCCATATGATCCATCGTTTGTAACAATGATTGTTTGCGCAAGCTGCTGAAATTTTTCTTCATAAAACACGTGTACTTTTGATTGAAACCCCAATACAGCGAAAAGGTTGACCTCTTGTTCATGTAATTTTCTCGCTAAATAGTAGAGCGGGGGGACGCCGATTCCCCCACCGACTAATACAACCGTTGAATCACATTTCATATCTAGTGGAAACCCATTACCATTTGGTCCTAGAGCGTCTATCGCTTCCCCAACTTGACGGGTTGCTAACTGTCTCGTCCCTGCTCCCAGTATTTTAAATACAATAGTCACCGATTCGTTTTCCTTGTCCACATCGGTAATCGAAATCGGGCGTCTTAACATATGACTCGGTACAAGTAAATGTAAAAACTGTCCAGGAACTGCGTGCTTACTAATATATTTATTTGCCAACACCATCTCTACCGTATCCAAAGCAATTTCCCTTTTTTCCGTTATCTGCATAAGCTGTTTTTGCATTAGATCACAACCTCTTTATGTTTTATTGGTCTTGCTTGAAACGTCATGGAATCAATCATATGCAATATGGCATTAGCAGTATCAAGATTCGTTAAACAAGCAATTCCATGCTCTACTGACTCTCTGCGAATACGAAAACCATCGGAACGTGGTCTTTTTCCAGATGTTAACGTATTAATGACGTATTGTACTTCACCATTTTCAATTACAGAAAGCACATTAGGTTCTGTTGCTCCAATTTTTTTCACTTCCATAACTGGAATAGTGGCTTGACTAATATAATCGGCAGTGCCTTCCGTGGCATATAGCTGAAAGCCTAATTGATGAAATCGTAAGGCAATATCCAGTATTTCCCCTTTATCCTTATCAGCTACCGTTAGTAGCACTGACCCCTGCTGTGGCAGTTTTAATCCTGAAGCAATTAATCCTTTGTATAACGCCTTTTCTAATGTCTTGTCATAACCGATCGCTTCACCGGTTGATTTCATTTCAGGGCCTAAAATGGTGTCTACACGGCGGAGTTTTTCAAAAGAAAACACCGGCACTTTAACCGATACTTGATCTTCTTCTGGTAAAATGCCTGTTTGATACCCCATTGGTGCGAGCTTCTCACCTAAAATACATTTTGTCGCTAAATTTGCCATGGTTACTCCGGTAATTTTACTTAAAAAAGGTATTGTCCGGCTTGCCCGAGGATTAACCTCTAAGACGTAGACTTGTTCCTCACTGACAATAAATTGAATATTGATTAGTCCTTTAACTTTTAATCCTTGAGAAAGACGGATTGCTGCTTGTAGGCATTGTTCTTTCACCTGTTTGCTTATTCGTTGTGGCGGGTAGACAGCAATCGAATCTCCCGAATGAACTCCGGCTCGCTCAATATGCTCCATGATTCCAGGAATAACGACGGTTTCTCCATCACTTATTGCATCGATCTCTACTTCCATACCCGTAATATATTTATCAATAAGAATCGGATGTGTATCGTTTACATGTTCCGTTTTTGCGAGATATGCCATTAGTTCCATTTCATTGTAAACTATTTCCATTCTAGATCCACCAATAACATAGGATGGACGTACTAGCACCGGATACCCGATTGCTTCAGCAACTTCTTTAGCATTATCCATCTGCATTACCGTTTTTCCTTGTGGCCGTAGCAGCTGTAAATCATCAACCAGCAGTTCAAATTTGTCTCGGTTCTCTGCCTGATCAATCGCTTCTAGGCTAGTACCAAGTATGGTTACCCCACGACGCTCTAAACCTGCAGCCAGATTAATTGCCGTTTGTCCGCCAAATTGAACGATGACCCCTTCTGGCTGTTCCAAATGAATGACATGCATGACATCTTCTAATGTGAGTGGCTCAAAATACAACTTATCTGAAATGCTAAAATCAGTAGAAACCGTCTCAGGATTATTATTTATAATCATTGCTTCATAACCCATTTCCTTAATTGCGAGCACAGAATGAACCGTTGCATAATCAAATTCGATTCCTTGACCGATGCGAATGGGACCTGATCCTAAAATGAGCACTTTCCTTCGTTCTGACCGTACCGATTCATTTTCTTCTTCATATGTGCTATAAAAATATGGCGTTTCAGAAGCAAATTCTGCTGCACATGTATCTACCATTTTATAGACAGGTACGATCTGGTGCTCTTGCCTTAGGTAATAAATTGCATCTTCGTTTTTTTTCCATAATCTTGCAATATGTTTATCCGAAAACCCTCGCAATTTTGCTTCTTTCAGTAAAGCAAGTGAATCTACGTTTTTTTCCAGCAATGTCTCGAATTCAATCCGTTTATTTATTTTATATAAGAAAAATCGATCTATTTTGGTTAGTTGGAAAATTTCTTCTATGGTTATCCCACGACGTAACCCTTCAGCAACCACAAAGATTCGTTCATCATCTGCTTTTTTCATGCGTTCTTTAAGTATCCCTTCATCAACATCGGCTAGATTTTCTAGCCATAAATCGTCCGTTCCTATATCCAGTGAGCGAATCCCTTTCAGTAATGATTCTTCAAAATTACGGCCGATTGCCATCACTTCACCAGTTGCCTTCATTTGTGTACCAAGGTGACGGTCACCTGAAGTAAACTTATCAAATGGAAAACGTGGTATTTTTGTAACAACATAATCAAGTGCCGGCTCAAAACATGCATATGACTTTCCTGTAATTGGATTCATTATTTCATCAAGCGTTAAGCCTACTGCAATTTTGGCAGCCATTTTAGCTATGGGATAGCCAGTTGCCTTTGAGGCAAGAGCTGATGATCTGCTTACACGAGGATTTACCTCAATGATATAATACTGAAAGCTATCGGGATCAAGAGCTAACTGAACATTGCATCCACCTTCAATTTTTAATGCCCGGATAATTTTCAACGATGCATTGCGTAACAACTGATACTCCCGATCACTTAATGTTTGGGAAGGAGCAACTACGATAGAATCACCAGTATGTATTCCAACTGGATCGATATTTTCCATATTACAAACGACAAGCGCCTGATCGTTTTTGTCTCGCATTACTTCATATTCAATCTCTTTAAAACCAGCAATATTTTTTTCGATTAAACATTGATGGACGGGAGAAAGTATTAAACCATTCCGAGCAGTCGCGATTAACTCTTCTTCCGTATTACACATCCCACCTCCTGTTCCACCAAGGGTGTAAGCTGGTCGAACAATGACTGGATAACCGATTTCATCAGCAAATGAACAAGCTTCTTCCACCGTATGAACAATTTGACTTGCAGGAACAGGTTCGTTTAATTCATTCATCAAGTCCCTGAACTTTTCACGATCTTCTGCTTGTTGAATAGCTTCCAATGTCGTTCCTAACAATGTAACATTGTATTCCTCAAGTATCCCGGTCTCGTCTAACGCAACGGCTAAATTAAGTCCGGTTTGTCCGCCAAGTGTAGGTAAAATCGCATCTGGCTTGTCGATACGGATAATTTTTGTTAAAAATTCCAATGTCAATGGTTCCATATATACTTTATCAGCTACGGTATGATCAGTCATGATCGTTGCGGGATTCGAATTTGCCAATAATACAGTATAATCTTCTTCTTTCAATGCTTGACAAGCTTGGGTTCCGGAGTAGTCAAACTCTGCAGCTTGACCAATAACAATCGGACCTGAACCAATGACAAGGATTTTAGAAATTGCTTCGTTTTTAGGCATAAACTTCTCCCCCTTTATTTATAGCCTGGATAAGTTCTAAAAATGTATCAAACAAATAGCTGGTATCTTCAGGTCCGGGCGAACTTTCCGGATGATACTGCACAGAAAAAGCTGGATAAACCGTATGTCTCATTCCTTCCACCGTTCCATCATTCAGTGCAATATGCGTAAGCTCCAGCTCAGTTGTTGTTAACGATTGTTTTGTAATCGCATAACTATGGTTTTGTGACGTGATATACGTTTTATCCGTTTTTATGTCTTTTACTGGATGATTCGATCCACGATGACCAAACTTTAGCTTTTCTGTATCGGCACCGCAAGCTAATCCTAAAAGTTGATGACCAAGGCAAATTCCAAAAATGGGGATTTTACCAAGAACTTGCTTGACCATTTCAATCGTTTCGGGAACATGTTTCGGATTTCCCGGTCCATTCGTTAACAATAACCCATCTGCCTTTAAACGTAAAATCTGATTTGCATTATAATTATATGGTACGACGGTAATATGGCAATTTCGTTTAGTTAACTCCCGCAAGATACCGTGCTTCATACCACAGTCAACAACGACGACTCGTTTTCCTCTCCCTGGAACAACATATGGCTCCAGTGTAGAAGTTTTCTTTACTTGATCAATGGGAAATTCTGTCACTTGTAACTGTTTAACTATTTTTTCCGTATCTTCGGATAGATCTGTAATTTTCGCTTTCATTGTTCCATAGTTACGGATAATTTTCGTTAATTTTCTCGTGTCAATTCCAAAAATTCCAGGGATATCATTTGCTTTTAAATAACTATGTAATGTTTCTTCACTACGAAAGTTAGACGGATAATCGGTGACTTCCTTGGCGACAAATCCATGAATAAATGGGGTTACTGTTTCCTTATCATCCCGATTTATCCCATAATTTCCACAAAGCGGATATGTCATCATGACAATTTGTCCGCAATAAGAAGGATCCGTAATAATTTCCTGATAGCCTGTCATTCCTGTGTTAAACACAATTTCTCCAGTTGTTTTTCGTTCACTTCCAAAACCTTCACCAATAAATACGGTACCATCTTCTAAAACCAATTGACGGTTGTTCATCTTAGCTCCTCCCTATATGCTATCTTGCCTGCTGCGATCGTTAATACCGGAATTCCTTGTACCTTCCATCCATCAAACGGCGTATTTTTCCCTTTTGAGTATAGGTCGTGTTTATCGATTTTTTTCGTTTTTTCTAAATCAATAACGGTTAGATCTGCACTACAGCCTTCTTTTAGACGACCATAAGGTAAATTAAAAACACTTGCTGGCTTTATAGTTAACCAATTAATTAATTGCCGTAGACTTACTTTTTTAGTTAAGACAAGCTTCGTATAAAGTAGGGAAAAGGCATGCTCTAAACCAACAATTCCAAAAGGGGATTGTAACATACCTTGCTGTTTTTCTTCTACCGCATGTGGCGCATGATCGGTTGCAATAAAATCGATCGTCCCATCTAATAATCCATCTAATAAAGCCACTTGATCTTCTTTTGCTCGTAATGGCGGGTTCATTTTATAGTTTGTGTCGTCTGTCGCAATAGCTTCCTCATTTAACAATAAGTGATGTGGGGTGACCTCTGCAGTAACATGAATTCCAGCTTTTTTCGCATTGCGGATTACCCGAACGGATTCTTTGGTACTAACATGACAGACATGATAGTGACAGCCCGTTGCCTCAGCTAGTAAAACATCTCTAGCAATTTGTACCGATTCACTCACCGAAGGAATGCCTGGTAGCTTCAGTCGCTTACTAACTTCTCCATCGTGAATCACTCCCCCATAGACAAGGGAATTATCTTCACAATGAGCAACAATCGCTTTATGATTTGCTTTAGCCAGTTTCATAGCTTCAAACATCATATGTGCTGATTGAATACCAACACCATCATCTGTGAATGCGAATACACCTTGATTCGCTAATGCACTTATATCTGTTAATTGATCACCACATAACTGCTTCGTAATCGAAGCATATGGTAAAACGCGGATATCCGCATCCTGCTTAATCTTTTCCTGTAATGCTTGAATTTTAGCGACATTATCAGGTACTGGATTTGTATTTGGCATTGTACAAACAGTAGTATATCCTCCTCGTGCTGCTGCTTTTGTACCGGTTTTAATCGTTTCCTTATGTTCACCACCAGGTTCTCGTAAATGGACATGAACATCGATAAATCCGGGTACTGCTAACTTCCCACTTCCATGAATTATTTCATCAGCCGCTTCATTAATTTCTCCATCCATTCTTTTAAACTTTCCATCTTCTATAAGAATGTCACGAACAACTAACTCCCCTGTAGTTAATAGGCTGTTGACGTTTTTCAACAATCGCTTCATCAATAATCCCCCACTCTTGTAATAATTTCACAATAATTGCCATACGAACATAAACCCCATTGTTCATTTGCTTAAAAATTCTTGAACGTTCACATTCTACTAAATCCGAATCAATTTCCACATTGCGATTAACTGGTGCTGGATGTAGTACGATTGCATGAGGCTTCATTGCTTTTTCTCGTCTTTTTGTTAATCCGAATTGCTGTAAATACGATTCCTGTATATATGCTGTTTCATGTCTTTCATGCTGAATACGGAGAAGCATGAGAACATCACTAATTTGTACTGCTTGATCTATGGAAATGTAGGGAAAATCAAGTGATTTATCCTGCCAGTCATTCGCTGCAGTTAGATAAACATTAGCCCCTAGTTTTTGTAATGTATATGCGTTTGATTTAGCTACACGACTATGCGAAATATCTCCGGCAATCACAATATTAAGACCTTTAAATTGTTGATACTCTTGATAGATCGTTAATATATCAAGTAAACACTGTGTTGGGTGTTCTTTTTTGCCAGCACCCGCATTAATAATTGGAAGCGAAAAATGATTTCCTATTTCTTCTATCCAGTGGTCGTCGCGATGGCGAATTACTAATAAGTTAGCTCCAATTGCTTCAAATGTTTTGGCTGTGTCGTACAATGACTCTCCTTTTTGTGTACTGGAATGTTCGACATTAAAATCCAATACATCCATCCCCAGTCTGCGTTCAGCTACAGAAAAGCTCATTTTTGTGCGTGTGCTTGGTTCAAAGAATAAATTAGCTGCAAAGAGCTGTTTTTTTAAAGTCAGCTGCTCCTTACGATAATGCTCTGCCGTCTGTAATAAATGAATAATTTCTTCTTCATTCCATTCGTTAAGAGAAATAAAGTGTCGCATAGCTTGCCCTCCTTATACCTTTTCTATCAAGTGAAACTTCATTCCATGTTGATTTTCCTTTATCCCTCTTGAAGCAGCGTTTACAGCCGCTTAGATCGGGATGAAAAACAACTTAGCTAGCACCACCCTTTGCCTTATAACGATTCGCTACTTTTCAAAAAGGATAGCCACCATGTAAAGCAGATATGATTTCTGACAAGTAAAAAACCTCTTTGCAAAAGGTCGCAAAGAGGTAAACGTGGGCTAAGCACACGTATATCTTTTCAACCTTTCAGATCTCTCGTACCTGATTAAAGGTTTATTCATATTTCATTTCAACCGCCTATTTTTCAAAAATGCTTACCGTATCTTCGGTATTATCAACTTCTTTTAGTTTTACCATAATAATTTCTTTTTCAGATGTTGGAATATTTTTTCCTACGTAATCTGCACGAATTGGCAATTCGCGATGCCCTCTATCTACAAGCACTGCTAATTGAATCTGTGCAGGTCTGCCAAGATCCATAACTGCATCCATCGCAGCACGAACCGTTCGTCCTGTATATAGAACATCATCTAGCAATACTACTTTTTTTCCATTTATATCTGTTGGAATATTTGCCGCCTTTAGATCCGGCTCTTCATTTTCTGTCACTTTGTCTAAATCATCACGATATAAGGTAATATCTAACTCACCTACGGGAACATCAATATTTTCAATTTTGTTTATTTTCTCTTGTAGTCGCTTTGTTATCGGTACACCCCGTGTTTTTATGCCAACAAGAACTAAATCGTCGCCGCCTTTGTTCTTCTCCAGTATTTCATGAGCAATTCTTGTTAACGCGCGATTAATTGCTGCTCTATCTAAGAGATCTGCTTTTTTCTTCATTTGCTCCACCGTCCTATCCTTCTAATTAAGTCAACTTTTATAAATCAAATAGCGATAAATATTGCTCCTATTCCAATATAAAAACGGATATAGCTTCCCTAGATATGTTAGAAAAACTTGGCTTATCGCCAACTCCTTAGCGAAAGCCGTAGTTTTTCTTATACTATAAACCCTAAAATTTTATACTTTCCTATAGTGCAAAAAATCCTTTTTTCCATGAGGAAAAAAGGATTAGATTTTACCATATCATTCCGCAACCTTTTTAGCCTCGCTGGACTATTATTAAAGGAACATATTGTATTTATCTGTTTTATTATGACAAATCCTTGATCGTTTGTCAATACATTTTACGAATGTAAGCAATGATTTCTTGAAAATATTTTGGTAAATCTACGACAAAATGTAACTTTTCCTCTGTAGTCGGATGATAAAAGCTTAGTTCTTTAGCATGCAATACTTGCCCGTTTGCGTTCAATGTTTTTCTCGGCCCATACTTAGGATCTCCTACAATCGGATAGCCGATGTATTTCATATGAACACGAATTTGGTGAGTTCTTCCTGTTTCCAGCTGGCATTCAATATGCGTGAAATCCGGATAGCTTTCGATCACACGAAAATGAGTAACTGCTCGTTTTCCATTTTGTACTACAGCCATTTTTTGTCTCTCTTTTGGATCTCTGCCAATTGGTGCATCAATTATCCCATTTTCATGCGGGATTTGCCCATGTACAACCGCTTGGTACGTTCGTTTCATTGTTTTATTAGACAATTGGTCAGCTAAATGAATATGTGCTTCATCATGTTTGGCAACAACTAATAAACCACTCGTGTCTTTATCAATTCGGTGCACAATTCCCGGTCGCTCTTTTCCATTGATTTGCGATAATTTTTGACAATGAAAAAGCAGTGCATTTACTAATGTACCTTGCTGATGACCAACAGATGGATGAACGACCATTCCCTTTGGTTTATTAACAACTAGGATATCATTGTCTTCGTAGACGATATCCAAATCAATTGCTTGGGGAATTAATTCTAATGGCTCAATTTTGGGGATCTTCCATTGGATCACATCCCCTTGTTGACATTTATAATTTGCTTTCACTAGGTCATCATTCACAGTAACAAGTTTGTCCGCTATCCACGCTTGTACTTTTGAACGGGATGCTTCTTTATTCAAATCAGCTAACAGTTTATCGATTCGGCTTTGATGCTGTTCTTCTGATACGATATGTTTATTTACTGTCATGATTGTACTTTTCCCTTCTTTCGTTCATCGATAAACATGGCAATAATAAGAAGAAACACTCCGACAACTAAACCGGAATCAGCTATATTAAAAATTGGAAAATCATAGCCAATAATAATGAAGTCAAAAAAATCTACAACTTCTTTCCGAAACAGCCGGTCAATAAAGTTACCAATAGCTCCTCCTAATACCAAGCTTAAAGCTAGTGCTAAAAGCTTACTTTCTTTTGCATAGGTTTGCATATAGTAAACAACGCCAATAATAACGATCACGGTGACAATATAAAAAAACATCATTTGCCCTTGCAATATGCCCCATGCTGCTCCTGTATTTCGGTGGGACGTTATGTAAAAAAATCCATCAATGATCGTACGTTGTTCCCCGAGCTCCATTGTTTTCACAATCACCCATTTTGTGGCTTGGTCTACTACGATAATAAGTAGTGCGATGACATAATACCAATACATTACTTTTCCTCCGAACTTTTGTGATCTGTCTTTTTTATGGTAACCGTTACGAGTAAAAATAGCAATTAATTTTCACATAAACTAAGATCCAACTCAGAAGGTATTCGTATTTTATTCTTTATGCATGGATAATAATTAAGAAAAAACACGTAACTAAAAACAAACCAGTGAAAACAAAAGCAAGAAGCGTTCGATTAGCGATGTACAAATTAGTGAGCTTCGAGATAGAGTAAAAAGACATTCTTTTCTCCTTGAAAAACCTCGATGTGTCACTGTCCTTGAAAAAGACGGACACTTTTTCTGCGTGCGGTGTATTGCTGCCAAAGCCTTTCTTGTCCTGTCCACCGAACGAATCGGTAAATTAAAACCGTTTCTCTCAAAAGTTCGCAAAAAATAAGCAAATTTTTCAAAGGCGGGAAGTACGGCGCCTTACATCCGGGATAAAGTGAAACTTCATTTCTTGGAATGCTTTTCCCAAGAAATGTTAGATGAACGAATCGGGGATTTAGGAGCCGTTTCTCTCATCTTGTTTGCAACATTATTAACACATTTTTGAATTGAGAAAAATACGGAGCCTTACATCCGGGAAAAGAAAACATACCTCTAAAACAGGGGTATGGCGACGCCTGATCGACAAGCCCGTTTTTGGTCGCCTTCCTTTAGATTTAAGCAGATGTTGACTTATCTAAAGGAGATCGAAGTTGGCTAGTCGCTCGAGCGCTTAAGCTAGACAAAGCCTTTTTCAAAAATGTTATCCACCATGTTAAAAACAAATATAGGTTCCCAGACACTCAAAAAGGTTAAATTCCCTGTTCTGGAATTTAACCTTTTCATCATTAAACGAGATTATTTTCCTTGACGATCGTTGCACAACGAGAGCAAAGTGTTGGATGCTCACTCACTTCGCCAACTGTATGAGAAGCTACCCAGCAACGTTCACATTTTTCACCAGGATGTTTGTCAACATGAACGTCAACATACGTATACTTTTTCCCGTCATCCAGTTTTTGAACCAAATCTACTTCAGAAACAATTAAATATTGATGAAGCTCATCAATTGATTCCAATACCTGTTTCGTTTGTCCGTCTTTTGGCATAATGATAAGCTTTGCTTCAAGCGATTTTCCAATTACCTTTTCATTTCTCGCTTCTTCTAACGCTTTTAATACGTCGTCACGCACAAGCATAAAGTGATCCCATTTCTCTGCAATTTCTTGAAAATCCGGCATTTCCTCAGGGTTTGGTATATCTGTTAATTGAACACTTTCTTCCTCCGTCTCAGGAATGTATTCCCATACTTCATCCGCTGTATGTGGAATAATCGGAGTCAGTAATTTAACAAGTGCGGTCAAAATTTCATAGTAACCCGTTTGAATACTGCGTCTGCGCTTATTATCAGCAGCCTCTATATAAAGGATATCCTTTGCAAAATCCAAATAAAATGAACTTAAATCTACCGCACAGAAATTATGAATTTGATGAAAAACAGGAGAGAACTCATAATTCTCATAGCTGTGTCTTACATCTGTTACTAACTTCTTAAAGCGATGCAGCATATATTTATCTACTTCTTCTAACTCCGCATATGGAATGCGATCGGTAGATGGATTAAAATCTCCAAGATTAGCTAGCATAAACCGAATCGTATTACGAATTTTACGATATGCTTCAGAAATTTGTTTTAAAATATCATCAGAAATACGTACATCTGCTTGATAGTCAACCGATGAAACCCAAAGCCGTAAAATATCTGCACCAAGTTGCTTTTGAACTTTTGCAGGCTGAATGACATTTCCTAATGACTTACTCATTTTTCGTCCTTCGCCATCCAACGCAAAACCGTGACTGATAACTGTTTCATAAGGTGCTTTTCCAGTTACTGCAACAGAGGTAGACAACGAAGAATTAAACCAGCCGCGATATTGATCACTTCCCTCCAAGTAAATATCTGCAGGGCGATAATGATCTTCTCTACCCATTAAAACAGCCTCATGTGATGATCCTGAATCAAACCAAACGTCCATTATATCTGTCTCTTTTGTGAAAACACCATTTGGACTGTGCTCCGATGTAAAACCTTCCGGCAATAAATCTTTTGCATCCCATTCAAACCAAATATTAGATCCATGCTCCCTGAAAAGATTGGAAATATGGGTAATCGTCTCATCTGTAATAATTGGTGTTTGATCTTCAGCATAAATTACTGGAATTGGTACGCCCCATGTACGTTGACGTGATATACACCAATCTTCACGATCACGAACCATATTGTATAAACGAGTTTCTCCCCATTGCGGATACCAATTTACCTTTTTAATTTCATCTAAAATCGTTTGCCGGAAATCTTTAATAGAAGCAAACCATTGAGCAGTCGCCCTAAAAATAGTCGGCTTTTTCGTCCGCCAATCATGTGGATAGGAATGAGTAATAAATTGTAGTTTTAATAAGGCGCCGACTTCTTCCAGTTTTTCTGTTATTACTTTATTTGCCTTATCATAGAATAATCCTGTAAATCCTGGAGCTTCCTCGGTAAATACACCTTTTTCATCAACCGGACATAAAACTTCAATTCCATATTGTTTTGATACATAGAAATCATCTTCCCCATGACCAGGAGCTGTATGAACACAACCAGTTCCGGCATCTGTTGTAACATGATTACCTAGCATCACAAGTGAATCACGATCATAGAATGGATGTCTTGCAACGATGCGATCTGCCTTTTCCCCCGTGAACGTTTTAACAATTTGATAATCTTTCCATTCTAATTCTTCCGCTACCATTTCTAATAATGCTTGCCCAACGACGTACCTTTCACCATCAACAGCTACTACTACATACTCTAATTCCGGATGTATACAAATACCTAAGTTAGCAGGTATGGTCCAAGGAGTTGTTGTCCAAATAACAATTTTATCGCCAGCTTCCAGCAATCCTCTACCATCTGTTACTTCAAAAGCAACATAAATAGATGGCGATCGTTTATCATAATATTCAATTTCTGCTTCCGCAAGGGCTGATTCTGAAGAAGGAGACCAGTATACAGGTTTTAAGCCTTTATAGATATATCCCTTTTTCGCCATTTCTCCAAAAACTTTTATTTGCGCCGCTTCGTAATCTTTTGTTAACGTAATATATGGGTTATCCCAATCACCGCGAATCCCTAGCTTTTTAAACTGATCACGTTGATTATCAACCTGTTCCAGTGCATATTCTGCACATAATTTACGAAATTCTGCAACGCTCATTTCTTTACGATTAATTTTTTTCTTCTTAGTTAAAGCTGTTTCTATTGGTAATCCGTGTGTATCCCAACCAGGTACATAAGGTACATAATACCCCGTCATTGATTTATAACGGGTAATAAAATCTTTTAATATTTTGTTAAGCGCATGACCAATATGCAAATCACCATTTGCATAAGGAGGTCCATCATGCAAAATAAAAGCAGGGCGATCCTCAGTTCGCTTTAAACTTTTTTGATATAAATTTTTCTCTTCCCATTCCGCTTGACGAATTGGTTCTTTATTAGGTAAATTACCTCGCATAGGGAATGCGGTTTTTGGCATTAATAACGTATTTTTATAATCCATCTTTGCTTCCTCCTTAAACTATCTATCGAAAAAGGCTTCCATTTGTAAAGCCCTTCATCCAGTTTAATAATTTTCTTGTACCGGCTTTTGATGCAGAAAATTTCTAGTTTTTACTGTCTTAACATATTAGAAAACTTGGCTTGTCGCCAAGTCTTTAGCGAAAGCTGTAATTTTTTCTTATACAATAAACCCTAAAGTTTTATACTTTCCTATAGTACAAAAAAGCCTTCCCCATCCCAAAAGGGACGAGAAGACTCGCGGTACCACCCTTATAAATATGGTTCCATCCATATTCACTCGATATTTATAACGGGAATAACCCGGTCATTACTACTTTCTTCATAATGACAGCTCAAGAGTGATCTTCTAAAAGCTAGTCTGCATCAGGCTCTCACCAACCCCTGATTCGCTTGAGCAACAATCCGCTTTTGTACTGTCTCTTTCCATGCTTTCCTATTAATAATTCCATTTTAAGTAAAATTTGATAAATCTCGATTTATATAGCGAGAAATATATCTGTGTTATGAATTATATGTAAAATCCAAGTTAACGTCAAGGCTTACGTTTCACTTTCCTCCAATTCAAGATCTTCATTTAAAGCTGTGTCAAATAGTTGATCCCAGTCATTTGTTTCAATCATCTCTAGTTGTGCTTCAACGAGCATTTTTAATCGGGTACGGAATACCTTAGCTTGCTTTTTTAATTCTTCTACATCCATCGAAATTCGACGTGATTTTGTTAATGCTTCATTGATAATCCGATCTGCATTTTTTTCAGCTTCTTTAATAATTAACTTTGATTCTTTCATTGCGTTCCCTTTTATTTCTTCCGCTGTTTCCTGAGCAATAAGAATCGATTTATTAAGTGTTTCTTCAATATTGGTAAAATGACCAAGCTTCTCTTGTAAATGTTCCACTTGCTCTTGTAAATCCTTTTTCTCACGAATAACCATTTCATAATCTTTAATTACTTGATCTAGAAATTCATTTACTTCATCTTGATCATACCCGCGATATCTTCTGGTAAATTCCTTATTGTGAATATCCAATGGTGTTAATGGCAATATAGCCACCTCCTAGTTTTACTAATTGCTCCATATATTAAAAATATCGGTAACTACTCTCACAAATTAATCATACATTATTTAATTCGACAAAAAAGACCTAATTCCTGCAAAAATAATATTATTTTAACCTTGCAAATGTTACTTTTACCTTATCTTTTCTCGTACGCCCTTTAATTTGCATCAATTTACTTCTTCCCTTTCCTCTTACGGAAAGCATATCTCCTTCCTGCAATATGAAAGCAGCATCATCTACTAATTTATGATTGACTTTGACATATTGCTTATTTATATAGCCAACAGCCTCTTTTCTCGGGACTCGGTAGATTTCTTTTACGACTACATCCAGTCGTAAAGAAGCAATTGTTGTTTCTTGTTCCAGCCAGTTTGGCTTTACGATCGTTAATTCTGTTAGTGGTCGCTGTTTAAGCTGGATCCTTGCATGTTTAATCATGGTTAAGTTCATCATCACGTAAGGGGCTATTTCAGAAGCAACAATGATTTGCACATTACCATCACTGACATCCATATCACCAAGCTTTTTTCGTTTAACTCCAAGCGATAAGCATGCTCCCATTACATCACGATGAGTTAAATGGACAAATTTCGTTTGAAAACTTGCTTGTAATAAACAAAGCTCGCTGTCCACTTCCTTCAATTCTTCATAAAAAGGGGCAATAACTACCCGTTTTCGTTCTGTATACGGATGTCCTCCATCAAATCTCAGTTGTAAATCACTATCCTTAGAACCAATTAACATCTTAACTATCTGCTGTTCACGAGGATCCAAAAAGTCAGTGAGCTTTCGTTGGAAGGTACGCTCTACTAGTTCCTTCCATGATAAAACTTGATCGATAAACGTTTCTTCTTCTTTACGAAAATGTTGGTATAATTGCATGTTGTAACTCCCAAAAGGTTCATTTCCACCTGCTCGTTTGCACGTATCATAAAAATATTAGAGAAACTTGGCTTATCGCCCAGTCTTTATGGAGAAAGCTATCGTTTTTCTTATGCGATAACCCCTAAAGTTTTATACTTTAAAAAGTTAGCCGTTATCAAAATTCTGGTTTGCTACCTTTCTTACAACCACTAAAAGCTGATAATTTGTAACAGGTCAATCACCTATGTTGGTTTAATAAATAAACATTTTAAAAAATTCCAGTAACCCTATTCGTGCGAGGTACAATACAAATATGGCAACAATCGGAGAAAAATCGATCATTCCCAATGGTGGTATAAATCTCCGAAATTGTTCGAGGTAAGGCTCGCAAATCTTCGCTAATATTTCTCCAAATGTAGACTCTCGAGCACCAGGAAACCAAGACATAAAAATATAAATAATAATCGCATATGAATAAGCGTATAATGCTAAATTCAATATCCTAAATAACTCAACCATGTATGACTACCATCCTTTTTCAAATTCGTCTTCCAGGGAATCTGTAATTGTTCCTGTAACATTTACATTGTCTGGTGTACAAAGAAATGTTTTAGCTCCCAATTTTTGAATATCGCCATTAATCGCGTACACAGTTCCGCTTAGAAAATCAACAATTCGTTTTGCTTGCTGATTATCAACACGTTGTAAATTAATGATAACTGCACGGCGATTGACGATATTATCGGCAATTTCCTGTGCTTCACTATACGTCCTTGGTTCACATAATACAACTTTAGAAGTGGGGTTATTTACGCTGGTAAGATTAACGACATTCTTATTTTTATCCATTACTTGTTTTTGTTCCACTTCAAACTCATTAGCATCGACATATTCATACTCGTATTCATCTTCCATCGTAAAATAATTTTTAATTTTGTTCTTAATGCTCATTCCAACACCTCACCCTACTAAATTTGTTCCAATCCGAACATGAGTAGCACCTTCCTCAATAGCAATTGAGTAGTCATTACTCATTCCCATAGATAGGAAATTACACGGGGCATAAGCATATTGCTTTCTTTGAACTTGAACCCGTAATTGAGCTAATTCACGAAATATAGAACGTAATTTCGTTTTATCATCAATGTGTGGAGCCATTGTCATCAGTCCAACTACATGAATTTTTGGGTACGCTTTGAGTTCTTCTAGAAATGGCAGTACTTCCTCTGGTTTTAAACCATGCTTTGACGCTTCTCCGCTAACATTTACTTGCACAAAACATTCTATTTGCTTACTTGCACGCTTGTTTATTTCTTTAGCTAAGGACAATCGGTCTAAAGAATGCAGTACATCAATCTGATCAATGATATCTTTTACCTTTCTAGTTTGCAACGTTCCAATAAAGTGCCATTTCGCTCGGTCTTTAAAGTGATGATATTTTTCTTGGAAACCTTCCAAACGGTTCTCGCCAATATCTGTTATCCCAGCTTGAATTGTTTCTTCTGTTCGTTCTATTGTAACATATTTTGTCACTGCAATTACCGTGATATCTTGTGGATTTCGATTACTATTTTTACAAGCAACGCTGATATTTTGCTTGACTGTCTGTAGATTACTTGCTACATCCATGATACCCAATTCTCTCCTCTCGTATAATCATGGCAATAAGCCAATAAAACCTAACATTCGCCCTGTTTCACCATGATCTCTGCGATGTGAGAAAAATAGTGTTTCATCGCGATATGTACAATATTCTGTTACCTCTATATTATTACGTAACACCCCAGCTTGTAAAAGAATTTCTACATGCAGCTGTTTCATATCGAATAAAAATCGATTATTCTCTTTTGGAAAAACAACTTTTTCCCAATAATCCTCTGGAATATGTCTAACCACCCGTTGATCCACTTCATAATAATCCTTGGAAATACATGGTCCAACTGCTACTAACAAATCACTCGGCTCCACACCTTCTGCTTCAAAAGCTTGTACCATTTGCGAAGCCATTTTGTTTACCGTTCCTTTCCATCCGGCATGTGCAATTCCAATAGAAGATGTAATCGGATCATAAAAAAATAAAGGCACACAATCAGCAAAAACTGCCGTACATAAAATACCTGGTTTATTGGTAATCAGCCCATCCGTTGCTTTGATTGAAGATGAATAATCCATTGCACCCTTGCCCTTATCCAAATCTGTCACAAAATGCACATTTGTTTGGTGAGTCTGTTCAGCACAAACCCAGTTGCTAAGTGGGACGCCTATTTCCGAGGCAATAACTTTTCTGTTTTCAACAACATCTAAAGTTACATCTTTTACATGAAGTCCGGTATTTAACGAATGAAATGGCGGTTTGCTAATACCGCCATTTCTCATTGTAAATCCAGCGATGATGTCAGCGTTTAATTGCTTCCACTTTTCTATATGTAAATAGGTTGTCTCCTTTTGTTTAAATACTTCACTCAATTTCACACCTCCATTAGAAGTTGCATTAATTCTTATTTTACCATAAAAACACACTGTTTTTAATTTCTATAAAGAAAATAGTTTGTACATCAGGAATCTTAAGTTTAAAGTTAGCTTTGTTTTAGACTTTCATAATTGATCAAACGCTAGACAATATCCTAAAATAGAAGCTCGATTTTTACAACATGACTATAGCTACTTTTGTCCATGAGTAACCGTTTCGGAATATAGTTTAGGTCTATCGACATCTTTTACTAAAATAACATCAGAACCAATACGTACAATTTGCTCCCAATGAATAATTATTTCTTCCGCTTTCCCAAATAAAGACGTTTTTTTATCACGAGGAATAACTATAATTGCAACTATTTTTCCGCGATCCGTATCAATCTCCAAGTCATGGATATGCCCTAACTTTCGTCCGCTGTTAATAATGATAATTTCTTTTACTTGTAATTCTGATAATTTTACCATTGCTCTCACCTCACCTAATACTCATGTATATGCATAAGTAAAGTATTATTTGTCCTATTTCAGACTTAGACATATGAATATTTTATAGCAACATGGTAAAGGCTTACAAACAGAACAAAAGCTAAAATTGCTTGGTTAGCAGCGTACAAACGGCAGATCTTCTAACGAAAAAGTGAAATTCAAGGGGTGCTTTCTAGATGAAACCCTTGAAAACCGCGATGTATCGTTGACGTAGTTTTTCTTATCCTTGAAAAAAGAAGAACACTTCTTCTGCGTGCCTGCATTGCTGTAGTAGCAACTCTGCCCTTGAAAAATCGCGATGCTTATTCGAGAAGTCTTTCTTGCCCTGTCAACCAAACGAATCAGAAGCCGTTTTTCTCATAAAGATTCGTAAAATAATAACCAGATTTTTAAATGAGAGTAATACGTCTCGCTGACGTTCAGGATAAAGCAAAACATGCCCCCTAACAAGGGTATGCCGACAGCTGAGCGACAAGTCCGCTATAGTCGGCTTCCTTTGCTTCGAGCCATATTTGCAAGAGGATATCGAAGTTTGCTACAGATTGGACACTTAAGCTAGACGATGCTACTTTTCAGGACAGCGAAAAAGGAGGAAACAAACTGTTTTCCTCCTCTTGAACACGTATAAATCTTGAAACGTTCTTCTATTCGAACATTTGTTTATTCATTTGTTTGATAGCAGCTTTCTCCAATCGTGACACTTGAGCTTGGGAAATACCAATTTCCTCTGCCACTTCCATCTGTGTCTTTCCTTGAAAAAAGCGCTTATTTAAAATCATCTTTTCTCGTTCATTTAATTGATGCATCCCCTCTTTTAACGATAATTTGTCCAACCATGTCGAATCCTTATCACTATCATCGCTAATTTGATCCATTACATAGATAGGATCACCGCCGTCATTATAAATTGGCTCAAATAATGATACCGGATCTTGAATGGCATCTAGTGCAAACACAATCTCCGAGTGGGGTATCCCCATTTCCTCCGCAATTTCCATTGGTGTTGGTTCTTTAGAAGATTTGCTTATTAATTTTTCTCTCACTTGTAATGCTTTATAAGCAATATCTCTTAAAGATCTTGATACGCGGATTGGATTATTATCTCGCAAATATCTTCTGATTTCCCCAATAATCATCGGAACAGCATAAGTAGAAAATCTCACGTTATGGGATAAATCAAAATTATCAATAGATTTCATTAATCCGATACAACCTACTTGAAATAAGTCATCCACATGTTCGCCGCGATTATTAAATCGTTGTATCACACTTAAAACTAACCGTAGATTTCCATTGACCAACTCTTCTCGAGCTGATAAATCATTATTTTGTTGCATTTTCTTAAATAGCTCCCGCATTTCTTCATTTTTCAATACGGGTAGCTTGGATGTATCAACACCACATATTTCAACTTTATGTCTTGTCATCTATGTTCAACCCTCCCAGTTGGTGATGCTGTTCATGGACAGTATCTCCCTCTGGAAAGGTTTTTATGCACAAGGAAATTTCTATCTAATTTTTAATAACATAGGAAAACTTACAACAACAAGGCTAGACCATTTTATTAAATTCTTTTTTTAGTCGGCGAATAATTTTTTTCTCTAATCGAGAAATATAAGACTGAGAAATTCCCAACATATTTGCAACATCTTTTTGGGTTTTTTCTTCTTCGCCAACAAGACCGAAACGCAGTTCCATAATTTGTTTTTCTCGAGGATTAAGCTGAGATAATGCTTTTCTTAATAAGCTTTTATCAACATCAGATTCTAAATCTCTTGTAATAATATCTTCATCCGTTCCTAGTACATCCGATAATAATAATTCATTCCCATCCCAATCTATATTTAATGGCTCATCGAAGGAAACCTCTGATTTCAATTTATTATTTCGGCGTAAGTACATTAAGATTTCATTTTCAATACACCTAGACGCATACGTTGCTAATTTTATTTTTTTCTCGGGATTAAATGTATTCACTGCTTTAATAAGGCCAATCGTGCCAATGCTAATGAGATCCTCAATATTAATACCTGTATTTTCAAATTTTCGAGCAATATAGACGACTAATCTTAAGTTACGCTCAATTAGTATTGCCCGAGCCGATTTATCTCCTTTTGGTAATAATCCTAATAATTCCTGTTCTTCTTCTTTCGTGAGTGGTGGCGGTAGTGCTTCACTGCCACCAATATAATAAATTTCATCTGATTTTAATCCAAGTTTAATTTGTAGTTTATACCACCATAAACGCAGGCGTAATTTGATTGTCCTCAACCTTATCTCTCCTTTAAGCAGTATAAATAGTTGCTGAATGAATTATTTGCGGATGCAACAAACAATGGTAACTGGCATCCTTAGTTAAACGACCAAATTGAATACCGATTAAAACTTTGCTTGTTTCAATTCGCTCTTCTCCATAATAAATAATTAATTGATCAGGACGAAGTGTAAACAAAAACATACTCTTTCCTTCTACTCCTTGATATGGAACCAATTGCATATATTTCTCCCACTCTTTCGGTAAGTCATGCATCTGTAGTGATTGGTAGCACTCTTTGAGACGTAGCCAGTCTTCATCCGTAAACCATTGTTTTAAAAAGACTTCATCACATAAAATGACCGGCTTTTTTGTTAAGGGATCTGTTAATTGATTGCCGCTGTCAATAAATCCAGTCGATGAATAACTTTTTCCTCTCATTCGAATGGTTACGGGAGTTAACTGATCGTATCTGATTTTTTCGCTTACGTGCTTGTCCATACGGGATTTAGTAAACCACCATACAATCGGAAAGCAAATGATGATAAAGAGCCAGCTGACGGGATCTCCAAACCCACTATTATAGGTTAAAAATCCATTGCTACCCTGACTAAATGGACGTTGTAACAAAAAATGGATGCCGATTAAACCACCTCCAATGGCAAAGCTAACAAAATAGAATAATAATAACAATTTAGACCAGCGATAAATATTCTGGTAGCCAAAAGCGGTTGTAATAATAATTGCGGAAAATATTATTTTCCCTGGAAAACTTATAAAAAAAGAATCAGGAAAATATAAGGAAATGGGAACAAGTAAGGATGCAATAAAACCTCCGGTAACTATACGGCGTTTCCTCGTAGCATCTCTAGCTAATGCCTGGGTTAGCAATAACAACATAATATCTAGCAAAAAATTAAGCGCCCAGACTGCATCCAAATAAATCTTCACAGATTTCCTCCCTTTCCATATTTTTTAATGCTTGCCATCTTCCATAGTGATTCTAGTATACCTAAGGAAACTAGCAAAGTCTGTCATATTCTGTACGGTAATTGTGACTAGTTTTACCGAGTTATTGGAGTGTTTGTCGGGACTAGGATACGTTTGTTCGAAGCTAACTACTAGGGGTTAACGATGTAGCAATTTGAAGTATATAAGATAACAACGGGAAAGTGAACAGAGTAACTGGCTTTTGGTAAGTAATGATTCATTCCATGCTCGAAACTCAGACGAACCAGCGGCAAACATTAGAAAAACTTGGCTTCTCGCCAAGTCTTTAGCGAAAGCTGTAGTTTTTCTTATACTATAAACCCAAAAAACTTTATACTTTCCTATAGTACAAAAAAGCAACCATTCACTAAATAAAATGTCCTTTATCTATAGGTACATTTTAAAATGGTGAACAGTTGCTAGTTTACAAAAGCTAAAGTAAAGTTACTAGGAAGTCATTCATCATCCATTCCTGTGTGATTATTTAAGAATAACGTATCATCTATGATGTGACGAAAATTCAATCATAGTTTTTATTATTTAGCGTTTTCGGTTGCGGTTACGATTTCTTAAAAACGTGGGGATATCTAACGTATCTTCCTCTTGTGCAGCGCGTTGTTGAGACTCATGATCTCTTTCTCTTCTTGACGGAACTTCATCATTAGCACGAGTTGCTGCATGCTGATTCATTATGGATCGCTGCTGCTTTGGTTGTTGCTCTACTTTTTTATTTGATTCGTCAAATCCTGTAGCTATGACGGTAACTACAATTTCATCTTTTAAGTTTTCATTAATAACCGAACCAAAAATGACGTTAACTTCATTATCAGCAGCAGAAGTTACTAAATCAGCTGCTTCTTGTACTTCATAGAGACTTAAATTCGTACCACCAGTAATATTCATTAAAATACCGTGTGCCCCATCTATAGAAGTCTCTAATAATGGTGAAGAGATAGCCTTTTTAGCAGCCTCGGTTGCCCTAGTCTCACCAGTAGCGACACCGATTCCCATTAAAGCAGAACCTTTATCAAACATAATTGTCTTGACATCCGCAAAATCCACGTTAATCAGGCCGGGCTTAGCGATCAAATCAGAGATACCTTGTACACCTTGACGTAATACATTATCAGCTTCACGAAACGCCTCTAACATTGGGGTGTTTTTATCTACAATTTCTAACAGTCGGTCATTCGGTATAACAATTAGTGTATCAACACTACCTTTAAGCGCTTCAATACCAGAAATTGCTTGGGTAGAACGCCTTCTTCCTTCAAATGAGAAAGGACGTGTTACAACACCTACCGTCAATGCTCCGAGATCTTTAGCGATTTGAGCAATAACTGGAGCAGCACCCGTACCCGTTCCACCGCCCATTCCCGCAGTCACAAAAATCATATCAGCACCTTGAAGCACTTCTTCCAGTTGCTCTTTACTTTCTTCAGCCGCCTTCTTTCCTACTTCCGGATTAGCACCCGCTCCTAACCCTCTTGTAAGTTTGGCACCAATTTGTATTTTTAATTCCGCTTTTGATAGATTCAAAGCTTGGGCATCTGTATTAACAGCGATAAACTCAACACCTTCGACTCCGTGCTCAATCATTCGGTTAACAGCATTGTTACCTCCGCCACCAACCCCTATTACTTTTATTGTTGCTAATTCTTCCATATTCGTATCAAATTCTAACATAACTCGTTCCTCCTAATATGCAAAATTACAAGCGTTCTAGAAGCTAATTGGTTAAGAGGTTTCTATTATTGATAAACTACCGTATTTTTACAAGGTTAGATTATTTGTTAATCAAAAAAATACTTAAACAAATTAGCAATTCCAGATTCTTTATTCTTCTTTTCTGTTGGTTCATGTGAATTTACTTGTTTTTTTATTCGTTTTGGTTTTGGTTCATTTCCCATTGGGATGAAGGTTGGGAATAATTCTTTTCCTTGTATTTTCGCATTCCTATACGCAAATTGCAAGATTCCTACGCCTGCTGTAAATTGCGGTTCACGTACACCTATATAATCTGGTATAGCGATCCGAACATTAGCTTGAAATAGATCTTGAGCCAGTTCCAACGCTCCAGGCATTGCCGTGGTGCCTCCAGTTAAAACATAACCGCCTGGTAATTCATGGTAGCCCATTCTTCTTATTTCTCTTTCAGCAAATGCATAGATTTCTTCCATTCTTGCTTCAATTATATCGGCAATTTCTAATTGATTTGAAGTCTGTTTCGAATTGCTGCCAATGATGGAAACATCAAAGACTTCTTCCTCTAGAGCATGGTCATAGAAGGCATGTCCATGATTTAATTTCACATTTTCAGCTTCTTCTGTAGAAGTTCGTAAACCTATGGAAAGATCTTTCGTTATGTTGTCCCCGCCTAACTGAACAACACTGGTTGAAGCTAGATGACCATTTTCGAAGATAGAAACTGTAGAACACCCACCGCCTACATCAATTAATGCAACACCCATATTTTTTTCATCTTTTGATAGTGCAATCGTGCCAGCAGCAAGAGGTTGAAGACAAATATCGGCTACTTGAAGATTAGCACGCTCTACACATTTTAAAATATTATGTAGAATAGTTTTGGAGCATGTAATAATCGTTCCTTCCATTTCCAAACGAACACCAATCATACCACGCGGATCATTTATTTCATCTAATCCATCGACGATAAATTGTTTTGGAATAACATCGATAATTTCACGCTCTGGAGGAATAGACATTACTTGCGCTCCATCAATCACTCGAGTAACATCTTCATTCGTAATTTCCCTATCTTCACTCTGAACGGCTACAACGCCGTGACATGGCTGTAACTGAATATGATTTCCGTTGATACCAACGACAACCCGATCTATCTGCATACCAACCATTCTTTCCGCTTGTTCTACAGCATTGCGGATTGATTGAACGGTCTCATCAATATCAATGATTGCTCCTTTCTTCATTCCATTGGATTTTGCAGTTCCAACACCGATAATATTTAATGAATCATTTAAAACCTCGCCAATAATAACTTTAATTTTTGATGTACCTATATCAAGACTTACTAAAACTTCACTGTTGTTCAAAGTAAAGCCCCCCTAAAATTCAGAAGCTGTGTAAAAAACACACTTCTCTATATCACCTATCGTCATCGAATCAATAAAAATAAAATATTATATAGGATATTCCACATAAAACCATGAATTTCCTTTATTTTTCAGTATTTTTTTAAAAAATCAAACCTATTCTTTTAACTGACTGATCAAGATAATGATTGTATTAAATAATTTCGTATAATATATAGAAATTATGACTTTCCACCGAGTAGAAAATGATATTATTTATCTTGAGAGTTAGCCGAATTACTTTTTGTTAAACGATTCAAAATATGCACCTGCCCCAATATGAATAATGCCTTTACTATCATCATCCAATTGCGTCACGATAGAAGGATAGATTTTCATATTTTCGGCAAAGTTTTGAATACTGGCATCAACTAAAAAACCATCATTCATATATAGGGTAATCTTATTCTGATTTTCCTTTGTTGGTGTCCAATGAACTTCAGAAATCAACTTTCTTATTGCTTTCGGTAGCTGTTCTAATTCCTTCGTCATTCTATGTAAATATTCTTCTTTATTAAACCCTATGATTAAGGGTGCGTCTCCATTATATGATGTTTGCTTCATACTTTGAAGTGCCGTACCATTGCCTAATATTGGAAAATAGTTTGTTCCCTGTTGCAAATAACCAACACGTTCATATTCCTTGATTATAATCGAAACAGTCCAAGGTAATTTTCGATTAACTTTAGCAGAAGCAATGATGGGATTTTCTTCTAACGCTTTTTCACTAGCTTTTTTATCAATTGTCCATATATTTTGATTGTTTGTTAAGTTGCTTTGTTTAATGACCGACTCATCGCTTAAAAACGTGTTGCCCTTTACGTGAATCGTACGTATATGACTTAATGGAGATTGTAAATAAACGATGATGGAAATTAAGATGAAAAAAATAGACAGATAAAATAGCAACCGTCGATTTGCCTTTTTTTTCCTTGCCTGCTTCAATTTTGGGATTCGGTCTTCAATAGAAACAATTTTCTTTTTTTCCATCTCCATTTCTTCCTTTATCTTAAATTAACAACAAGAAATGGCATAAATATGCCATTTCAACTTGTTACTATGAGTATATCATATTCACCCTTGAAACATGTAGTAGGACTTAGTAAAAATCAAGTTTTCCAGCTATAATATTTTGATTCGCTTTATACTTATTTTTAAAACTAAAACAAGCTGAAAATTCGCTAATTTTATAATTTCATAGTCTAGTAAAATTTTATTCCGCGGATGACTTCCTTCATCTCCTACTGAATCTTAGTTAAACAAAAGCAAGCAATTAGGTACCCACTATCATTCACTTAGACTTTTTCGTATTTTGTATAACTCTTAAAGTGGAAAGTCTTACGGTGACTTTAGATATGGGATAATCTAGTTAAGGAGCTTTGTTACTTATAATTATCCAACAAGTTCATTTTCTTATACAGGCGTCTGGTGAATTCTATATTTTTGTGTATCTACTAATATTTAACAAAATACCTACAGAACATAAGATTAACGTTAAAGAAGAACCACCATAACTTAAAAAAGGAAGTGTAATCCCAGTTACAGGGATCAGTCCGATAACAACACTAATATTAATCATTGCTTGAAGCGCCAGCATCGAAACAATACCCAATGCTAAAAAGCGTGAAAAACTATCTGGTGCTTCAAGGGCGATTTTAATTCCGCGCCATAACAACAGAAAAAATAACAAGAGAACAGCGGTTCCGCCGATAAAGCCAAGTTCCTCTCCTAAAATAGCAAAAATGAAATCTGTTTGTGGCTCTGGTAAATAAAAAAACTTCTGTAAGCTTTCCCCAAATCCAAGTCCCATTAAACCTCCTGGACCGATTGCGTATAGAGATTGAATAATTTGAAATCCATCACCTAAGGGATCTTCCCACGGATTAAGGAAAGCCGTTATTCGACTAATCCGGTATGGAGCTGATGCAATTAGTACAATAAATCCTGCTAGTCCAACAGCAGCCAATCCAAAAAAATGTGACAACCTAGCTCCAGCAGTAAATATCATGACCATACAAGTTAATACAAGCACCATGCCTGTTCCTAAATCAGGTTGAAGCATAATTAAACCAAAAGCTGTAAAAACCAATAACAGAGATGGAAAGAAGCCCTTCCTTAACGATGTAATATATTTTTGGTTTACCGATAGATAGGTAGCTAAAAATATAATTAAGCCTAACTTCATAAACTCAGAAGGCTGAATGCTAAATGCGCCGATTCCAATCCAACTTTGTGCACCGCCTCTTACCATACCAATTCCTGGTATCAAAACAAGTAATAATAAGCTAAAACAAAACAGCAGAATCAATTTGGCATATTTTTTCCATGTCGTATATGGAAGATTCATGGTAAAAATCATCGCTATCATTCCAGCACCTGCAAACAGAGCTTGACGTTTCACATAATACCACGCATCATTAAATTTATATTCTGCCCATACAAATGAAGAACTGTAAACCATGGCGATGCCAATAATTAATAAAGCAACAATAACACCCATTAAAATATAATCGGGAGAAGAATAAGGTGCATTGTTCTTTTTTGTAAGCAAAATAACACCCCACTTTACAAGATTGCTAGGGGGTGTTTAAAAAGTAATCTTTTAAAAGTATGTTCAAAAAGACCGGTAAATAACGGTTCGAATTTCTCCGTATCCCATGTTTCTAACTGAACTCGAACTTCGACACATAGGACGTGCTAGTATCAGCGCTGCAACAGGAGAACAAAAACTGGAGCACTCTTCTAGGACTTACAAACTGGAGAACTTCTAAAGAGAAATAAAGTGAACCTTGCTGTCGTAGTTCTTCTTGTCCTTGAAAAATCAAAGCGCTTTGATTTTTCAAGGACGCCTGCCACTTTAGCAGACATTAAGCCTTTTTATCATCTCTTTTGAACAAGAACTTTAATTATTTTATTTTAAACAAGCCCCTATACTAATGTATGCACAGCTTGTATAAACATGTCTCCTCTTTCTTCAAATGTTCGATATTGGTCCCAACTGGCACATGCTGGTGATAACAAAATAATATCTTTCTGTTGAGAAATTTCAAAAGCAATTTGGACTGCTGATTGAACATTTTCTGTTAACCGAATAACAGGGATATTCGCTTTTTTACCTATTTCTTTTAATTTATTTGCCGTTTCGCCAAATAATACTAATGCTTTCACATGCTTCATATATGGAAGTAAATCCGTAAATTCATTACCACGATCTAAACCACCCGCTAATAAAATAACCGGTTGTTCAAAAGCTGATAATGCCTTTTGCGTTGCTAAAATATTCGTGGCTTTGGAATCATTATAAAACAAGCGTTCATGGAAATTACCAACAAATTGCAAACGATGTTTAACCCCAGTAAACATAGATAGAACTGTCCGAATTCCTTCATTTGTAGCACCACTTAATTTAGCAGCTGCCACTGCAGCTAAAATATTTTCATAATTGTGCTCACCTAATAAGGAAATATCGATTCGATCCATAATCTTTTCATCTTTGAAATAAATGGAATTTTCATCCATCCAAGCCCCATTAGCAAGCTGTTCTTTTACAGAGAAAGGAATTTTTGTTGCTTTGCATTTCCCAACCTCTGCTATGATATTTTTATCATTCGCATTATATACAAGATAATCGTCTTCCGTTTGATTTTTAAATATATTAAACTTTGCCTGTTTATAGTTCTCAAAGGTTTTATGATAATCTAAATGTGCTTTAAATATGTTAAGTAAGACAGCAATTTTTGGTTTAAACTTATCAACTCCCATCAGCTGAAAAGAAGATAATTCTAAAACTAACCTTTCGTTTTCTACTAAGTTTTCAGCTATTTCAGTCGCAACGATCCCTATATTTCCCGCAACTTTAACAGCCTGATTACTTTTCTTTAACATTTCCGTAGTTAACGTTGTCGTCGTTGTCTTCCCATTTGAGCCTGTTATACCGATGATCGGAGCATCCGTTAGCTGGGCAGCTATCTCAATTTCTGTAATAATTGGGATCTGACGTTCTACCGCTTCTTTTATAATTGGGTTTTCATAATTAATTCCCGGATTTTTCACAATGATTTCAATTCCATCAAGCACACAAATAGGATGGGAGCCGAGTATCATGTCTGCGCCCATCGCTTTTAGTTTTTTTACCTCTGAATCGTTTGCTGCTGCCTTTTGATCATTTACACGTACTTTTTTTCCATGTTGTAACAAAACTCTTGCGGCAGCAGTGCCGCTTTTTGCTAATCCTAAAACAAGAATATGGTTATAGGGAAAATCTTTTAGCCTTGTCAATTTAAGCCCACCTCAATATAAATTCCTAAAGCTGCAAAAACAAGCCCTACTAGCCAAAAGGTTGTCACGACGCGCCATTCTGACCAGCCTAAAAGCTCATAATGATGATGTAATGGGCTCATTTTAAACACCCTTTTTCCAGTTGTTTTAAATGATATTACTTGAATAATCACAGAAAGTGTTTCAATGACAAACACACCGCCAACAATGACTAGAACGATCTCTAGTTTGGTTAAAATCGCAATGGCAGCAATCGCTCCTCCTAATGCTAACGAACCTGTATCTCCCATAAACACTTTAGCAGGATGTGCATTGAACACAAGAAAGCCCAGTAATGCTCCGACCACAGCTAATGCAAAAATAGTTACCTCATTTTGTGGGAAGCCATACCAAGCTAAAATTCCAAAGGCACCAAACGCAATGGCAGCAGTTCCTGCCAGTAACCCGTCTAAACCATCTGTTAAATTTACTGCATTCGATGAACCAACGAGCATAAATATAATTAAAATTGCGTAACCCCAGCCTAATTCCAACTGAATGGTTGTACCTGGAATAGAAATATACGTTGGAAATCCTTGATATCGTAAGACAAAAAATACAATAAGCGCAATAATTAATTGTCCTAGCAACTTTTGTTTTGAGGTCAAGCCAAGATTGCGTTTTTTTATAATTTTAATAAAATCATCTAAAAATCCTAACAGACCATATCCCACGAGAACAAACAATAAAATCCACAATTCATAGCTAACACCGACTGGATTTGTTTTCCATGCCATAATTAGAGAAGTTATGACAATGCTAAAAACAATCATAATACCACCCATCGTTGGTGTTCCAGTCTTTTTCATATGGGATTTAGGTCCTTCTTCCCTAATACTTTGTCCAAACTTCAATCGTCTTAAAAATGGAATAAAAATAGGAGATAAAAGGACGGTAATTAAGAATGCGATAGCCATGGTTATAAATAACACAGAAAAATTCATTATTATTCCTCCTTGTACGAAACCGCCCGACTATATAGACTGATTCAACTCAGTTATTAATACTTCAAACTTCAACCCTCTAGAAGCTTTAAATAAAATAATTGCTTTTTCATGTAAATGAGGTTGCAGCGCTTTGAGTAAAGCTTGTTTGGTTGAGTAATGTTCAGCAGGAATCTGGTTATTCTGCTCATTCATCGCCTCTGTAATATATTTAGCAGCTTTACCAAATGTGCAAACTTTTGTAATTGGTTTATCAATTACTTCTACAATAGATCGATGCATAGCTTCAGAATAAGCTCCCAGTTCTAATATATCTCCTAGCACTAATACCCTTTCCGAAAATCCTTCCATTTGTTTAACAACCTGAATGGCAGCTTTCATCGATGTTGCAGAAGCATTGTACGCATCGTTAATGATCGTGACACCATTTTTTCCAATTCGTTTTTCAAACCGCATGCCTGTTTTCATGATAGAATCAAATGCTGTTTGGATTTTTTCAGTTGGTATATGTAAACATTTGCCTATTGTAATCGCTAAAGCAGCATTCTTAGCATGATGACTTCCTAAAAAGGGAATCGTATAAGTGGTGCCATCAAGTATTTGGAATACCGTTTGTTCTTGCTTTAATACTGTCGAAGTAATTTGTGTATCATTACCCGCTGTAAAACCACATGTTTTTACATAATCATGATGGTGTAGATGACTTAATAATGGTTCATCTCCATCGATTACTAATGTACCTGTTTTACTTAGTCCTGCTAGTATTTCCAGTTTAGCCTTGGCAATATTTTCCCTAGAACCTAAAAATTCGATATGTGATTCACCGATATTTGTGATAATAGCATAATCAGGCTTCGCGATGGTGGATAATAATTGAATCTCTCCAGAGTGGCTCATTCCCATTTCAACAACCAATGCTTCTGTGTCTTTCGGCATTGACAAAATCGTTAATGGCAAACCAATATGATTATTAAAATTACCAACTGTGCAATGGGTCTTATACGTTGTCTTTAAAATTGCTGCAACCATGTCTTTCGTTGTCGTCTTGCCATTGGAACCCGTGATACCAATCACAATTGGACCAACCAATTTGCGATACTCTGACGCTACGGTTTGAAGGGCTGTCAACGTATTATCAACCTTAAATACCGTAATATGTTCAGGTATCGTTTCCGGTAGCTTTTTTTCCTTACCCCATATAACTGCAACTGCTCCATTCGCGATGGCTTGATCGACAAACTCATGTCCATCAAAGCGTTCACCAATAATAGGGACAAATAAACCATTTGTCATTGTCTCACGACTATCTGTGTAAACGCCTTGAATCGATTGATTAATTATATTTCCCTTATAGTCTGGCAATACTTGCGAAAGCCACTTTACCGTAAACATCATTTATTCTCCTTCGCTAAAATTGCTTCACGGGCGACTTTTCGATCATCAAAATCATGTTTTGTATGACCAATCTGCTGATACGTTTCATGACCTTTTCCAGCAATTACGATAATATCTCCAGGTGCTGCTTGATGAACCGCTTCATAAATAGCTTCCTTACGATCAACAATTACTTCATATGTGGAATCCTGTGATAATCCACTGATCATATCATCTAGAATCGCCTGTGGATCTTCCGTTCTTGGATTATCAGAGGTTAGAATTGCTTTATCTGCATATTCAACCGCTATTTTTGCCATTATCGGGCGCTTTGTCCGATCCCGATCTCCTCCACAACCAACAACTACAAACACACGTTCAGTGGCAAACTCTTTCACCGTTTGTAAGACATTTTCCAACGAGTCCGGGGTATGTGCATAATCAACAATTACTGCAAATGGCTGACCTTCATTAACTGGCTCAAACCGTCCATTCACGCCTCCGATTTGCTCAAAAGCTGTTTGAATAACCGAAAGTGGAATGTTTGTGGCTATTGCGGCTGCACTCGCTGCCAGCATATTATAAACATTAAATTTACCCATCAGTTTACTTTTAATATGTATATTGCCGACTGGGGTTTGCAGCTGAAAATGGATTCCTTTAGCTCCTAATTTAATATTCGTTGCCGTCACTTGACTTGGTTTATTAATACCATACGTAATCACATGTTGTGCAGTGCTTTCTTTTAATACTTTACTTGCTGTTTCATCTTCATTAATAATCGCAAATTTTAGTTTTTCTTCCGTATAATTATTTCCCAGTTGAGCAAATAACAGACTTTTTGCTCGTAAATACTCATCCATATCTTTATGAAAATCTAAATGATCTTGGGAGAGATTGGTAAATATAGCCATATCATAATCACAGCCATGGGCCCTCCCTTGCACAAGTGCATGAGAAGAAACCTCCATAATTGCTTGGTCTACTCCTTCGTCCACCATATGTTTAAATGATTGCTGCAACATGAGTGCATCCGGAGTAGTATTTACAACCGGATACGTTTTTTCTCCAATCTTCATGTGTATGGTGCCTATAACACCAGTTTTTCGCCCAGCTAATTGAAAGATAGCTTCTAGCAAATAGGTTACGGTTGTTTTACCGTTTGTTCCAGTTACACCGATTAAAGGAAGTTTACTTGTTGGATTCTCAAAAAACTTTACAGCGAGCATCGACAAGGCCCGATGGGAATCGGCAACATATATAGTAGGAAGCTTTGAATCCACCGGCTTTTCTGCGACAATGGCAACAGCTCCTTTTTGTTCAGCCTGCTTAACAAAATCATGTCCGTCGACTGTATAACCAGCAATACAAACAAATAAATTGCCAGACACCACTTTTCGTGAGTCCATCACAATGTTCGTAACTTCTATGTTGTCGATACTTTTGTTTGTTTGATAAAAAGGTAAACAGCTTACTAATTCATCTAAATTCATTTGTAACATCCCATTCTTCTTGTTAAATTCTCACTATATAATAATTCTTTGTGACATTCATTTTTAAGAGGGTAGTACTACCCTCTTCTTTATTTTGCTATAGGAAAGTATAAAGTGAAACTTCATTCAGTAGGAGTTTTCTTCCACCTCCTACTGAATGTTAGCTGAACGAATCGGGCATTTAGGTGCCGTTTTCTCGTATAAGAAAAACAGCAGCTTTCGCTAAAGACTTGGCGACAAACCAAGTTTTTTCTAATGCCTATCTATTATAGCAAATATAAATCTGTTTAACGATCTTTTTTCGCTAAATAAATTCTAATTTTAGATCCTTGTTCAACTTTTGTTCCAGGACTAGGAGCTTGATCAACGATATAGTCGCCCTCTCCACTCGTTTCTACTGATAAATTTGTCATATACTCCGTTAACTCTTTCTTTCTTAATCCAACCAAGTCAGGAACTTCTACTTTTGGCTCATCTGGCCACTGGTATTTCTTTTCCAATCCTCCCTTTTGCGGTTTGATATCCATTGCTCGGAGGCTATCGCCAATAATAGTCCCTACAATTGGAGCTGCTACAACTCCACCGAATTGAACCGTATTTTTTGGATTATCAACCGCTACATAGACGACGATTTCTGGATCATTAGCTGGTGCAAATCCAATAAACGATACAATATAATTGTTTTCCATATATCTACCATCTGGTCCCACTTTTTGTGCAGTTCCCGTTTTCCCACCCACACGGTAACCATCTACATAAGCTGGGCGACCTGTTCCTTCTGCCACGACACTTTCTAGCGCCTGGCGAATTTCTTTTGAAGTCTCAGGCGAAATCACCCTTTTCTTTAACGTTGATTCAACCTTCTGCTGAACTTGTGAAGTTGTTGGATCAATCCATTCATCTGCAATGTAAGGCTTATACAAATAGCCGCCATTTACAGCAGCTGCTACAGCCATCACTTGTTGAATCGGTGTAACCGAAACACCTTGGCCAAAGGAAGTAGTAGCTAACTCAACCGGTCCAATATTTTCTGGTTTAAATAAAATACCAGTTCCTTCTCCTTGTAAATCAATCCCCGTTTTCTTACCAAAACCAAAATTATGAATATATGAAAATAGCTTGTCGTCTCCAAGTTTTTGCCCAAGATTGACGAAACCCGGGTTGCAAGAATTTTGCACAACCTCTAAATAATTCTGACTCCCATGTCCGCCACTTTTCCAGCACCGCAGTCTTGCTCCTCCTACTTTAATAGCACCATCATCGTGGTAATGATCTTTTGTTAAATCTACCACTCCCTCTTCAAGTGCAGCAGCTAATGTTATAATTTTAAAAGTGGAACCTGGCTCATACGTACTCCAAATTGGTAAATTACGGTCAAAAATAGTAGAATCTACCTCTTGATAGTTTTCCGGATGAAAATTAGGACGTGATGTCATTCCAAGAACACCGCCCGTTTTAGGATTAACTGCAATAGCAATAGCACCATCCGGGTCATATTTAGACTCCGCTAAATCTAACTCTCTTTCCATAATCGTTTGGACCTTCGTATTGATCGTTGTTTTTAAGTCTAACCCATCTTTTGGCGGTGTGTAGATATCTGCCAAATCATCTAATCTTCTTCCTTTAGCATCTGAATAAAATGATAAACTTCCTTTTTCACCATTTAGTAGTTCATCATAAAATAATTCAAGTCCCATTAAGCCTTGATTATCAATCCCTGCAAAGCCTAATACATGGGAAAGATCATCACCATATGGATAATGCCTTTTTGAATCCTTTGCTAAATAAATACCCTCCATATTTAGTGAGCGAATTGCCATTTCCTGTTTTTCATTGATTTTTCGACCTTCTGGGTGTATGTTCACACTGGAAGCATTTCTTGTAATATATTCCAATGCTTTCTCCTCAGAAATATCTAAAATAGCCGCTAGTTTTTTTGCTGTTTCTTTCGGTTCTTTCACCTGCCTAGGGACAACAACAACAGAGGGTGCTGTTACATTCTCAGCGAGAACCTCTCCATTTTCATCTAGAATTCTCCCTCGTTCAGGTTCAAATTCGATATTTCTTGTCCATGAATCTGTAGCTTGTCCCATTAATTGATCACCTAATACAAATTGTACATAACCTAAGCGAATATCGATGATGAGAAAAATGACTAAACCAATAAGAAAAACAGCGACAATCCTTTTCTTCGTCGTCACAGCGGATACACGTTTCATACTACATCTCCTTTTTAAAGACATGCTTGTATTCACTATATGAACGTTGAAGATGGATTAGAACACTGTTTCTCTTGCATAAAGTGAAACTTCATTCAGTAGGAGTTTTCTTCCATCTCCTACTGAATGTTAGTTGAAAGAATCGGGCATTTAGGTGCCGTTTTCTCCCACTTAGACCTTTTGTATCAACTCAAGATTTTGAAGTGGGAGTCTTACGGCATCTTACATGCGGGATAAAACCTTTGGCTTTTATTTCCTTCATAACAGATTATTAGAAGAATTTTAGTTGGTCCCCTTTATACTTTTTCACCTCGACTGTAGATAAGGGGGTTCTTCGATGAAGACTTAGTTATTCTTTTGTTTTTCAAGTGGAACAAGTTCAATCCCTAAATAGTCACCTGGCTTAATTTTAGTCCCGGCTTTAATATTCTGTGTCGCTACATAGCCATTACCAAATGTTTCTGTTTTTAAATCCAACAGTTGAGCAAACTGCATAGCATCCCGAAATGACCAGCCAATGATGTTTGGCATTTGCGGTTTTTCTGTTACTAAGAAGATATGGTCATTTGGTAGAACTTTATCTCCCTCAGCTACATTACTTTTTACTATTTTCCCTTTTCCAGTTGTTGTAACTCGTAAACCTCGTCTCGTTAATACGTCTTTCATTTGATCTACATCTTTGCCAATTAAACTAGGTATGGCTATTGCTTTTGTCTTTGTCTTATTTTGTTTATCTGGATCAATATTTAAATAATGCAAGCCATTTTCCATGACATTATTAAATATGAACGAAACAGGTTCGGCACCATTCGGGATGGAGCCATCTTGTTTCGGCCTAAGTTTTGGCTGCTTTACAGATACATACATCATTAACTGAGGATTATCAATGGGGGCCATTCCTAAAAAGGAGAACACATAGTTTTCATGACCGATTAAATAACCTCCCTTTGGATTAGGGATTTGAGCTGTCCCGGTCTTACCTCCAACCGTATAATCGTCTAATTTAAAATTTTTTCCCGTTCCATGTTTTCCATTTACTACGGATTCTAATAATTTCAGCATTTGTTGCGATGTTTTCTTTGAAATTGGCTCACCAACTACTTTCGGAGATTTTTCTTCAATTACCTGCTTTGAATTAGGATCGATTATTTTTTCAATAATATATGGCTGCATCATTTTTCCACCATTTGCCAGAGCGGTAGCAGCCTTCATTTGTTGAATCGGAGTCATCGTCGTTCCCTGTCCAAATGCAGTAGTTAGCTTTTCTGCGGGCCAATTATACAAAATCTCTCCTGCAACTTCATTAGGTAAATCAATATTCGTTTTTTGATCAAAATGAAAAGCTTTTAAATATTCCAGATACTTGTCAGAACCGATTTTTTCCCAGACCAGCTTTGAAGCAGCAACGTTGGAGGAACGTTCAAAGCCTTCATCGTAAGAGATTGCTCCCCAGCCATTTCCTCCATTATGGTCACGAATAGGCTTAATTTTTTCATTTGGCTGGTATTGTCCAGACTTATAAGCTTCATTTCCATTATAAACACCTTCTTCAATCGCAGCTGCCCACGTAAACATCTTTACAGTGGAACCTGGTTCAAAAGGAGTTGAAATAACATCATTGTACCAGTTTTCAACATTTGTTGGGTTGTTAGGATCGTAGCTTGGCCGATTACCCATTGCAATAATCTTCCCTGTTTTGGGATCCATGACCACAGCTGATATTCGCTCTGGCTCATACTTTTCCTCTACTTGAGACAATGTATCCTCAAGCAATGTTTGTATTTTTTGATCAATTGTTAAGTAAATATTTTTTCCGTTCTCTGGTTTCTTCACAGCCTCTTCTGGATGAAGCAGTTTTTTATTATATTTATCTCGTTGGAAGGAAATATAACCATCTTTTCCGCTTAAATACTTATCCATTTGCTTCTCTATACCTGTTACGCCTTTGGTTTGTGTCTGTGGATTTTTCTTTTTACCAGTTTCCATTTTTTTAGCAAAACCAATAATTTGAGAAGCAAATGTTCCATTAGGATATGCACGTACAGCTTCTTTTTCAAAGTTGATCCCCGGTAGGTTCAATGCAGCAATCTCATCCTTTTTTTGTAAGGACAGTCCTCTTCCTTTTATACCGAATTCAACTTGGAAGCTCTTCTTTTCGACCCCTTTCTGCAATCGATCTAATATGTCACTTTCCTTCATATCCAATAAAGGTGCTAATGCCATAGCCGTTTTTTCTGGATCCACTACATGTCTAGGCTTCTTTGCACCTTCCGAATAATCTTCTCTTAAAATGGCGTACAAGCGATAGGTTGGCTTATCATATGCTAATAACATTTTATTACTGTCATATATTTTACCTCGTTCAGCGGGTAATGGATAAGCGGAGGTACGTTGCTTGTCCGCCCAAGCTTCCAACGAAACACCGTCCACTTCTGCTGTTGCTTGAATATATAAAAACCTTCCCGATAAAACGAGAAAAATACCCACAAATAAGATGATTAATATTCCTGCCATGAAGTGAGTTGTTTTATTTTTTCTCATACAAGTCCGTTCCCCTTAATTGGTTAATTATCGATGACTTGTGCCTGCTTTACTTTCGTATCTTGTATTTTCAAGCCGTTTTTCTTCGCAATCCTAATAATTCGATCTGGATCACTTAATTCTTTAATTTCGTCCTCTAATTGTTCATTTTTCGATTGTTGAACATGTACTTTGCTTTCTAATTCCTGCGTGTTGCGATTAATCGCATCGGTTGAGGAAGAATAAGAAACCATATAGATACCAGCTAAAATGATGCAGAAACCAATGATGGAATAAATTACTTTTTCACCTTTCGTAATCCATCCCTGTTTTGAACTTTTAACAGGAACAGGTTGTTTACGATGTGGTGTATGTTGCGGTCTTGTTTGTTGCCAAGTTCTCGCATGATTCGCACTCATTATTTTCTCCACCCTTCTTCATAGGTAAATTGTTGTTGCCATTTTGCTTGTTTTTCCACGATTCGTAGTTTCGCTGAACGTGATCGTCGATTTTGAGCTAATTCCTCAGCTGTTGCAATAATCGGTTTTCTAGTTATTAATCGAAATGGTGCTTTATCCTGCTCTGGGATAATAGGTAGATTACGTGGCGTTTCTTTGTTTGAACTCCATTTTTTGAATGCTTGTTTACAAAGTCTATCCTCTAAAGAATGAAAGGTGATCACAGCAAGTCTTCCGTTTATCCCGAGTACCCTCGCTGCTTGATGAAGTGCATCATTAAATACCCCAAGTTCATCATTTACAGCAATTCTCAATGCTTGAAAAATCCGCTTTGCTGGATGTCCCCCTTTCCGTCTTGCAGGTGCAGGTATTGCTGATTTTATTATGTCAACTAATTCATATGTGGTCGTTATAGGTGCTTTTTTTCGCTGTTCTTCCAACTTTCTAGCAACTTGTTTTGAAAATTTTTCCTCGCCATATTGAAAAAAAATCTTAACCAGATCTTGATAGGACCAGTTGTTAACAATTTCATAAGCATCTAACGTTTGTTCCTGGTTCATACGCATGTCAAGCTTTGCATTATGCTGATAGCTAAATCCCCTCTCTCCTCGATCTAACTGAGGAGAGGAAACACCTAAATCAAATAAAACTCCATCTACATGAGTAATTTGGTGTTCTGCTAAAACCACTTCAAGCTGATTAAAATTGGCATGAACAAATCGTATCTGTTTTGCATAAGCGACTAATCTTTTTTGAGCAGCTTGTAAAGCCTCTAAATCTTGATCAAAAGCAATGAGTAAACCATTATCATTTAGTTTAGCTGCAATTGCTTCTGCATGACCGCCACCACCAAGGGTACAATCTACGTAAACACCATCTGATTTAACGTTAAGACCTTTAATTGCTTCATCTCTTAAAACACTTATATGTTTAAACATCAAAAACACCCATTTCTTCCTATACGCTCATCTTTTATGGAGAGTTGAATTACCGCTAAATATCAAAGTCCATTAGATTCTCAGCAATTTCTGCAAAAGATTCTTCTGATTCAGTAACATACGTTTCCCAAGTGGAATGAGACCAAATCTCAATTCGGTTGGAGACACCTATAATTACACATTCTTTTTCTAAACTTGCATACGTTCTTAATGTTTGTGGGATGTTTATTCTTCCCTGTTTATCAATTTCACATTCAATTGCGCCAGAAAAGAAAAAACGCGTAAAAGCTCTAGCATCCCTTTTTGTAAGGGGGAGTTTTTTTAACTTTTCTTCTAAAATTTTCCACTCTGTCATGGGATAAGCAAATAAACATTGATCAAGCCCGCGAGTCACCACAAAAGTAGTTCCCAGTTCTTCGCGAAACTTAGAAGGGACAATGATTCTTCCTTTTGTATCAATGTTGTGCTGGAATTCACCCATGAACATATATTCCGCCCCACCTTCGTACATATTATATTACCACATCCCCCCACTCTGCACCACCTCATTTTCTGTTTTTCCATTATCATCCTCAAAAACAGGACTTTTTACCTAAAAAATAAAATAAAAAAAGGTTGTCATTCATTGATTTGACAACCTTTTATCCAATTTAGCAGCTGGTGGGGGGTTCACAGCACTGTATATTCTTCACGATCTAATTTTCCTCGTTTGGATTAATTTCTAAGGGAGTGTTCGAATAAACTTTTGAAACTAGAGACAACATCGTTTCGAGTAGAGCATCCCTCTTCTACAAGCCCCTTTACACATAAACCGCATAATGTTCTTGTTCAAACGAATAGTCTTGATTTATCAGGTTTTCAACGAAATTAAAGCCATAAGCATTTAGCCAAGGAAGAGGATTCCATATCCGTTCTTGCAGCCCATCTGCTGGATGTAGCGTACAATGAAGTAAATCAAAAGCAGCTAGCTCAATCTTATGCTTCTCTTCAAGTGCCTGCATTAATCTGGATTCTAAATACGAAATATGCTTCTGCAAGTAAAATAAATTTTTTTCCGCTAATGCTCCTAAATCACTTCGCATTGCCATCGCTACTTCTCGCAAAGGCAACTGTGCCCGAGCAATCTTTTTCCGCACTTCATCTGCAGTTTGTTGAATAGAAGGGGTGTTTTTCCTTTCCAGCCATGCAGCTTTATCTTGAAGTACCCCATTATTAATTACTCGTTCTGTGTCCAGTTGGTAATGCTTAAGCAGCTTTTCAACAGCACGTTCTACGATAGTTATGGAATACCTAGGTAGTATAGGAGGCATCTTTATTCGCAACGCATGAAAGGCTGGCTTTAGTGCTGACCAATAACTAAGTTCCCCGGGACCGGCAATAAATGCTAAATTAGGAAAAAGTAGTTCCTGCATAATTGGTCGAGTAACAACATTATTGCTTAAACAAAAAGGATTAGTTTCTGCGATTTGAATCATTTCCGCTGTAGTTAAACGTATCTCATGTTGCTTTCCTTCCCAATCCCCATTCTCCATTCGATTCAATAATATTCGCTCACCCTCTTGATAATAAAACAAATGAGCATCAGTCAGTTCTCCTGTTAATAATGGAGAGTATCCCAGATTCTGCAGTTTGGTTATTGAATCACTAACCCCTTTACTTATTTGCGGTTGATGTTTAATTAATTGAACGAAATAGTCGCTTTCTAGTTCACGTGTATGTTTATTTCCAGAATCAATTAACACGAGCCCCGATCGAGGAAACAGCCGAAAAATAAGCTTTGCAAAAAAATCAACATATGTCTTAGATGTTTCGAGACATATTCTTATTTCATCATATAGTTGTTTCGTATAGTTTGTTTCCGTCAACTGTTTAAATAGATCGTCAAGCCAAGGGTTCATTATTTGCTTATCTATTTGTATATCAGATATAGCTGTCTTATTATTCACTTGCTGATGTACTTGATATTTATACATTTGTTGTTCTTTTTCTATATAAATATGATTTATTTCAGCAAAATCGTGATCTTCACCAGCGATCCAAAATACAGGAATAACAGGAACATTCAGCTTTTCTTCCTGCTCTTTTGCTAATTTTATAATGGAGATGATTTTATTTACCGTGTACATAGGTCCTGTTAATACACCTGCTTGTTGACCGCCGATAACTGTTACTGCTTCAGGTGTTCTAAGTCGTTGTATATTTCGATATGTAGATTCAGGAGCATCCCACTGTCTATTCATGGTAAATAAAGCGTTGCTTAGCTCCTCACGCTTAAAGTTTCTTTGTTGCAGATCATGATACCTATGGTCAAAATCATCCAATGGTTTGTAATCAAAAAAAGTGTGAATCTTCTGTTTATAGTCCCGATAATCCCTTAGTAATTTTGTTTGCTGATATAGATCGATAGGTTTGATCCGCATAAATTCCTGCTCCTTTTATTATAATCTCATCTAAGTATTGTACATAAAATAATCACAAATTTCATGTGATCTGTTTTTATTCCATACTAAGGTAAGGTGCCGTACGATTCTCCTTTCAAGAATTTTAGATATTTAATCGTAGATAACGACACCTAAATGACGATTTATCAGGGCGATAGAACATAAGCAGAAACGCTCAATTAGTGACGTACAAATGGGAGATCTAACAAGATAAAGGAAACATGCCTCTTAAACAGGAATATGCCGACGCCTAAAGCGGCAAGCCCACTTTTAATCAGCCTTCCTTTAGATTCGAACCTGATAATGATTAATCATAGAAAGAAGCTCGAAGTTTCCTACAACTTGAGCGCTTAAGCAGACGATGAGGCTACTTTTTAAAAAATATCCACAATGAAAAAATTTTATAATTTCCTATAGTAAAACAAAAAAACCTCGACACCAGCACATCGCACGAAGAAAAAATGCTCTTCTCTTTCAAAGACAAGAAAGACTCTTGAGCAGACTTCACGATTTCCTAGAACAATTGAGATTTTAGCGTTTGTTTACTTCTTAACAGAGTCGAGGATAAAGGAAAAAGCCCGCTGAATGAATACACTTTATAGGTTAAAAGAATATCCGCTGTACAATTCCTATAATTAAAAATAAGCAGTATAACAAAAAAAATAATAAAAAGGTAAACCGCCACATTAATTTTACTGCTTTTATAAGCAATACTTCCGTGTTTCTCTTCCATTGGAACATAATAATAATTGCAAGAGAAATAAGAAGTAAAGCCAAAATAATACCAACGACATTTACATCGAAAATGATAGCGATTATAAAAATCACAGCAATTACATATAAAGGAGTTGTCCAAGTTACAGCAAAATGAACTGCTCTCAAAGGGTGTCTTGTCCATTTAGAAATAATTATATAGGTGAGCCATGTCGCAAATATCGGTATTGTTATGAAAAATGCAAGTAGGTATATAAATCCGTTTAACATCTTAATTCCTCCATATATTACAGTTACCAAGTAAATAGTTGGTGTGCTACTAGCAATTTTAAGTAAAACAAACTAAACCAATATGAAATCTTAAAACAGATATTATTTTCCTTAAAAACCAACGATCGTTTTATTCAGATAGTGGAGTAGGAGTATTATTTTCCCCTACATTTAAAGGGGATTGGCATCGGAGTATAGTTGTTTTTCAGTTATTGAACCTTTATCTTCTTATGCTTTTATTAAACGGAAACTCTTTTTATTATCGGTAAAAATGTAATTTTATTAATTAAATTCCTACCTTGTTTTTTGAACGGTTCACGCTTAAGGTCGTTTTTAATTATCTAAGAAACGATATCCATTTTTACAGGAAATATATTTTTTGAAGGAAGTTTTGTCGTCTAGCTTATACCTCGAGCGACTATTAAACTTCGATTCTCTTCAATTTATTTTCATCTTCATGTTTTTTATATTATAATAAAACCATAGAAAAAACCTAAACTATTCTGAATTTAAACCAGAATTTTTTATGTCAACAGGAGATAAGGGGGGCAGGATTGTGAAACCGGTCAAAGTGGAGAAACTCATGATCAATTATAAAACATTGGAAAAGTTTAAGCATTTTAAGGAATATGGTAACCAAGAATTATCAATGCTAGAAGATTTAGAAAATAACCTAGTAGAAAATCAGAGCGATTCCCCATTTTATGGTATTTATATCGGGGATAGTTTAATTGCAAGAATGAGCCTTTATAAAGTAAATAAGAAATATGATTACTATTTTGAGCCACGACAAGATTATTTAACATTATGGAAATTGGAAGTGCTTCCGGAGTATCAAGGACAAGGCTATGGAAAAACATTAGTAGACTTTGCTAAAAGCTATAATTTACCAATCAAAACGAATCCTCGCATCAATTCTCATGGGTTTTGGGAAAAAATGGGGTTCAAAAAGGCTCAATATGAAATGGAACGTGACCTGGGTGAAAACCCACTCATATGGATGCCAGAAGGAGTTAAAGAGAAACCTGTAGTTAAATAGAACATGTTCGTAAAAAATTGAAAGACATGAATAAAGAAAGATTCATGTCTTTTTTACTGTCTAGGAACCGATATCCGATATCCATTTCTACATGGTGGATATCTTTGTTGAAAATAACTTCATCTAGCTTATGCACTCAAGCAACCAGCAAAAGAACAGAAAACTTCAGGCAGCATACATCGCAATCAAGGATGCTTCGATCTTCGTCTTGGAACCACTCTTTCGTAGAGAGAAAAACACTCCTTCCAATGAAGTTTGACATTCTCATCGGAAGTTCTCCAGTTTGTATGTCGCAAAACGGCGCTTCTAGCTTTTGTTCCTATTTTTCATAAACAATTTAAAAAACCTGGAATAATTTACTTATCTATTTGTTCGTCGATATTAATCTGGTTTAACTAAATTTAACAACTTCCCTATTTCATCCCAAGCTCTTTCATAACGGGCTAGCTTTTCCTTTAAATGCAAATTTTCTCGTTCTAATTGTTTCGTTTGTTCTTGAACACGGTATTGACTAGCATCCTCCTGACCAATATTAGACTTCATTTTTTCTAATAACAAAATAGCAGTCTCTATCGTATCTTGATCGTGGGACTTTGCAGTACTCCAGAAATTGTTTCTATTTCCTTTTTTCCGTTCTTCTTTTGCGCTTTGTACCTCTTGTTCATATTGTTTACGGATGGTAGCGTTCCATCTAAATCCACATGCAGCTGGTGTTCTGGATAGCTTTTGTGCCACCTCTTTAAAAGCTTCTAATTGTGTTTTTCCTTCTCTTATATAACGCAGGACCGTATCTGCTAATAGGATATCTTCATCCTTTGTCCACGCATCTTGTCTTGTTGCGTTCATCACACATCCTCCTTATACGTTTGCTATCAATGTATGCAAAAACTAGGTGTGATAGAATAAAGGATTATATTTTTAGCAGATTTTTTAGTTTTATAAAGAAAACGCTACCAAAAATATCTACTTGTTACCTAATGTTAGTTGGACTTTTGCGTTAATCTTAATGATTCTTATATGCCACTAAAGTGGTTCTAGTCAAATGTACTGATGGAAGTTTGAACGTTAATTATATATCACATTCAGTATAGAGCCAGATGTTGGTTATTTTCCACACAAAAAAACAGACCACCTCTGTGACCTGTTTTCTCTACAACAGCTTTTATAAAAATCTTGCATGGAGTAATACCCGATAACTATTATATTTGTTTTAAGTATTCCCCTCTTACACGACTCACTGTTTGTAATTACTGACTTACTACCTCTTTACCGTCATAATGTCCGCATGATTTACAAACATAATGAGGCTTTGTTAATTCTCCGCAATTTGAACATTCTACCATGCCAGGTACGTGTAATTTTTTATGCGTACGACGTTGATTTTTTACTTTTTTTGAAGTTCTTCTTTTAGGTACTGCCATGACTTACACCTCCTTCATAAGATTAGAAAACTTGGTTACGCCAAGCCTTTCGCACAGGTGATTGCCTAGCTTGCACTTAATACTTGAAAGACTAAAAACTTACGTTAAACTTTTATACTTTTCTTACGTATAAAAACGCTAAGCAATCAGCTTAATTGTGCTTCTCATCATCGTTAAATAATGATTCCAGTTTTTTAAAACGCTTATCTATCGTGTGCTCGTTCTTTTCTTCTGAAATAATTTTCCAGCCTTTCCCTGCTGTAGGGTTATTTTCTCGGCTTGTTTTTTCATCTGAAAATACGCGATATGGAACCTCTAATAAAATATTTTCCTTGATTAACGGTGTTAAGTCAAGGACTTCTCCCTCAATTGGATGGACTTCATCCTCTACTTCGTCTTCCGTTAAATAAGTTGCGGTTGTAAAGACCTCATCAGCTTGAATATCGAAAGGATATGAAACATCCGCTAATGTTCGAGCGCATGGAAGTATCATCTCACCTTTAATATGCAAGGAAAAAATAATGTTATCTCCTTGAAAAAAACACGTTCCCTGAACTATAACTTCATCAATATGTCGAATATCGTTATTCATTGTTTTTAGTTCCTGAACATTTACAGTGTTTTCAAACACAAAAGGTTCCTTATAAGCACTTTTTTTCAGCTGAGCTAATACAAATTTCATTATTATCACCTCAAGGCAACAAAAGTTATTTTAAAAGAAAAAAAGACTTTTGTCAACATATTCTCTTTACAGACTAATTTACAATTCATTGATTGAGTTGTTCATTAACCATCTTTAATAGTAAGACTATCTACAATATTGAACATTCACCTCTAACATAGTTAAACTCATCTTCTACCTTTATCCCGCATGTAAGGTGCCGTAAGCTCCCACTTCAAAATCTTGAGTTGATACAGAAGGATCTAAGTGAGAGAGAACGGCCACCTAAATGCCCGATTCGTTCAGCTAACATTTCTTGGAAAAAGCATTCCAAGAAATAAAGTTTCACTTTATCCCGCATGTAAGGTGCCGTAAGCTTCCACTTCAAAATCTTGAGTTGATACAGAAGGATCTAAGTGAGAGAGAACGGCACCTAAATGCCCGATTCGTTCAGCTAACATTTCTTGGAAAAAGCATTCCAAGAAATAAAGTTTCACTTTATCCCGCATGTAAGGTGCCGTAAGCTCCCACTTCAAAATCTTGAGTTGATACAGAAGGATCTAAGTGAGAGAAAACGGCCACCTAAATGCCCGATTCGTTCAGCTAACATTTCTTGGAAAAAGCATTCCAAGAAATAAAGTTTCACTTTATCCCGCATGTAAAGTGCCGTAAGACTCCCACTTCAAGAGCTAGAGTTGGTACAAAAGGGGCTAAGTGGGAGAAAACGGCACCTAAATGCCCGATTCGTTCAAAGGGCCTTTAGGTCATACCCTTGTGGTACTAACATTCAGTAGGAGATGAAGGAAAACTCCTACTGAATGAAGTTTCACTTTATTATTTTCCCCAGTAGAATTTTTCTAATGCTAATATTCATTATTTCTGCTACAATAAGACACATATTTATCCGTATCTAACGTACTGTAAGACTTCCGCATCAAGAGTTATCGGCGCCTACATGCTCAATTCGTTCAGGTTGACAGGACAAGGAAAACTTCGGCAGCAATACTTCACACGCAGAAAAAGTGACTTTCTTTTTCAAGGACCGAGTTGCTACGACAGCAATACTTCGCGGTTCTTCAAGGACGACCGAGATTTTAGCTTTTGTTCGACTTCTATCTGGTAAAGATAAGGACAACCGCATTAATGAATAAAGGTTTACTTTATAAGGAGTTGGTGAAAATTGCAAGCTTGTGGTCTAATTGTTGAATATAATCCTTTTCATAATGGACATGTTTATCACATTCAACAGGCAAAAAAACTCACTCAGGCAGACTGCATCATTGCTGTAATGAGCGGATCTTTTCTTCAACGGGGAGAGCCAGCAATTATTGATAGATTCCATCGCACAAAAGCAGCCTTGAAGCACGGTGTTGATTTAGTTATTGAACTTCCATATGCTTTCGCTGTCCAAAGCAGTGAACTTTTTGCTAAAGGTGCTGTTTTAGCTCTTGATGCTCTGGGAACAACTAGCCTTTGCTTTGGTAGTGAATCAGGAGAAATATCCGATTTCATTCACAGTTACAAGCAACTAACCGCTAAGCAAAATGAATATGAACAAGCGCTAAAAATGCATATAAAGAAAGGGTTAGCATTTCCTGAAGCAAGCAGGGCTGCTTATCAACATATCGATCTTGATCTGGCAAAGATTGATTTATCAAAACCAAACAATATTCTTGGTTTCAGTTATGTGAAAATGATTTATGATCTTCAACTATCCATAACACCTCTAACGATTGAACGTAGTCAAAGTGGATATCATGATAAAATAATAACGGGTACCATTGCAAGTGCTACTAGTATCCGCAACTCTATCATCGAGTCCGGAAACATAACTCAACCTGTTCGTAACGCTATACCAGAAACAACTTGTCTACAATTGGAAGCTTATAAACAGACTGCTTCACTTTGGCACACATGGGAGCACTATTTTCCGCTGTTGCATTACCGCATAGTTACCATGTCTAGTAACGAGCTTTCTAAGATTCAAGGAGTAGATGAAGGCTTAGAGTATCGATTAAAGAAAACGGTTAAACAAGTACGTTCTTTTAATGAGTGGATGAACCAATTAAAAACCAAACGATACACCTGGACTCGACTCCAACGAATGTTTGTCCATATTTTAACGAATACTACTAAACAGGAAATTAGGAGTGTATGCGGCCCGAATGAACTCCCCTATGTACGAATCCTAGGTTTTAGTAAAACCGGACAAACTTATTTGCATCAACATAAGAAAACGCTAGCTACCCCAATAATTACTAGTATGACACGCGAAATGCATCCATTATTGGAAATGGAAGAGCGTGCAAGTAACGCCTATTTCAGTGTAGTCCCACCAGAACGAAGATTACCGCTGCAAAAACAGGAACTACAGCCGCCGATTCGCATATTTTAGAAAAGCTCCTTCATGTACGATATACTATAATGACAAGGAGAACAAATACAGCTGACCCTCTCAGTAACGATACCATTTCCCCGAACTGTCAAAAGCGATTAAGTTTACTGTATATCTTGCCAGTCTATCAGCTAATCGTGTTTGTCTTTGCTTAACAACGTTCTTTAACAATAAGCATCATGAGTTAAACAAACTATTTTTAAAGTGTTATTTAAACTTTGTAAAGAGGCTGGGACAAAACAAAAACTGCTGATTAAAAAACGAACAACAAATCGTCCTTGTACTATAGGAAAGTATAAAATTTTAGGCTTTATCCCGTATGTAAGGTGCCGTAAGACCTCCCACTTCAAAATCTTGAGTTGATACTAAAGGTCTAAGCGGGAGAAAACGGCACCTAAATGCCCGATTCGTTTAAGGGCCTTTAGGTCATACCCTTGCGGTACTAACATTCAATAGGAGATGGAAGAAAACTCCTACTGAATGAAGTTTCACTTTATCGTATAAGAAAAACGATGGCTTTCGCTAAAGACTTGGCGACAAGCCAAGTTTTTCTAAACACAAACAAACCGAACAATTATAAATGAATTGTTCGGTTTGTGCTATTTCGTATTTGCTTATGTCCCAGCACCTTTACTTTCATCTAACTTTTTTAAATAAGTAATTGCATCATGAAACGTATCGACTGGAACAATTTTCATGTCCGTGTTAATTTCTTTAGCTTTTTTTAGAGCAACTTGATAATTAGAGTTCGCTTTTCCCTTCTCATTAGGCGCAAAGAAAATATCTACACCTTCTTTATCTGCTGCAACTACCTTTTTATCAATTCCACCAATCCGATAAACATTTCCATCATAATCAATTTCACCAGTACCAGCAATTTCATAACCTTTCGTAATATCTTCTTTCGTTAATTGATCATAGATTTCTAAAGAAAACATTAAACCGGCACTTGGTCCACCAATTTGTCCACTAGAAAACTTCACTTTTGGTTCCACTGAAACGTCGCGATCTGTTACGAGTTGTATCCCAATTCCAGGTTTACCTCCAAGATCTGCTAATTTTTCTAACGTTATCATCTTTGTCATCTTCTTATCATTTCTTACAAATTCTACTTCTATCGTATCATTTGCCTGTTTTGTAGCCACATAATCAAGTAAATCATCTGCTTCTTTTATTTTTCTTCCATCAATGCCAATGATTCGATCTCCCATTTTTAGTATTCCATCCGCAGGCATATCTTTCATAACAAGCGCTACGTATACTCCACTATATTTAATTTTAATTTTCCCATTTGCAGCTTCATAAGCCACAACAGTAGAGGCCTCCTGCGAGCTTTCCATCATTTGTAATTGTGCATGCATATACTCATCATCCGTAATACCGTCAGGAAGCACTTGATCTAATGGTAATATTTCGTGGTGTGGCAAAACCTTTGCCAATAAAAATTGCATCGGCGTAGCCTGTGCACCACTTACAGTTACCAAATGCATATCTCCCTTACTAGAAAAACCATGTTCTACTTTAACAATTGGATTTAGAGGGTCAGCACTACCTGGTTTATAAATATAATATGGCAATTTAAAAAACGCCAAAAAGTATACAGCAACAAAAATAAGCAATAAACTTAATACATGTTTTTTCTTCATATATAACCCTCCACTCCCAGCCTTTCCATTTCATAAAAACAAAAACATTCTCCTTTATATTCGTTCGACCGTTTGTAACCCAAGGATTAGGATCAAGAATTGCTCATCAATATAAGTTCATGTTAAGTCAGGATCGCAAACTACAAATTTTGCTTTCAAAAAGACGAACTATAAAAAGTGTATGGCATAAAACCACTATGTATGTGCGTATATTGAAGTATACTTGTACAACACGCGAAGCAAAATGATTGGCTAACCAAACGGTATTCCAATTTTACTACTATCATTTGAATAAGTACAGAGTAAGGCTATTTTTTAGGAGGCTCAACATTGGCACAAATAATAAAAACAATTCTTTTTTCCGTCTTAACTTTATGTATCGCCATCTCTTTAGTCAAATTTCCCGATCAATCGCTTGAAGCAAGTATAAGAGGTTTAAATATTTGGTGGGAAGTCGTATTTCCTTCTTTACTCCCCTTCTTTATTACTGCTGAATTGCTTATTAGCTTCGGAGTAGTACGATTTATCGGTGTTTTATTCGAGCCAATCATGCGCCCCCTCTTTAATGTACCTGGTGTCGGAAGCTTTGGCATGTTTATGGGAATGGCAAGCGGTTATCCTACCGGAGCAAAAATAGCTACAAGATTACGTGAAGAAAAACAACTAACAAGAGTAGAAGCAGAACGTCTTGTATCGTTCACCAATGCTTCAAGCCCATTATTTATTTTTGCAGCAATATCAGTTGGATTCTTCCATGATAACAAATTAGGGGCTTTACTTGCTGTATGTCATTATGTAGGCAATCTGTTTGTCGGCTTATGCATGAGATTCTATAGAAGAAGTGAATATGAATGGAAGATAGAGAAAAAAAAGAAGACGCCGTCTAAAACATCCTTACGAAGAGCTTTTTATGCTATGCATCGCGCGAGAATAAGTGATGAGAGGCCATTAGGCGAGATACTAGGTGATGCTGTCATTCATTCAGTAAAAACGCTTGTTATGGTTGGAGGATTTATCGTTTTATTTTCTGTATTAACGAAATTGATGTTTTTAATTGGCTTTACATCCGTTATTGCCGAATTGGTAGAACAATTATTACTGGTTTTTTCCATCTCAACAGAATTTGGGTTACCTATCATATCTGGTTTATTTGAAATAACGATTGGTGTTCAAAGCATTTCCGGTGTGAATGATACATTACTCGTACAAGCTATATTAGTAAGCTTTATTTTGGGGTTTAACGGGTTTTCAGTTCAAGCACAAGTAGCTAGTATCATATCGAAAACCGACATTCGTTTTGCACCGTACTTTTTTGCACGTATCCTGCACGGTTTTTTCGCTAGTACACTGACTATCTTTCTCTATAAACCCCTATATTTAGATAGACAAGCTTTTGATATGTATGATGTCCCTGTGGTGCATACGACTTCAGAAAATATATGGATGGATATCCTAACAACAATTGCTTCGATTGGTCCATTTATTACTATTATATGTATCATAACTTCCTTTGTTCTTTTATATCGACGGTTCATAAAATAAGCTTTAACTATATTGTGATAGCAAACTGAGAAAAGCTAGTGTAAGTGCGTGTTCAAAAAGAGGGCTTTACTACAGCGAAGCCCTCTCTTTACGTATAAAACTAGTAACTGACTATCTGAATTTCTTTTCTAAGGCTTCTTGAACTACTTTTGGAACCATTTCACTCACATTTGCTCGATATTTAGCAACCTCTTTAACAATACTAGAGCTTAAAAACGAATATTGATTTTTCGTCATCATAAAAAAGGTTTCAATATCCTCATATAGATGTCTGTTCATAGATGTAATCTGCATTTCATATTCGAAGTCACTAACAGCTCGTAATCCACGAATGATTGCTTGTGCGTTTTTTGACTTAGCATAATCCATCAACAAGCTGTTCGATGAATCAACCGTAACGTTTGACAGTTCTTTGGTAGAGTCTTTTAATAGTTCTATTCGTTCTTCTACCGTAAACAATGGATCTTTGGACTGGTTATTAAAAACAGCAACAATTACATGGTCAAATATTTTAGCACCTCGTTTAATAATATCCAAGTGTCCATACGTAACCGGATCAAAACTGCCTGGACAAATCGCCAATCTAGTCAAGATAAGTGCTCCCTTCTAGTTAACTTTATAGAGGGTTATCCAAATGGTACCTCCATAGTTTGTTTGCTTCACAATGGATAAACGGGGATGGTCAGCAGGCAGTTCTTCAGATGCGTCGTGTTCACAATAAATCCACCCGTCAATTGCTACTAATTGAAGCTCTAATAGTTTATTTAAAAGCTTCTCAAGATTAATTTTTCCATAAGGAGGATCAAGAAGAACGAGTTGAAATTCTAATTGTCTTTTTGCCGCAGCATGTAAAGCACGAAAAGCATCAGTCCGAAATACTTCAGCTCGATGTTCAAGGTTTAATCGTCGCAAATTTTCATGAATGGTATGTATAGCAAGAGGATACTTATCAACAAATATAGTTTTGTCAATTCCTCTACTTAAAGCTTCGATTCCCAGGGATCCACTTCCCGCAAACAGGTCAATGGCGTAGCCTCCTTGAAAAAAAGGACCAATCATTTGAAAGGCTGCTTCCTTCACTTTGTCTGTTGTTGGACGAGTTGTCTTTCCGGGAACAGCCTTTATCGGTCTTCCTTTATATTCACCTGCAATAATCCGCATCGCAACACCTCCGTTTACCATTATTCGACATTTATCCTATCATAAAAAATGAAAAACGAAAACTAAAATATTCAACTGGGAAATTTTTTAGGTAAGATGTATATAAATTGCTCGATCGTCTATACTAAGATAATGAAACAGCTAGAGGTTACCTCGGTTGTTTCAAAACACGGAGAAGACTTACACTTCCCCATAAGTTCTTCTTCCGGTTTCTCCTCTCCCTTTGCCTTTTTGTTTTCTATGTAGGAAAACAGAGGGACCTGTAGATTTTTTCTGCAGGTTTTTTCTTTTTATAGGAAACGATATCATATTCCTACATTGTAGATAACATGTTTGAAAATTAGTCACCGCCTAGTCAAGTATTCAAACTGTAGCATACTTCGATCGCCTTCCTACAATAAATCAACATCGAATCGAATCTAAAGGAAAGCCGACTAAAAGTGTGCTTGCCGCTCAGGCGTTAGCATACCCCTGTTTTAGAGGCATGTTTCCATTATCCCGCATATAAAGTTATCTCTCACTTAGACTTTTCTTCGTTCCCTATATTACTCTTAAAGTGGGAGTATTACGACCTTAAATAGGGATAAAAATTATATCCCCATTTTATAATCATATTGCTTCGCTTTATCTAGCTTAGCATTTTCAAATTCTGTGCGAACAAACGGCTTATAGGAGCGCTCTACTTTGGAAACAAAGGAAAGTTTGATAAGCTTTTCTTCTACTTTGTCTATGTCCTCCTGATTCACATATAAAACCGCATATTTCATTTTTTTGGAACTGTATATGTAATGACCATACCGCTTTATTTGCTTCAGATTTTTCATATGCTGAAACCAAACAATTAATCCCTGTCGGTTAATTCGCATCCTTCTACCCTCACTTTCAAAAAATTTTCTATTTCGTTAAAATTTTATATTTTCTTATCGTTATAAACTTTGCTTGTCTACCGTCGGTGCAAGTAAGAATGATTGCACGGACAGTAAAACATAAATTTCACACATCAAATTTTAATTTCTTAACTTGCAATATAGATTATAGCGCGTTTAGAGGGGGAAGATCCCCTCAACATGCACTGTTTACAGTATCTCTAAGGGTTCTTTTTTCTCAAGAAACTCCTTTTTTTGCGAAATAAGGACTCCTTTATGATGCACAGCCGCAACCTCCACCGCTTCCGCAGCCGCAGCCTCCAGTTAATAATGCTCCTTCTCGTGGGACTTTAATTTGTTCACTCACGCTATGAGCAACAAACTCACTAATATCATCTAATAGTTGTTGCAGATTGCGCTCAGCAACTTTAAAGGAGGCTACTTTTTCATGCATATCCATCTCCCGCTTAGCCTTACGAACTTCTTTCATAATCGTATTATAATCGGGGTGGTATCTCCCAAATCGCTGAATCTCTTCATAATCCTTTTTTATTTTTAAAAAAGCACGGATCAGCTTTTGGGCATGTTCGTCCTCTTTCAACTCTTTTTGAGATTGACGATAGGCTTCCATGACCTCCGAATGAATAATCATATTACTTAATTGCTCCGAACGATCAAGCATGGCTGCATAATCCATTGTCGCTATCATCCTATACACCTCCACACCTTCATAGTATCACTTTTTACCGTTTGTGAAAATGTTTAATCCTTCATCGCCCCTGCAAATTGCATCAACATTCCTACCATTTGGATTTGCTGATTAACTTTATTTATTTGCTGGGAAAAGGTTTTCCCATAAAAATATTTAGCTTCTTTTTTCATCTCTGGGAGTAAGGAGGGATCTCGAGATAAATAACGATACCAAATTGGATTCATGCGAACAAAATGTAACAAGTCCGGATTCTGTTCCAAATAACGATAGCAAATTGGGTCCATTTTATCGCTCCTTAATCACGAAACCAACCCATTTGTTCATTTGGGGCTTGTTTCGTATCATTGGTTTGTTTGAATTGTCCAATAAGCTCTTGAATCGTAGAAATAGATGAGCTAAAATGTTCCATTTGCTGTTGAACTTTATCTAAATCGATGGACTCTGTCATCTTCAACAATTGACTAAACAGCTCTGTGTTCTTGCCTTTTTTCGAACTATCTCGCTGCTTCTTATCCTCTTTATTGGATTCCTTTTTGGGTTGTTTATATTTTGTCCAATATGGATCATCTTCACCTAGTAAAGCCCATTTTTCATATATTTCTTGGAGCGGCTTGCCACTTTTGCGAATTTCCTCAATCAGTTTCGGATGGCTATTAATAAACTGTTTAAATTCGATCACTGAAGGATGTAGGGACCGATTACTCATACGGATCACCTCTCAACTACATAGTCATATGCACTATATTCTATGTAAGTACCCATAGTTTGTGATTAAAAAAGTCGGATGCAAAAATAATTCAGCTGCATCCGACTTTTTGGCATCGACTTCTAAAAAGGTTTTGCTAAAAAGTTTTGCGTGTAGTAAAGACGATATACCCCTACTCCTAAATGCGTATATTTTTCATTTAATAAAGCCTCTCTATGTCCTTCACTATTCAACCATCCTTCCATCGCAGCAGCTGCATCTGGATACTGTGCAGCAATATTCTCCCCTGCTGCCACAAATGCGACCTCTCCTTCCTCCAGCCGTTCTTTCAACCCTCGTCCATCTAAACTGGAGTGTGAGAAATAATTATGTTCTTCCATATCTTTACTATGTCGAAATGCAACTTCTCCAACAGATTCTTCCCATTTTAATTTATCTTTTCCGTGCTGCTGCCTGATAATATTAGTAATATCGAAAATCTGTCGCTCCATCCCTGCCTCAACCTTTACCCATTCTTCTTCTGTTAAATTTGGCTTTTCCGGCAGTTTTCCCCGATATTGCAATTCATAAGGCTGATGTTTTAACAGGATATCTACATCTAATATACGGACAGATGAGAGTTTTTGTGTAAACGTATCAAAATAAAGCTGCATAAAGACAGAATCGGATATTTTTACAAGTGGACGCATTTTTCTATCTTCTTCCTTAAGTTTAAAGGTATAAGAAGCCAGTCCATTACGATAGTTTAGTTCTTCAGGAAAACTAAAATGCTGCTGTACCTTTTTATAGCTTTCTCCGATGGTAACTGGCTCTATATTCGTTCCCTTTCCTGTTGCGTAAATTGTTTTCACCCGATCATTAACGATGCCAAATTGGATATACTGATCAACCTCATTGGTATAAATCCACCATGTATATCCATACGCACTTGGATCCTTTCTAACAGGTTCACCAATTTTTTTAACCAATTGATCCGTCGGCTTGTCATACCATTGAAATAATTCCCCTTCTAAGGACAATGCGTCTCTTTTTTCCGGAACGTTTTTTGATTTAAGCATTTCTTGTTTTTCTTTTACGGTTTCACTAATCGAATTCATTTTTTTATCAGGAGACATATCATTTTTTTCTAAAAGATAGAATCCTGCTATGGCGATAACAGACAACAATAATAGATTTCGTATAAAGCGCATCGCTCGTTCTCCTTTTTTATACGATTATATGTTTACTTCATAAAATAAATGTTAGTTACTCTATTATTACAAGTATAATAATAAAAAATTCACGCTTCGGCAAACGTTTTAATTTATCTTGTTCATAAATCTAAGAAATACATGGTGGATATCTTTTCTTTTGAAAGGAGCATCGTCTAGCTTAAGCGCTCAAGTTGTAGCAAACTTCGCGCTTCTTCCTACATACAACATCGGCATCGAATCCAAAGGAAGACCGACTAAAAGCGAGCTTGCCGCTCAAGTATCGGCATACACCTGTTGCGGGGGACATATTTCCTTTATCCCCAATGTAAGAAGTCGTATTCTCTTATTTGAAAAATCTGCTTATTATTTTGAAGCTTTATGAGAGAAGCGTTTTCTAAATTTCCGATTCTTTAGCGCGACAGGACAAGGAAAGCTACGTCAGCGATACTTCGCACGCTGAAAAAGTGTTCTTCTTTTTCAAGGACAAGAAAAGCTTCTTGAATAGACTTCGCACGCTGAAAAAGCGTTTTTCTTTTTTAAGGAGAAAAGCACTCCTTAAATGGAGCTTCCCTTTATTTCGGTTAGAAGTTCTCCAATTTGAACACTGCCAAACGATCACTATTCGCTTTTGTTCTTGAAAGTTGTTACGTTTCATACTAATATAGTATCATGAGGACAAAGAGGTGAGGTGGGAAAATGAAATTAGAAAATACTGGATTAGAGGATCTGGTCATTGACATAAAAGCACTAGATCATATAACGGGAAAACACGCTTTTATCCGGGCAGAGCAATGGGACTATGAGCGTGTGACATACGATTACCGAATTGATTCTTCAGAAAAAAACATTACATACTATATTCGCATTCAAGGTTATGCCATTGAAGGTGATGTTGACCGTGGAAACGCTATTATTAAACTGATGACGCCATTATTAGGAAAACATTACTATCCTCACGGTGTTGAATATGGTGAAGAAGAAAACTTTCCAGATGATATTGTAGAACGAGCTAATCATTTAGTTACTAAATTAAAAACAGAAATCGAGCTACTTAAACAATAGTCTGTGCAGTTATCTTCTCATTTATCATTCAACACAGAATTTTATTATCGAATGCAATGTAAATCACGATCCCTACTCTCCTTGGACTTTGAGTCGGGAGAAAAGGGATCAACTATCCTTTAACTAATTTTAGAGTTAATATTACCGCCTTTTTATATTGATCATATTAGGTGTTACCATAAATGAAACTTCTTTCAGTATTAGTTTTCTACTGATAGAAGTAGAATATAGGCTATCAGCTCGGAAGGCGTTGAAAAACACGATGTTTAACCAAGAAGTCTTACTTATCCTTGAAAAAGAAATGCGACGTATCACTGTCGAGTTTTTCCTATCGACCCGAAGGAATTGGGCATTTAGTGCTTATCCCCACGACTTTTTCGTATTTTCTATAATTCTTCAAGCAGGCATCTTACGGGGGAATAAATACTTCTTTAAGCTACTCTTTTCAACACTTTATTTCAAACTTTCTCCTCCATACCAAATCTTTTAACCTGTTTCATTTACTGCATGATAAAGATAAAGACAATTTTTTTCTATCCAAATTAATTCTTCTGTTCAAACGCGTTGATTAATGCTATATTTTTTATAAGTATGTTATTGTTTGTCTGATGAAAGGAGCTATTTTATTACGTTGTTTCGCAATCTAACTAAACGCCATTTAACATTAATTCTATTAGTTATATTAGTAATTCTATTTTTTATTTTCATTTTACCGATTTCTATTCCATTAATCGTTGCCTTTATAACTGCTCTTTTTCTAAACCCAGTTGTACGGCTCATCCAAAAGCGCTTAAAAGTTAATCGTAAAATATCTGTAACTATCGTTTTCCTATTATTTTTAATCATTTTTGGTGTTTTAGGTACGTTTACTATTACAAGGGTCGTGACACAAGTTGTTAATTTTGTTGAAGATGTACCCGGACACTTCAACGAATTGAATCGGATTTATGAAAATTGGGAAGCCCAACTTCAACAATACACCGATGATTTACCAGATGAATTTGTTAAACAGGTTTCTTCTAGTATTGAAACAAACCTTCATGCGTTAAGTACGACAGCAAAAGAAACCATCACCTTTGAAAGGATTGCGCAGCTTTTTGCTTCAATTCCTCAATATTTAATTAGTTTCATCGTATACTTAATCGCCTTATTTTTATTTATGTTAGAATTACCAATACTAAAAGCAAAAATGTATCAGATGATGACAAAAGAAACAGCCGAAAAGGTCTCATTTATGAATAATCGACTAGCTAGTGTCTTTCTAGGATTTTTTAAAGCACAGTTTCTTGTTAGTCTTATTATTTTAGCAGTCACGTTAATTGGATTGTTCATCATTGTACCAGAAGTAGCGATTATTATGTCTTTAATTATTTGGATCATTGATTTGATTCCTATAATTGGTTCGATCGTCATCCTTGGACCATGGTCTTTATTTATGCTGATGGCTGGGGATACTACTGTGGCTATACAACTGGCTGTATTAGCTGTTATATTGCTTGCTATTCGTAGAACAGTCGAACCGAAAGTCATGGGGCAACATATAGGACTTTCTCCATTAGCAACCTTGATATCTATGTTTATCGGCTTGAAATTGCTTGGTTTATTAGGGTTTATTTTAGGACCACTTATCATTATCGCGTTTACTTCGGCAAAAGAAGCAGGGATAATAAAATGGAAGATTAAAATATAAAAGTATGTGAACAGCACTCTACACGAGGATATTTTGTCTTTCTATCTCTGAGGGGCTTCGCTTTGCGGAAAATAAAGAGCAACAGTTAGAAAGCAACTGCTTTAGATTATAGCATTTGAATATACCCAAATTAATTCTTGACAAACCTTAGAAAAACTTGGCTTGTCGCTAAGTCTTTAGCGAAAGCTGTAGTTTTTCTTATACTATAAACCTAAAAACTTTATACTTTCCTATAGTATAAAAAAGGTTGGAACGTTCTGTTCCAACCTTTTTTAGGTGCCCAAGATGGCCTTAATTAAACTTGTTGTTTCGCCGCCATCATACAAAATATATAATAATAAATATACCGCTATCCCAGTTACAGCAGTAAAGAACCAAATAATGCTAGTTACAGGTCCAACTTTTCTATGCACACTGATTTTTCGTTTGAAAGCTAATATCAAGGTTACAATACCAAAAATAGCGCCTACCGTAGCAAGTATAATATGGAAGATTAGAAAAATCGTATAATAGATTTCCAGGTGATCTGGACCTCCAAAGCTAGTATTTCCAATAAAGATTGTTCGAGATGCGTAAATGATAAAAAACAGCAATGCACTAATTGCAGCAGCTATCATTGTTTTTTTATGTTTTTCTGGTTGACCTTTTATTATAAAACGCCAACCAATTGCTACTAAAATAGCACTTAATATAATAAACGAAGTACTTATCGTTGGTAAAACAGGCATCTAATTCTCCTTTCTCTCTATCTCCTATATATGAAGCCAAACAACAACTTACATACAAACGTACCTCTTGATAACATTTAATTAAAACAAAAACTTCATTCAGTATATTTTTCCTTTATCCCCTACTGAATAAACAGCAGAAACAAAGGTATAAGCGATGTATTGCTGCCGTAGAACTCTGTCCTTGAGAAACCGCGAAGTATCGCTACCGAAGTTTTCCTTGTCCTTTCAACTTGAACGAATCGGGCAGTAGGTTTCCGTCATCTCCCATTTAGACTTCCTTGTATTCTCTATAGCTCTTAAAGCAGAAGTCTTACAGCACGTGGGATAAATATTCCTATTTATGATGTCACTTACTTTTAAATGTTAAAAGAAGGAAACGTTCCCGCCCCTCAATTAGACATAGACAGGAACTATAAATCACTGTATGTGTTGAAGTTCTGCTGGTACTGGATCAATCTTCTTTACACTTTCATCACTAAACCATTTAAAGAATACTCTCCCCAAAATAATACCATACGTCATTTCCTGTATAACCTTCATAATGATTCCACCCAATTGCTGATCTTCCAAGATACTCATTGGTGAAAACATTTCTGGACCACTGATTTGTACAGCAAGTCCATCAAGTACATCTCCAGGTACACACAATGCAAGTGCTTGTAACCAGGCTCCATCTTGAGTATACGTTGCAAATAATGGCTTATCAGCAAATATAATAAGCGCACAAGCCGGTGTAAGCAATACACCATTCGCAAAAATATAAAAGATTTTAACTAATGGACGCATTCTATTTAGTTCTTTAATTGGTGCGAGAACTGGCATCCAAACCATAAAAGCAGCAAATAGGATGATTAAAGAAATAAAAGTATGTGCTAACTGTGATGATTTAGCAAAATTAAACACTGCAGGAATATGGTAAAATGAAAATAAGCCATTAAATAGCAACAAAGAAATTATCGGCTTCGTTAACAACTGAACAACTGGCTTAATAATCGGAGCATATAAAACCTTTCTCCAAATCCATTCTGGAATTCCTTTTATAACAAGAATTGGGAAGACCAAGTAAAATATTGCCATTTGTATCATATGTGCGGTCAACATGATATGCGATAGTAAATCCGTTGGTCCGCCCTTTACAGCATACAACAGTACCATGGCGGAATAAAACATAATTTGCTGTTTAGCTGTTGGTCTCTCTCCTCCGCTAAATTTATGGCGAAATGGCCCGGTTATAAGAAAATATGCCAGTGCTAAACTTATAACAAACACCATAAAGTAGGGACTCCACAGTGCACGAAAACCAAATATCTCTAACTCTAGCCACATGATTATTCACCCCTAAAAAGGATTGTCCTTTTATTATAATTTATTTTGAAAACACTTAAACATTTCTAATTTGACAACTTAACAACAGATTGAATCAACAAAAGCTAGAAGCGCTCGGTTAGTGACGTACAAACGGCAAACCTTTGACAAGTTAAAGAAATGGCAACGGAAAGTACCAATTTAACCTATCGTAGGAAAGATCGAAATTTGCTAGTAACACGAGCGCTTAAACTAGACGAGGCGTCCTAGCAAAAAGAAACAGATACCCTAAACAGTAAAAGTAGAAAAACTTGGCTTGTCGCCAAGTCTTTTAGCGAAAACTGTAGTTTTTCTTATACTATAAAGCCTAAAGTTTTATAGTTTCCTATAGTACAAAAAGATCGGGATGTTCTCCCCCGACCTTTCTACCACCAAACAATTGCTACAAGAGCTGCTATGGTTAATATTGCTGCCCATACACCACTATAAATCATTAAAGCAGGAAACTCATGTCCTTTGTCTTTCATATGCATAAAATAGTAAAATTGAAATCCAACTTGAACAACAGCCATAATAAGCAGCAATGGTACTGCGAACATTTTTTGCATGGAACCAGTCGCTACAATTGCAAAAGCTACTATCGTAAAGCCAATCATTAATATAAATGCAATCAGCTGTCTTTTCATTTCCTCTTTATTTCTCTGCTTTTGAAATGAGTTAAAATTCGTATTGTCTGTCATCATTTAACCCACCTTTCCCATCAAGTAAACAACGGTAAAAATAAATACCCATACAACGTCAATAAAGTGCCAATACAAGCTAAATGTATTGAATTTTGGTGCGTTGTATAAGTTTAGTCCTCGCTTTGCATTCCGAACCAGTAGAGCAATAAGCCAGCTTAGTCCAAATACTACGTGTCCCCCATGAAACCCTACAAGGGTATAGAAGGCGGAGCCAAATGCCGATGATCGAAACGTAAACCCAAAGTCAGTAATATAATGATAAAATTCATAGATTTCACAGCCTAAAAATCCAATACCTAAAAATGCAGTAACAGCAAGCCATAATTGCATCTTTTTAAAATCATTGTTTTTCATATGATACATGGCATAAACACTAGTTAATGAACTGGTTAGTAACAGCATTGTCATAATAAAAACAAGCCCTAATCCAAAAATATCATCACCAGTTGGACCATTTGCTGTTGAGTTACGCAAAGCTAAAAACGTACCAAAAAGACTAGCAAATAATACGGTTTCTCCTCCGAGGAAGAACCATAGACCAAAGAATTTATTTTTTCCTTCCAGTGTTGCTTTTTCCGGCTCCTGTGGCATCGTTTCTGGATTTAAGGAATGGTCATGACTCATCTAGTTCGCCTCCTTTTCAAGTTCTTCCTTGCTAATATAATAGCCGTGGTCGTCTTTTAATGATCGGATTAACATGGAACCTAAAGCGATTCCCATACCAATAAATACCGCTAATAGCCATGTTCTATTATCCGGTTGATAAATAAAACCAAAACCGGCAATCGTAAATCCAACAGACATAACAAACGGCAGAATCGAGCTATTTGGCATATGGACATCTCCAAGCGGCTCAGCAGGCTTTAATTTTCCATTTCCTTCCCGTTTTTCGATCCACAATGGATCCAGACCACGGACAAGAGGCAATTGTTTAAAATTATAATATGGTGGTGGTGAAGATACAGCCCATTCCAGGGTACGACCATCAAACGGATCAGCAGGAGCTTTTTCCCCTTTAGCAGCTGTATAAATAATATTAATTAAAAACAGAATTCCAGCTACTCCCATTAATAAAGCTCCTAGTGAACTTATTAAGTTCCCTAAATCCAAATCTTGATCTTTTAGAAACACCCAATATCGACGCGGCATTCCCATTAACCCTAAAAAGTGCTGAATGAAAAACGTTAAGTGGAAGCCGAAAAAGAATAGCCAAAATGTAATTTTACCTAATGTTTCATTTAAAACTCTGCCAAACATCTTCGGCCACCAGTAATGAAGACCAGCAAAAATACCGAACACTGTTCCACCTACAATAACATAGTGAAAATGAGCGACAACAAAGTATGAATCATGATATTGATAGTCGGCAACAGAAGATGCAAGCATGACTCCTGTCATCCCACCGATAGTAAAAGAAGGAATAAATCCAAGCGCCCATAGCATAGCAGTGCTTACGGTAATATTTCCGCCCCACATTGTCGCCAACCAGTTAAAGATTTTAATTCCTGTTGGAACTGCAATAGCCATTGTTGCTACTGCAAAAATCGAGTTGGCTACTGGACCTAGTCCTGCCGTAAACATATGGTGTGCCCATACCATAAATCCTAAAAATGCAATTAGCATCGTTGCAAAGACCATCGCAGTGTAACCGAATAAACGTTTTTTAGAAAAGGTTGCAAATACTTCACTAAACACGCCAAATACCGGAAGAATCAAAATATATACCTCCGGATGTCCAAATATCCAGAATAAATGCTGCCAAATAATGGAGTTTCCGCCTAATGTAACATCAAAGAAAGCCGAATCAAACATTCGATCAAACATTAATAGAAACAAGCCAACTGTTAAAGCCGGAAAGGCAAGTAAAATAAGTGTGCTTGTTACAAATGTTGTCCACGTAAACAGCGGCATTCGCATATATGTCATTCCCGGCGCTCTCATTGTAACAATAGTCGCCAAGAAATTAATTCCACCCATTAGTGTACCAGCACCGGATATTTGCAAGCCTAGCACATAATAGTCAAGTCCATGTCCAGGTGATTCAGTTGCTAATGGGGTATACGCAGTCCAACCTGCATCGGGAGCATCTCCCATTACCCAACTAAAGTTTAATAATAAACCTCCAAGCATAAACAACCAAAATCCAAGTGAATTTAGAAATGGAAATGCAACATCTCTCGCACCTATTTGTAATGGCATAATGGCGTTCATTAGCCCAAATAACAACGGCATAGCTGCAAGGAAAAGCATTGTTGTTCCATGCATAGTAATCATCTCATTATATAAACCTGCACTTAAAAAGTCATTCTCAGGCTTTATCAATTGAATACGAATTAATAACGCTTCCAGTCCTGCAAGGATAAAGAAAAAGCCCCCACCAATAATATATAAATGTGCTATTTTCTTATGGTCAACAGTAGTTAAATAATCCCAGAGGACTGCACCAAAACCTCTTTTTTGAGCAGTAGCAGTACTCAAATCATAAACCTCCCTTTTAAGTTCCATCCTTTGTTTTTACTCCCCTGCACTCTCTGGTGTTATCTCAGAAGGCTTCAACTGCAGTAGATATTCTGCTATGCTATCCGCTTCTTCTTCAGACAGTTTAGGGTAATTACCTGTCATTTTGTTAGCCGGTTTAATTGACTCCGGATCCTGTAGCCATTTCACCAGATTTTCCTTGGTCGGTTCAAGGAATCCAGCAATTCTTGACCGGTCACCAAAGTTTGTTAAGTTTGGCCCCACTGCTGCCGGCGATGATCCAATTGCATGACACGCCATACAGTTATTTTCCTCAAACGCTGCTTTTCCATCTTGAGCAACTGCATTTTGCGGTTCTGCTTTCGGATCTACGCTTTGCATATCTTCAACCCATTTTTCATATTCTTCCGGACTAACTGCTATTATTTTAAAGTCCATTAAAGAATGGGAAGGACCACAAAGCTCAGCACATTTGCCCCAATAAACCCCTTCTTCATAGGCTTCAATATACATCGTATTTTCATTTTCAGGATTTACGTCCATTTTACCTGATATACTTGGTACCCAAAAAGAATGAATCACATCAGTTGATTTCATATTTAAGAATACTTTTTCCCCAGTAGGGATATATAAATCTTGGCTTGTTTGAATTTCTTCATTTGGATAGCTGAAATGCCACCAATATTGGTTTCCAGTAACATCAATATTAATACCATCTTTTTTACCTGATTCATCAGCTAAATCAAAAGTTGCTGCAACGGTCGGTACTGCTAGAATTAGCACTAAGATAATTGGTATTATTGTCCAAATTGTTTCAAGCTTTTTACTCCCTTCTACTTGGTTAGGGATATAATCCTCCTGCCCCTTCTTTTTACGAAAGCGAATAATCGCAATCAAATAAACAACAAAGACAACTACAAAGACAAATGTCATAATTGCTGTCGATAGAATAATTAAATCCATGGAAGTCTCTGCACCATACCCCTTTGGTACTAGAGCTGTTAAATTTTCCTTACCACAACCAGTTAAAACGACTGCAAGGAAACTTAACAGGGATAACGTTTTAATTTTTCCCATCCAACCTTTCATTACCTATACCTCTCTTTCTTTTCTTGATGCTCCTTATATTTTAAATTCATTAAGGACAATATTAACTAAATGGAGAACTCCAAGTTACTATAACCATCATCAAAAAGAAGATCGTTAAATAGTTTAAAGAATAAACAAACATGATATTAGCCCATTTAATATCGTTTTTAGCATAAAATCCACTGATACCGATTACGAGCCAAACGATATTTAATACGGTAGCTACAATTAAAAATACCGTTCCTAAGGAAGCTAAATAAAACGGCAGTGGTAGTAAACAAGCAATGTAAACAACAATTTGCCGTTTTGTAATTGCAAAGCCATGTACTGCTGGCAACATTGGTATACCTGCTGCTTTATATTCTTTGGATTTTCGCATAGCTAGTGCTAGAAAGTGTGGTGTTTGCCAAATAAACATAATTAAAAACAAAACAAATGGAACAATGTGAAAATTCGGATCTATTGCCGCCCAACCAATTAAAGGTGGAACTGCTCCCGACAAACTTCCAATTGCTGTATTTAACGTAGTTTTTCGTTTTGACCACATCGTATAGAGAACAACGTATACAAACCAACCTATAAATGCAAATAATGTTGCCTGTATAGTTGTAAATAGCAAGAAACCAAACCCAAACGCTGAAGTAAGCATGCCTAAAATGAGTACGGTCTGCAAAGAAATTGTACCGGTTACCGTTGGCCGAGTTTTTGTTCTGGTCATAATAATATCAATATCGACATCAAACCAATTGTTAATTATACATCCACCAGCAATGACAAGTGCACTTCCAAGCATGGTTATAATGAATGTCCCAATGTGATCCATGAATGAAAGTCCACTAAAATATAATGCGAGCCAAAAACCGGCAAACACAGTAATCAAATTGGAATTAATAATACCTATCTTAATTAATGATTTAATATCTGCCAATACTGAATTTGAGCGCTGTTCCCCGGATACTGTAGCATTTCCAACAACGTGTGCAGCTGTTGTTTCAACTTTTCCCATTCCATATCCCCCCTTTAAGCGCCAAAAATAAAAGCATGATGTATGGTTCTTAATGAATTACCATAGATAGCAAACATCATTGTATCATGGAACAGTTTTACATTCTAATAACTGCTTACAAAATAAAGCTTCATTTCTATTTTACTTCATATCTCGTAACCTTTTGTGACTTTTTTGTGAACCATTTGTTACGAATGCGAATAATTATAATTAAAAGTCCCAATATGTACCACCTATTTATCTTCTAAACAGAACTTATCATACTCCCCTCTACACTATTTCTAGCAAACAAACGAAAACATTGCAAGCGTTTTTTCTTTTTAATAGTGAAAATAATAATAGAACATGTTACGATAGATACTGGTTTCCAGAAAAAACAGTCATTGTAATTTGAATACATTCCAATTTTCAGGCGGACCTTCTATAATATAACTTAGTACCTGAAGTGAAAGCAACCATTTGTTTACATTACATATTTATCTGTAACGACTTTATGTCTCCTTAAAATCATTTCTAATTAATTGCTTTTTTTAGGTCATTAATATTATCATTAATTTACTAGCCTTTAAGTAATGTTCTTACTAAATCTAATGAAATAAAATTGAAAACGTTCTACCCTAATTATTTATAATTATCGTGGTCTAACAAGTTAAAAAGAACTGGGTAGTTGAAGTCAAGCTTGTTTGCGGAATGGATGTATTAAAATACGTGCTATTAAAACAAGTTAATGAAGAAGTTCGATGAGTCCTTGAAAAACCGCGATGTCTATTCAAGAAGCTTTCCTTGTCCTTGAAAAAGAAAAACACTTTTTCTGCGTCGGTGTATTGCTGCCGCAGCTTTCCTTGTCCTGTTGACCCAAACGAATCGGGGATTTAGGAACCGTTTTTCTCAGCTTGTTCGTAACATTATAAGCACATTTTGGAAATGAGAAATATACGGGTCCTTACATCCGGGATAAAGAAGATGTGGCAATGTTGCCCATTATAGGAAGAAGATCGAAGTTTACCGTTACTTGATCGTATAACTAGACGACAAAGCTACTTTTAAATGATATCTAACATGCAGAAAACGGATATAAATTTCTAGATAATAAAAAACCCGTTGCTAGATGCAGTGAAAAATTAATTATCTATTATATGTCGTAATAAAAGTTTTAACTATTAGTTATAGATACTCGTTTCCAGCAAATTTAAAAATGGTTAAGAAAACCTAATACGAAAAAAATAGTTTAAAAGTGGAGGCTATAAATAATGAGAATCTTAAAGTGGTTATCTGTAGTTGCAACACTTGGGATGGTCTTTGTGTTACTGGGAGGTGCCTTAGTAACGAAAACAGATTCTGGAGATGGTTGTGGAGATAGCTGGCCATTATGTGAAGATGAATTAATCCCCTCTGAAATAACACCCGAATTAATTATTGAATTAAGTCATCGATTAGTAAGTGGGGTTGTTGGCATTGCTGTAGTTGGTCTAGTAATTTTAGCTTGGAAAAAAATCGGACATGTTCGCGAAGTAAAGTTTCTGTCTCTCTTTTCTTTGTTCTTCTTAATTTTTCAAGCACTGTTAGGTGCAGCAGCAGTAAAGTGGGGGCAGTCAGATGCTGTATTGGCAGCACATTTTGGAATTTCTCTGGTTTCATTTGCAGGTATCTTTTTATTAACATTGCTTATATTTGAAGTAGATAAAAAATTTGATACCACTTCACTTCACATTAAAAAACCGCATCGAGTGGAAATTTACGCAATTACTATATATACGATACTTGTCGTCTATACTGGTGCATTAGTACGACATACGAATGCAAATTTAGTCTGTGGAAGTTGGCCATTTTGTAACAATAATGCGCCGTTAGCGTTTTCAGCCTATTCTGTTCCGCAATGGATACAAATGGGACATCGGCTTGCAGCAGGAATTTTATTTCTTTGGACAGTAATTCTGGCTGTTAGAATGATACGTCATTACCGAAATAACCGTATCATGTCATGGGGTTGGGGAATCTCTTTAGCATTAATCACATTGCAAGTAGTTTTTGGTGCATTGGTAATCATCACTAGATTGCATCTGGGAACTGCACTTTTACACGCTTTATTTATCTCACTTTATTTTGCAATGTTGACTTATTTTATATTATTAGCTAGTAGAAGCAGAAAATATGCGGAACAAATAGATACCAAAGAAAATGTACAATCCCTCTAAGTGAAACAGCTATTACTCTACTATAATATAGGTCTTTTCCTATTTAAATATGAAAGGAAAAGACCTATATTTATCAAAACAAATCACGTTCGCATAATAGTAAAAGTGATCAAAAACATTCTAAATGGAACGGATCTTCTGAGATAGCCTTTTGATATCTATAACTTATTGTGAAAATATGTCACAAATTATGCCAGTTCCATTACTTTAAACGATGGCAGAAAGAGACTTACAGTTTCGTATAGATAAAGTGAAACTTCATTCAGTAGGAGTTTTCTTCCATCTCCTACTGAATGTTAGCTTGAACGAATCGGGCATTTAGGTGCCGTTTTCTCCCACTTAGACCCTTTTGTATCAACTCAAGGCTCTTGAAGTGGGAGTCTTACGGCACCTTAGATGCGGGATAAAGACCCCTTACAAGCAGATCTCTTTGTACCTGTAAGGGGTTAAACTATTTCTTTTTATCATATATTCTATCTATTCAAATACAATCAGTAAGTCATCTACTGCTATGCTATCTCCTTCTTTAACATTCACTTGTTTGATGAGCCCCGTATATGGAGCTTGAACCGTAGTTTCCATTTTCATTGCTTCATTGATAAGTAAATGATCTCCTTTGTTTACTTTATCTCCTTGATTACAAAGCACTTTGAGCACCGTTCCAGGCATTGTCGCACCTATATGCTTTGCATTGCTTTTATCTGCTTTAGCGCGCATTTCTACTTCTGATTGGATACTTTGATCTTTTACAACAATTTCTCTTGTCTGTCCATTTAGTTCAAAATAGACAACGCGTGTCCCATCTTCACGCGGTTCGGAAATAGATACAAGCTTAACAATTAATGTTTTTCCTTGTTCTATTTCTACTTCAATTACTTCTCCACGTGACATACCATAAAAGAAAGTTGGTGTATCTAAAACCGACACATCCCCATATCTACTATGGAATTTATGATACTCCATAAACACTTTTGGATATAGTGCATGTGAGATGAGATCAAAACTGGTCACTTGACGATCCAACGTTTTGAATAGCGTTTCTTTCAATTGGTTAAAGTCAATTGGGTCCAATAATTCCCCTGGACGAACCTTGATTGGTTCTTTTCCTTTTAAAATAATTCGCTGTAATTCTTGTGGAAAGCCTTGGTAAGGTTGTCCAAGATAACCTTGTGCAAATTCAATAACCGAATCTGGGAAATCAATCGTTTCTCCACGCTCGTAAATATCGTCTTCATTTAGATTATTTTGTACCATAAATAATGCCATATCACCAATTACTTTGGATGATGGAGTTACTTTTACAATGTCGCCAAACATATCATTAACCCGTCTATACATTGTTTTCACTTCATTCCAGCGATCCCCAAGACCTACTGCCTTCGCCTGCTGCAATAAATTACTATATTGCCCTCCAGGCATTTCATGCATATAAATCTCAGTATGTGGCGCTTTCATGCCACTTTCAAAATCTCGGTAATATTCACGAATTCCTTCCCAATAATACGACAACTTTTCATATGCATCTACATTTATATTAGGCTGACGCTCATGATCTTCTAATGCATGATATAATGTTTGTGCACTTGGTTGTGAGGTCAAGCCAGCCATTGGACTTGCTGCTACATCAACTGCATCAACACCCGCATCTATCGCCCGAGCGTATAAATAAATTCCGTTTCCGCTAGTATCATGTGTGTGTAAATGAATTGGTAAGTCAACGGTTTCTTTTAAGGTTGTAATTAATTGGTATGCAGCTTCAGGTTTTAATAAACCTGCCATATCTTTAATGCCTAAAATATGTGCACCGGATTTTTCAAGTTCTTTAGCTAAATTTTTATAATAAGACACATCGTATTTAGCGCGCCCAGTATCTAAAATATTTCCCGTATAACACATTGCTGCCTCAGCAATTTTACCATTGTTACGAACGGATTCTATAGCAAGCTTCATACCTTCTACCCAGTTTAAACTATCAAATATTCGAAAGACGTCGATTCCAGCTGTTGCACTCTTCTCAACAAATTCTTTAATTAAATTGTCTGGATAGTTTTTATAACCTACTGCATTACTCGCACGTAACAGCATTTGCAACAATACATTCGGCATTCTTTCACGCAGCTTTAATAATCGATCCCATGGGTCTTCTTTTAAAAAGCGATAAGCAACATCAAAGGTTGCTCCGCCCCACATCTCTACAGAAAACAAATTTGGCAACATTCTGGCGGTAGGTTCAGCAATTCGACATAAATCTTTTGTCCTAATTCTAGTTGCTAATAATGATTGATGAGCATCACGAAAGGTTGTATCCGTTAATAATACTTCTTTCTGCTCTTTCATCCAAGCAGCTAACCCTTCAGGACCACACTCGTCCAAAATTTGCTTTGTTCCTATTGGAATTGGCTTCGATTTATCGATCCGTGGGATTTGCAATTTAGTGAACACAGGCTTTTCTTTATTACCATCTTTATCAACACCATTAACCGTAGTATTCGCAATATACGTGAGCATTTTAGTTCCTCGGTCCTTGCGCTTCGGAAATACGAATAATTCAGGGGTGTTGTCGACAAAAGTGGTATCATAAACACCTGTTAAAAATTTTTTATGCCTAATTACATTTTCTAAAAAAGGAATATTCGTTTTAATTCCACGTATGCGAAATTCTTTTAAGTTTCTGACCATTTTTTGCGCAGCCTGTTCAAAAGTTACTGCCCAAGTTGATACTTTTACTAATAATGAATCATAATGCGGAGAAATGACAGAACCCTGAAAAGCGTTGCCAGCATCTAAGCGAACACCAAAGCCACCACTAGAACGATATGCCATAATTCTTCCAGTATCAGGCATAAAATTGTTCAAAGGATCTTCTGTTGTAATACGACATTGTATTGCATAACCATTTGTCACAATTTTTTCCTGTACTGGAATATCAATGGATGAATCATGTAAATTTCTACCTTCCGCCACCTTGATTTGTGTTTGAACAATATCAATACCTGTGATCATTTCTGTGATTGTATGTTCAACTTGAATACGTGGATTTACTTCAATGAAAAAAAATTGATCTCCAGTTACTAAAAATTCAACCGTTCCCGCATTCACATATTCCACATTGCGCATTAATTTAACGGCAGCTTCACAAATATCTGCTCGTAATTTTTCTGACAACGATGTGCTAGGCGCCACTTCCACTAGCTTTTGATGTCTTCGCTGTACGGAACAATCCCTTTCATATAAATGAACGATATTACCATGAACATCGCCAATAATTTGTACCTCTATATGTTCCGGATGTTCAATCAGCTTTTCTAAGTATATTTCATCATTACCAAAAGCGGCTCTAGCCTCTGACTTAGCTCGGTCATATGCCTCAGCAAGGCCTTCTTTACTGCGGACAATCCGCATACCACGTCCTCCGCCACCTAGAGAAGCTTTAATAATGATTGGAAAACCATGAGAATTAGCAAATTGCTCGACTTCCTCTAATGAATGGACTGGTCCATCACTTCCTGGTATAATTGGCAGCCCTGCTTTTATAGCTTGTTCACGAGCCTTTACTTTATCTCCAAACATGTCCAAGTGCTTGCTTGTCGGACCAATAAAAATAATTCCTTCTTCTTCACAACGTTTAGCAAACTGAATGTTTTCTGATAAAAATCCGTAGCCAGGATGAATAGCATCGACCCCAACTCGTTTTGCTAACGCAATAATTCCTTCAATATCCAAGTAAGCATCGATTGGCTTTTTACCTTCACCAATCAAATAGGATTCGTCTGCTTTATAACGATGATAAGCACTTAAATCTTCTTTTGAATAAATAGCAACCGTGCGAATATTCAATTCGGTACATGCCCGAAATACACGAATTGCAATTTCCCCCCGATTGGCAACTAAAATTTTGTTGATTTGTTTGAGTTGTGCCATGTTTTTCCTCCTTGATATGTGTGTAATACTTTTGTATTATTATACTGCTTTTCTGCTGTGGGTTCCATTTCTCTTTTATTAATTTGCATAGCTATATTATTTAAAATCCCCATTGATGTCAATAATACCAAAAGAGATGAACCACCATAACTTACAAACGGAAGAGGTACTCCTGTAATAGGTAGTATGCCACTAATTGCACCTAAATTAATAAATGCTTGGATCCCTACCATGCACGAAATGCCAATCGCTAACAATGCTCCGAAACTGTCCTTTGCTTTTCTAGATATAAAAATTCCTCGCAGGACAATAATTGCAAGCATACCAATAACAATTAACACACCGATAAAACCAAGCTCCTCTGCGACAATTGCCATAATAAAATCCGTATGTGCCTCCGTTAAATAGCCTAATTTTTGAACGCTTTGACCAAGACCCTCTCCAGTAAGTCCACCATTACCTATAGCAACATACGACTGGATCAACTGATACCCATCAGAGTCAGGAGTTTCAAAGGGTTGGTATGCCCCCGTAAAACGAGCAATACGCACATCTGTAATCATATATGGCAATGCAATCAATACAAACACGATACCAATAAACATTAATAAAACTAAATGCTTCAAGCGTATGCCAGAACTAAAAATGACGGAACAAGCAATCAAAAACACGATGGAAGCTGTCCCAATATCTGGTTGCATAGTGATAAGTGCTAATATAAAACCAGTAATAATAAGAGGAGGTAAAACTGCTCTATTAAACTCATTAATATATTCCTGCTTTTTCGAATATACAGATGCTAAATACATAATTAATGCTAATTTAGCAAACTCTGCAGGCTGAATTCCTAGAATCCAAGATTGAGCATTGTTAACAGTTGAACCAAATAGTAGTACTGCTATTAGTAATAATATCACACCTAAGATAATTAGTTTAATTAATTTTTGATAGTATCTATAAGGAAAAACAGAGCAAACAATAAAGCCTACTAAACCCATTCCAAATCGAACAGCCTGCTGTGTTAAGTAATAAGTTGGCGGGTACCCTTGAACAACAGCAAACACCATACTCGCACTATAAATCATTACTAGACCGAATGCAGATAAAAGGATTGGTGTTATAATCAGTGTATAATCGTAGTACTTTAATTTATCTAACATATTCCTTCTCCCTACTATTATGTAATACAGAAGTAATTGATTCTTCAACCAAACGCCAAATCGACTAACAGCAAAAAGCTTACTATTATTATGATCTATAGCTAGTTAAATGCAAACATCTATCCGCTTAGATTGCTTCCTTAAACAAAAAAACCTTGCCAATAGCACATGTAGGCAAAGTTTTTGCTTCCTTCATCGTCTCGCAAAAACCGAACGTAAGTAGGATTATACGGAATTTTGCGCTGCTTCATGCAGTATATTCAACTTCCTCTCTAAATCCTCTAAGAGTGCTTTACCTTCATTTTCGCTGATTAAATTCAAACGAACAGCAAAATCAATTTCTCTGGAAAGTCCAAACATCTGTGTATCCAGTACTTCTTCATATAATGGGCATTGTGGCATTGTTAAGTTATCTATTTGAACTTCAATTAGTCGCAAAATTTTTTCAGCATCAGCCTTAAGAAGGGCAAGGGCTTTTTCACGATGATCTACTTTCACCTCTGGCATCAATACAATCCCCTCCGTTTTCAAAGACTTCTTTCTATATTATATTATCGTTAGTCCCAATAAAATGCAAATAAAAAAATACGTTTAATTTGTAATTAATCTGCAAAGGTTTTAATGTGTATGCATTAACAATTTTACCAATCATAATAAAGTTAGAACTCGCTTTCTTTTTTACCGGCATCGACTTACTTAACCTGTCTCTTGCTCTATTAGTAAAAAGTAGATAGGGAAAAATAACTCGCCTGAAGTGAAAAAATATACCATGTCTGCTATCCTAAATGAGGAAAACTACTATGAGGTGATAAAAATGATCATACCAATCAAAGGAAAAGTTACATACCCAATAACACTAGACCCATCTGTTTGGATTTTTGATGACAGAAAAATTGAATTAGAACACGCTTTTACAAATAAGGCGATATCTGAAGATAAGAAAGATGATATCGAGCAGGCTTCCAAAAGATGGGATAGCGAGGTGACAGATAAAGCAAAGCCACCTGTGAATCGAAGCATCAAGCGGTTTGAAAGGGAAAAAATTTTGAAAAGTTCTTATGTGATGCCACTTGACGATTTTCTTAATCATGCACAAATAAAAGAAGACGCAACGGAGGCAATTTTAATTCGTAATGGTGAAAACGCAGCCATTCCTTTAGCTGACTTATATAAAAGTTATTTTTTATTTTCTAAGGATGGAAAACCATTAAAGGACAACGGACCTGTACACCTTTACTATAAGGACGGTTCAAATAAAGACAATCCAATAACGAATATTACTGGAATTACGATTCAATAAGGATAAATCCTATAAAAGTCCAAAATCTTGCAAGATAATTATTGTTCACTAACAGTTGTTTTGACCTCACCCACTCCCGTTTATGTAGATTCTTATATGGTGGAAGGTACGTCAATAAGAGGAGTATTCGTAAACATATATCATTTTCTTTTATATTTTGCATAATATCGCAACTTTTATCCAAAATAATTGTATCGATTATTTTGGATGGAGGAATAGCGATGAAATTATTTCACATGGTAATCATCCTGTCTTGTGCACTTTTATTCGCTGGATGCAATCAACAACAAGAAAAATCAATTGAAGATACGGACAACAACAAGGAATTTACTCAAATAAAAAGTTCAGAACCAAGTGAAAAGAAGAAACTAACAAATACAGAAATCGCTAATCATTTAGCTAATATTGCTAGTGATGTACCTAATGTTAATGATGCTGTATCCGTAGTTGCCGGTCCATACGCGGTGGTAGGTATTGATGTGGACAAGAATCTGGACCGTTCCCGAGTAGGTACGATTAAATACAGTGTATTAGAAGCATTATATAATGACCCTTATGGAAAAACCGCTGTTGTTGTCGCTGATGCTGACGGGAATGAAAGAATACGAAACATGGCTAATAAAATTCAGCAAGGACATCCTGTATATGGGGTAGTTGATGAATTGGCTGCAATTGTTGGGCGTTATATGCCGGAGTTTCCAATTAATAAGAATCGGCCAATTGAACCTGATCAAAATAAAGAAGTCATTCCTGAAAAAGAGAAAGAGCAGTTAGAAGATATAGAAGAAGAACAATCCAATCATTATAAAAAATAATGAAGAAAGTTTCCGTTAATTGACGGAAACTTTCTTCATTAATAATCCATAACAGTTTATTGGTGCTGTATTTCTGCTTTGTTATTTTCTTTCTTTTCCGTATAGTATTGAACACCAAATTGCGAACCTTCAGATACCATTTTGGCGTTTTCCAATTGTGCTAAATCTTGACTAGGAGATTGATCTGGTACTCCAGCATTTTCAAAGGTTGATCGAATAGAGTTTTGATATTTTTTGTATCTCTGCTTTAATTTTTCTCGAGCATCCTTATTACTAAAAAAATATCCAGCTACTGTTGCTCCGATAACTCCAGCTGCACCAGCTGAATACAAATATTTCTTTTTCATGGAATCGTCCTTTCTTTCCCGCTCTTTATAGTCTATTTACCCATCCTAATACTTCATCAAACATCTTTATTATGTTATACTAAATGAAACTTTGTTCTGATAAGTTTTACATCCTTAAATTCAAAGAAGTTAAATAAACGAACAGCTCATATCCTTTCCAGAAAAGCAGACCGCTTTTTCTTTAACATCATACTAATTCAAGGTAATATTCACCTTACCATTTTCAGCTAGCTTGACACGTTAGAATTAAAAATAATCTTAGTTACGGTAATACCTAAGATTAAAATGAAGGATCAAGTAAAACATTTCGACTGTGCTTGATTAAATTAATAAAGCTATATTGGTGCTATACCTTATCTTTTGATTGTTGAGGTGAAATTATGCAAGTAAAATGTACAATTTGTGATCAAATAGAAAGTATTGAAGATCATTGCTTCGAGGCTAAACGTTTACGTAATCGGCGTATTCATATGTACTTATGCAATGATTGCTATAATAGAATCGAAGAAAAGACATTGCAGCGTCACGCAACAGGAAAATTCCGCTTGTATGAAGAAAAAAAGGCAGCTAATGATTTTATTTAGTTTTTAAAACCAAAGGAGGGAAAGCATACCTTTGGTTTTAAAAACTTAAGTAAATAAAACATTATATTAATTATTAAAGAGGATTGTCAAAAAGTCTGGTAAAAATCCCTCCAAATTATAGAACCATATTTCTTTCTTCTCTTTTATCGTGATAACTTTGCGAGAGAAGTAACATCTAAATGCCCGATTCGTTTAACGCGACAGGACAAGGAAGACTTCTCGAAACGAAAAGAATAGTCACGATTTTTTCAAGAACGTTGTAATGTTAGCCGACAACACGTCATTTATCCTCTTTTTGAACACAAACAGGTAAAACTATTCATACTTAGTTACATGTTATGTAAACTATCTTGTTTTACGCTCTCGATGCAGTCTAAACCGATAAATCGCTAAAACAACAGAAATAACGATTAAGCTTTCCGTAATCGGCAGTTGCATAATGCTAAATATAGTTAGTAAATATACTCCAATGAAAAGCATTATGTATACAATAATCGTTTTTAATGCTGGCAGCTTTCGCGCAAAACCAAGCTTAAAGGAAATAATACTAAAAATTAAATTGATGATATATAATTTCAAAAAAATGTTTTTGGTTCCATACTGTTCTAAAAGAAAATCAAAAACAAAACTGAAGCTTCCATCCATAGTCATCCCCCATAACTATTCATCCTTTATATATTGATGATCCTTGTACCATCATACTAAATATTTATCTGCTTCGCCAGTAATTATTATATAACTTCCCTATTCCTCCTTATATAGAGGTTATACCCTTTGAACTCACCAACTCTTTCCGATATACTAGATTTTGAGAAAAAGAGGTGGAATGGGAAAATGAAAAAAATAAATTGGCCAATGTTATTATTGGCTTTTCTCGTAATATCTATGTTTATTGGCGTTGGCATTGCAATCGCCTATCGGAATATTTGGCTCGTAATTCTATTTCTGGTACTGGCCTGCGTTTTTATGGGTACAGGAATTAGTTTTAAAAAGAAAAGAAAGTGACAATTAGTCACTTTCTTGCTGTCTTTACGTAGTCGTTTAATATTGTTTGCTGGATACCTCGATTTCCTGTAACTACAGATGATTTATGAAGCATATTTATCGCATCTCCATCAACAGTAGTAGTCACCCCACCAACTTCATTAACAATAACAATACCAGCTGCATAATCCCAAGGAGAAAGACTAAGTGTTAAATAGGTATCAATAATCCCTTCGGCTACATATGCAAATTCTAATGCTGCTGATCCGTAAGTGCGTGCTCCTCTTACATCTTTTACAAGTTTTTGCATTACTTTTTCATCCACTAGTCGATTTTCACATAGCCAAAAATGGTTTAAACTTAACATTGTTTCATTAAAAGGAATATTTTTTCTTAACCTTGGTAGCTTATCATTATTTTTATAAACGCCTTCTCCCTTTTTAGCACTATAGAGAATATCTTCCATCACATTATATATAAAACCTATTTCTCCAACCCCATCATAATATATTCCAATAGAAATAGCGAAATTTCTTTTTTGATGAACGAAATTCATCGTACCATCGATCGGATCAATGATCCACACCGTTCCATTCATTGATTTTAAATTGTCACCATAGCCTTCTTCACTTAAAATGAAATGATGCGGAAAGGTATCTTTAATTTTTTTAGTAAAAAATTCTTCAGTAGCTTTATCCATGGTCGTCACTAAATCATTGGGGTTTGATTTTGTGTCGACAACTAATGGAGCGTGAATTTGATCTCTTATCTCTTTACCGGCTTCGTATATCCATTCTTTTGCGTGATTAAAAACCTCATCACGTTGTTCTTTATTCATTTGAGTTCTCCTCCATTCGAAAGCTCTTAGTATAATACTACCAAAACTTAGAGACTTCGTCATGAAAGGCCACTCTTAATTTAAAGAATACTTGCTGATACGTAAAACGTAACGACGAACCAACTTCTATGATAGAAATATAATACACTCACTTTCATTAGGGGTGTTGCCTGTTTGGATTTTTAACCATAGCCATCTCCGTATAAATAAGCAATTTTTAAGTTCTCCTCTACCTTAACAGTCTTAGAACTTTTTTAGCTATAACAAAGACATAATCGAGCAAACGGCTTCCCTTCTTTACTTAGAAAAACTTGGCTTGTCACCAAGTCTTTATGGCGAAGTTATCGTTTTTCTTATACGATAAAGCCTAAAGTTTTATACTTGCCTATCGTGTAAATGAAAACCAAATTAACCTATCTAGTTACACCTGACTTAATTCCAATAATTGTTTTCTTAATTGGTTTAATCTTTCCTTACTTTTTATTACTGCTACTTTATCGTCATTTTTCATAGCATCGTATAGTGTAACCAGTTCATAATCGATTTCCATACGTATGACAGGTAATTTTTCCTCGGCCTCTTTACGACGCAGAACTTCCATTACGTATTTCAAATGGTACACACCCTTTCATTCCCATTGCAGGGTTCCTTTTAATATATTTATGAATACTCGTAGGGATTGGTTCGATACAGATTGACCTATTCTATAAAACAAACCTTTGTTTATACATACGTAGATTTTTAACTATTCCATTCATTTAGTAAAACAGGTAAAACCATTACTTCCTTATTAAAGGGAGCATACTTATTTAAAATGTAATCTTAAATACTATATTCCCAATTATAGATTGTTCTTAAACATTTGATTTTATGCTTTGAGCAACATTTTACTGACATTAATTATTAATACGTATAGCTTGACTTGTTTAAATCCATACTTAATAATAATTATAAAATGTAATAAAGTGAAACTTCATTCAAGGAGTTTATTTCCTTGAAAAAAGAAACACGCTTTTTCTGCGTGCGATGTATCGCTGACGTAGCTTTCCTTGTCCTGTCGATCCAACGATTCAGGCATTTAGGTACCGTTACCTTTCAATTAGACTTCTTTGCGTTCCCTATCCCTCTAGAGGAAGGCTTACAGCTTGATACAGGATTAAAGCTAAATAGTAACAGTAAAGTTGATTAACGAAAGGAAGAATAGGATGTCATTTACAGGTTTTGAAGAGAAAGATTTTGATACATTTACAATTGCTGGACTTGAAGCTCGCATGGAAGCCATTCAAGCTCGAATTCAACCTAAGTTTAGAGAAATAGGTAATGAATTAACTGATTATTTAGCAACTCAATTAGGTAATGAGATGTTCTTACATATAGCTAAACATGCCAGAAGGACAGTTAATCCGCCTAATGATACGTGGCTAGCAGTAGCCAATAACAAACGGGGCTATAAAAAACATCCACATTTTCAAGTTGGATTGTTTGATGATCATGTATTTATTTGGTTAGCACTTATTTATGAATTGGACCATAAATCAGCAATCGCTCAAGCGTTTCTTAATGATTTTAATCGTTTAAAACAACTTCCTGAAGATTTCGTTATCTCTTTAGATCATACTAAAAAAGGTGCTAAGCAGATAAGTGATTTAGAGAAGAAAGATGTGGAACGTTTTCGAGATGTAAAAAAAGCTGAATTTTTAATTGGGCGACATTATTCTAAGGAAGATAATCGTGTTTATAATGGCACTACTTTTTTACAACTAGCAAAATTTACTATTGATTATTTATTGCCATTTTATAAACTTGCTTTAAATAGTAAATAATTCTTTACTTCACACATAACTAAATAAATGATAACAATTAACAATAAAACAATATAAGGATAAAAGAGGAAAAGCTTATTAACGAAGCTTTTCCTCTTTTCTTATGGATAGAAAAGGTTTTTCAGTTGTTCTTGCCTGCTTTACAACTTGATAACTTGAATAGCCAGAACTTTGTTCAAAAGCCTTAAATAGTTTCTTTTCTTCGCTTTTCGAAGGTACAATCTGTTTAAATGCTCGATAAGCAGCCAATAATACATCACGTTCTACTTTTTTCTCATATGCCTGCTCTATCAGGGTAAAAAATTGAACCACTTGTATCACTTCTTCTTTTGTCCATGTTTCATCTATTGGGTAATGATAATTCATTAAGCTACCTCCCATGCAACAAACGTACTGTCCAAAAGTTTTTTAAATAAAATTTGATATTTCTTAATATTAGTACACTGTGGGGAAAAACGGGCCTCTTTATGAAAAGAATTCTGAACGCCTCTTTACCCACTGAGGCTATAAATTAAGTAATGGGTATGATAGGATCAAGGTCCTTCCGCAACAAAGTTTGCCTCCCGTCTTTGTGTAAAGATCATTCGTGGAAACTTAATATCGAGGAGTTTTCCCTTTGACACTACTTAAACAAAAGCAACTACTTAGTCTAGTGTAAGTAAAAATACTCCCACGTGCAAGTAGATTTCCTTTCAATCAACATATAAATAGTGATTCTTACGTTGGGTTGGCGTGATGTTTACAAATGTAAAAGAAATCTGCAGTAAATTTTTCAACATACAAAAAAGCTTGTAGAGAACAACATTCCCTACAAGCTGGTAGCTATAACGCTTATTATTTATTTTTGCGACAAGTCGGACAAGTACTATAAAGTGTAACAACTTTTTCATTTTCATATTGTTCAATGATCTTATGACAATCTTGGCATACAATAGTGCCCATTCGTGCCAACCCCTTTGCATATTATGATAGCGTATTCATATTATAATATGTCATATTTAAAAAATCAACCCTATATAGTATGTCATATTATATTATTATCAGTTAAAGATTATGAGCTTCTTCTTTAACTTTAACGTTTAAAGTTAATTTCCCTACGGCTTTTAAAAATTGGATCAACCCTTTAGGATTTTCATGACTGCCAATTGCGTATATAAATGATGCAGGTAACTGTTAACTAACCTATTCCGCATATCTAAGATGCCGGAAGACTTCTGGGCAACGCATTTGTAATCGACATCCTTAAAAAAGCAAAGCACTTTTTCTGCGTGCGATTTGCTACAGCACATAAGCTTGACAACGAAGCTTTTCAAAAAAGATATCCACCATGTAGAAACGAATCTTAGATAGTAAAAAAACGGCTCTTGACAGGAGCCGTTTGAAACTTATATTTAATTTAATGTTTTAATTGTGTGCGGATCAACCATTTCATAGCCTTTTTCTCTTAAACCCGTCACAATATCTTTCAATGCTTGATTTGTCCATTCTCGATCATGCATCAGCAGATTCGCTCCTGGTTTCAATAATGAATAGGGTACTTCTACTTCAGGCCCTTCGCCGCTTACCATAGCCTTTGTTAGCTTTTTAGCGTCTTGATAAGGAGCAAAATAATCATAGCCATATGTCCAGTTCATAATGATCATATCCTCTTCTTTAGCAACCTGCTTGGAGTGATCTGTATTCATACCATGTGGAGCACGGAAAAATTTAGGGCGTTCTCCAATTATTTCTTCAATTTGATCACTAACTTTAACAATTTCTTCTGTTTGTTCTTGTACTGCTAAATCTGGAAGTTTTGCATGACTATATGTATGGTTACCAATAACAAATCCCATGTCGTGAATTTGCTTAAGGACATCCCTTTGTTCTTTCGTTTCTAAAAAATGTCCATTAACAAAAAAAATAGCATTGGCATCTAGTTGCTTTAATGTTTTAGCCATATCCAAAGCATATTTATCGGGAACGTCATCAATTGTTAATAGCACTACCTTTTTGTTTATACCCTTATTAATTGGTACAATTGTAGCATTTTCAGCTACTGTATATTTAGAATCGTCTTGCTCTGTTACTTTTTTTTTATTTACTTGTGCATTTTCTTGCTTATCTTCAGTGTTTTGAGAGTTATGTTCTACTTGAGAGCCTGTCTCTTTTACTGCTTTTGGATTTTCTTCCTTTGTAGATTGATTATTTTCATCGTTTTCATTGGCACACCCAGCGAGCAAGATAGCGATAATAAGTGCTATAATGATTCCGACTTTCCTCATTCAATCCCTCCTGATTATACAATGTCGAATATTGTCTCCACTATTATAAACTTCTGGAAAAATATTGACAATGGAAAATAAAAAAGCTGATATTTTTGACATCATATTTTAGTTTCTTACAATATTTGGAACTGGTTTATTTACAGTTTGTCAGAGAATAGTAAAAACAAGTTTTGTTATTTGAATAAATACCATGCTATATGTTTTAATACAATAAGTACGTCTACATAGTTAACCAAAAATAAAAATAGAAAGGATTATTTTTGTGAAAAAAGTAACACGAGTATTCTATATTTCAGCAATTGTTGTAGCATTATTTATTATTTGGGGAATCATTCCAAAAGACGTATGGCCAAATGCCAATTTGGATAATGTTACAAACATTATTCAAACATTTCTTGTTGATAAATTTGGTTGGTTTTATTTATTAAGCGCAACCGCATTTGTTGTGTTTTCGATTTACCTTATTTTTTCCAAATATGGGAACATTAAATTAGGGCGCCCTGGTGATAAGCCGGAATACAGCTATTTAACTTGGTTCGCCATGCTATTTAGCGCCGGAATGGGGATTGGGCTAGTGTTTTGGGGAGCTGCTGAACCAATATCTCATTATCATGCACCACCGTTTGGTGCAGAAGAAACAGGTGATGCGGCTAGCACTGCCATGCAATATAGCTTCTTTCATTGGGGCATTCACCCTTGGGCGATTTATGCAACTATTGCACTTGCACTAGCGTATTTTAAATTTCGTAAACAAGCGCCCGGAGTTGTAAGTGCTGTCCTTGAGCCGATTTTTGGCGATCGAATTAAAGGTACATGGGGCACAGTAATTGATTTTATAGTTGTATTCGCAACAATATTTGGAGTCTCTACTTCACTTGGCTTAGGAGCGATCCAAATTAGTGGAGGGCTTTCCTATGTAACTGGAATAGAATCCACTATCACCGTACAGCTGATTATTATTGCCATTGTTACTGTGCTTTATATAACTTCAGCAATGACAGGACTGAATAAAGGGATCAAATATTTGAGTAACGCAAATCTTGCTCTTGCAGTATTGCTTATGTTATTCGTTTTATTTTTAGGTCCAACTAATTTTATTTTGGATTATTTTACTACTACATTAGGAAGTTATATCCAAAATTTGCCTAGTATGAGCTTGCGCATGACGCCGTTTAGTGAAGCAAAATCAGATTGGCAAAATAAATGGACCTTCTTTTATTGGGCTTGGTGGATTGCATGGGCACCCTTTGTAGGGACGTTTATAGCAAGGGTTTCACGCGGGAGAACCATTCGCGAATTCGTCTTAGGTGTTATACTTGTACCAACAATTTTCGGTGCCCTATGGTTCTCCGTTTTTGGCGGTTCCGCTATTCACTTAGAAGTCTTTAAAGATGCAAATATAATTCAGACGATAAATGATCTCGGAGAAGAAACAGCATTATTTGCTGTTTTAGAAAACTTTCCAATCGGTAGTGTAATCTCGGTTATCGCTATTTTACTAATCTGTACCTTTTTTATCACCTCAGCAGATTCAGCAACCTTTGTGCTTGGTATGCAAACAACTGGAGGAAGCCTTGATCCCGCAAACTCTGTTAAATTTATCTGGGGTATCATTCAATCAAGTGCCGCAGCTGTACTTCTTTGGCAGGGTGGGTTAAGCGCACTACAAACTGCATCAATTATTGCCGCCTTTCCATTTGCAATTATTATGATTCTGATAATTTTCTCCTTAATAAAATCATTTAGGAGAGAAGCAAAAGAATTTGATTTAACCGGAAAAAGAAAAGGGTAAGGAGCTTAAACGAACACCTATGTCTAGGACAAACCAAAAAAGAGTTGTGCATCTAGAAGATGATTTCTATATTGAATAGGAGTCATCTTCTTTAACTACTATTGATAGCGAATTTATTTTGCCTTAACTTATCTAATGTTTGATAAGCATTTATAATCTACTTTGTCCTTGGAAAAAACGCTCTTTTTTTTCGTGCGTTGTCGAGGCCATCTTGGCTTTGAAAAAGAAAGGCGCTTTTCCTTCATGTAGCGTGTACTGCTAACGAAACTTACCCTATCCCTATCCACCTAAATAAATTGGACATTTAGTTACCCTTCTCTCCCACTTTGACTTCTTCGTTTTCTCTGTAAATGTGAAATAGGAGTCTTACGAAATCTAAATGCAGATAGAGCTTCGTCATTATCCCACCTTTCTCTTCTTACATAGATAAAACACATATTCCATTGCCCGAAAAGCGAAGATACTTCCACGCAACTGATCCATTATATCTTATTTCTTCCCAAATTACGAATCGTTTCTAAAAGAATAGGTCGACATATCCAACTACTTATAATATAGAATTTGCTAGTGCATTCGACAAATATCGATTATTTATTACTGTTTCATGTTAGAATTAGTAAATTTATTACCAAATCTAACATAACACTTTCAACTTGATAACAGTTTATTTACAGTAAAGTTTAGCACCTATATATTTGTTAAACTAGTAAATAGGAATACGACATTAAAGTAGGTGAGGATAATTAAACGAATCGTCCCCTTTTTTATTTCTTTATTGCTACTGTTAGTTAGTTGCGGAGAGTCAAATGCTTCTATCATTAATATTATATCTTTTCAACCAAAAGAGTATGATGTGGTATTCTACACCCATTCCACTAATAATAAATTGGAAAACATCTATTACGATGCGATTATTGAAATTAAAGCTAATTATCCAAACGAATTTAGTCCTGTAGAAACCGAGAAAAAAGAACTTTCTGAAGTAAAAGAACTCATAGACCCTGCCTCCCCCACCTTGCTAATCGCAAAAAACGGAAAGACAGTTGAACGAATATCCGGGCAAGTATCCAAACAAGAAATTATGAAGAAGTTGAAACAAATAGTTGTAGAGGAAAAAACATAATTATATAATGTATCGCTTGATGCTGTATATGTATTTTTCATATCAGGATAACTGCATTTCGCTATCGTAACTTCTCTAATCCTTAAAAAGCAATAATTCTTCGCACAATGTATTTACTCTATTTGTCGACTCCGACGAATAGAGCACTTAGGTACCGAATAAAATGACGTGAGGAGTCCGTATCGACTAATCATGAAGTTTGTTGCATAAGCTAGAAGAACTAAGAACTACTCTCAAAAACGATATCCACCACGTAAAAACAGATATCGTTGATAATAAAAAGGAGAGCAATCTTTAAAAGATTAGCTCTCCTTTTTATTTTATAACATATGAATTGGTGTACCTAAAGCAACTTCAGCAGCTTCCATGGTAATTTCTCCAAGCGTTGGATGAGCATGAATGGTTAAGGCGATATCCTCTGCTGTCATTCCAGCTTCGATAGCTAGTCCTAATTCTGCAATCATATCGCTTGCGTTAGGACCTGCAATTTGTGCACCAATAACTAAGCCATCCTCTTTACGTGTGATCAATTTCATAAATCCATCACTATCGTTTAATGACAACGCACGACCATTAGCAGCAAATGGGAATTTAGCAGCTTTTACATCAAACCCAGCATCTTTCGCTTCTTGTTCTGTATAACCAACGGTAGCTAATTCTGGTTCAGAGAATACAACTGCTGGCATACCAATATAGTCAATTTCAGCTTTTTCACCGCTAATTGCTTCAGCAGCTACTTTACCTTCATAAGAAGCCTTATGAGCTAATGGCATTCCTGGAACAACATCACCAATAGCATAGATATTATCAAAGTTTGTACGACATTGCTTATCAATTTTTATTAGACCACGATCATCCATTTCAATACCGACTTGTTCTAGTCCAAGTTCGTCTGTATTTGGACGGCGACCAACTGTTACCAATACATAATCGGCTTCAACGGTTTCTGATTTTCCATTAACTTCATATGTTACTTTTACACCGTCTTTCGACTCTTCCACACCTTTAGCCATTGCTTCTGTTATAATCGTAACATTTTTGTTTTTCAGGCGCTTTTTAACCACCTGTCTCATTTGTTTTTCGAAACCGCCAAGGATATCTTTCGTTCCTTCCAATACCGTAACTTCTGTACCGAAATTAGCATAGGCAGTTCCCAGCTCCGTACCGATGTATCCTCCACCAATAACAACCATTTTTTTAGGAATTTCTTTAAGGTTAAGCGCACCTGTAGAATCTAAAACACGGTTGGAAAATTTAAAGCCTGGTATTTCAATTGGTCTAGAACCTGTTGCAATAATACAGTTATTAAACGTATATGTTTGGGACTTTTTATCATCCATGATTTTTACTGTGTTTTTATCTACAAAGTAAACTTCACCTTTAACAATATCAACTTTGTTCCCTTTTAATAGTCCTTGGACTCCAGAAGTAAGCTTTTTAACGACACTGCCCTTCCACTCTTGCACTTTGGCAAAATCTACGGACACATTTTCCGTTTTAATACCGAGTTCTTCATTACCTCGTGCATGTACAGCTAGATGGCCAGCTTGAATCAATGCTTTTGAAGGAATACATCCTACATTTAAACAAACACCACCTAATGCGCCTTTGTCCGCAATCGTTACTTTTTGTCCAAGTTGAGCAGCACGAATAGCTGCAACATATCCACCAGGACCAGCTCCAACAACAAGTGTGTCTAATTCAATTGGGAAATCTCCTACTACCATACCTTACGCCTCCATCATAATTAATTGTGGATCGCTTAATAATCGCTTGATTTGATTTAGGGCATTTTGTGCCGTAGCCCCATCAATAATGCGATGATCAAAGCTTAATGATAATGCTAGTACAGGTGCAATAACTACCTCTCCATCACGAGCAATTGGTTTTTCTGCAATACGTCCAATACCAAGAATTACTGCTTCTGGATAGTTTAGTACTGGAGTAAACCATTGACCGCCTGCAGATCCGATATTAGTGATTGTATTCGTTGCACCTTTCATCTCATCTGGTGCTAGTTTACCATTTCTAGCCTTGTCTGCCAATTCATTAATCTCTTTAGAAATTTCAAAAATAGATTTGCGATCAGCATGTTTAACAACTGGAACTAGTAAACCTTTATCTGTATCTGCTGCAATCCCAATATTATAGTAGTGTTTGTGAACAATTTCATTTGTTTCATCATCTACAGAAGCATTAATGATTGGATACTTTTTCGATGCAGAAACTAACGCCTTTACAACGTATGGTAAATAAGTCAGCTTTATTTCCTGTTCGGCTGCAATTGGCTTAAATTTCTTACGATGAGCCACTAATGCAGTAACATCTACTTCATCTAGCAAGGTAACGTGAGGCGCTTTTGTTTTAGAATTAACCATTGCATTGGCTATTGCTTTGCGAATTCCACTCATTGCTTCACGAGTTTCTGGGAAGTCACCTGCAGTAGCTGGTGCAGCTGTTTTCTCTGCATTAGCTGTTTCTTCCGTTTTAGCCTCTGCTGCAGCGGGTTGATCTCCCTTCAGATAGCTATCAATATCTTCTTTCAGGATGCGGCCATTCTTTCCTGATCCAGTTACATCCGAAATGTTCACACCATTGTCGCGAGCATATTTTCTGACAGATGGCATTGCGATAACTCGTTTATCTTGATCTTTGTTGTCAGTAGCAGCTTGAGTAGTTGTTTCTTTTGTTTCTTCAGCTTTAGGTGCTGGTGCTTCTTCTTCTGAATCTTCTGATGCCTCATCATCAGACTCATAACCCTCTGCATCAAATGAAATAAGTGTATCACCAACAACTGCTACTGTTCCTTCTTCAACATGAATTTTTTCTACTGTACCATCAACTGGAGAAGGGATTTCAACAACTGCTTTATCATTTTGAACCTCACATAGGACGTCATCCTCTTTTACTTCGTCACCTTCTTTGACAAACCACTTGACGATTTCACCTTCGTGAATTCCTTCTCCGATATCAGGTAATTTAAAATTAAAAGCCATAAATTTTTACCTCCTGTCTCTTATTAAAAGTTCATGACACTGTTTACTTTTTCAATGATGTCTTTGTGATTAGGCAACCATACTTCTTCCGCTTCAGAAAATGCATAAACGGTGTCAGGAGCGGTAACACGTAATACAGGAGCTTCTAGATGCAAAATGGCACGTTCTTGAATTTCTGCAATAACATTTGCGGCAACCCCTGCTTGACGTTGAGCCTCTTGAACAACAACAACACGATTTGTTTTCTTTACGGATGTAATAATTGTATCAATATCTAGCGGTGAAACAGTACGTAAGTCAATAACTTCAGCGCTTATTCCCTCTTTTTCTAGTTCGTCTGCTGCTTTAAGGCAAGCATGAACCATTGCGCCATAAGCAATTAATGTCACATCTGTACCTTCTCGTTTTACATCAGCTTTATCTAAGTCAATGGTATACTCTTCTTCAGGAACCTCTTCACGAAATGAGCGGTACAGCTTCATATGTTCTAAGAATAACACTGGATCGTTATTACGAATTGCTGAGATCAACAAGCCTTTTGCATCATACGGCGTTGATGGAATGACTACTCTAATTCCTGGTTGTTGAGCAATTAATCCTTCTAAAGAGTCAGCGTGTAATTCTGGCGTATGCACCCCGCCGCCAAATGGTGAGCGAATTGTAATAGGATTGATGTGTGTACCACCAGAACGATAACGCATACGTGACATTTGTCCGTTAATTGAATCCATTACTTCATAAACGAAGCCGAAGAATTGAATTTCTGGTACAGGGCGAAATCCTTGTAAAGCAAGTCCAATGGAAAGACCGCCAATTCCTGACTCTGCTAGTGGTGTATCAAATACACGTTCTTCACCAAACTCAGCTTGTAATCCATCAGTAGCACGGAACACGCCGCCATTTTTGCCGACATCTTCCCCAAATACAAGCACATTTTCATCATTTTTGAGTTCTGTGCGTAACGCGTCTGTAATGGCTTGAATCATTGTCATCTGTGCCATGATTTACTTCGACTCCTTTTCTTTATATTCTTCCATTTGTTCTTGTAAATTATATGGAAGTTCTTCAAACATATTTGAAATTAAATCTGTAACTTTTTGTTTTGGATATTGGTCAGCTTGTTTAATAGCTTTCTTAATATCTTCTTTCGCTTCTTCAATCACTTTATTTTCTTCTTCTTCTGACCAAAGGTTTTTACTTTCTAGAAACTTACGGAAACGAACAAGTGGATCTTTCTTTTCCCATTCGTTATCCAAGTCTTCCGTACGGTAACGAGTTGGATCGTCCCCGGCCATTGTATGTGGACCATAACGATAAGTTATTGTCTCAATAAGCATTGGGCCATTACCGTTAATTGCATGATCTCTTGCATGCTTCGTAGCAGCATAGACAGCCAGTACGTCCATACCATCAACTTGAATACCTTCTATCCCAGCAGCTACCGCTTTTTGTGCGAGTGTTTTAGCATTTGTTTGCTTTTCAACTGGAACGGAAATAGCGAAGAAGTTATTTTGTACAACGAAAATCGCTGGTGCTTTAAATGCTCCGGCAAAGTTAATTCCTTCATAAAAATCACCTTGAGAAGTTCCGCCATCACCAGTATAAGTAATAGCAACGTTTTTCTTGCCGCGCTTCTTCATTCCTAATGCTACACCAGCAGCTTGAACATATTGTGCACCAATAATAATCTGTGGACTTAGTGCATGAACTCCTTCTGGCATTTGATTTCCATGAAAATGACCTCTAGAAAATAAAAATGCTTGGTATAATGGAAGTCCGTGCCAAATTAATTGTGGTACATCCCTATATCCTGGAAGAATAAAATCTTCTTTTTCAAGCGCAAATTGGCTTCCTAACTGTGATGCTTCCTGTCCTGCAGTTGGAGCATAGAAACCTAAGCGACCTTGACGATTTAATGCAATAGAGCGCTGATCTAATACTCTAGTGTAAACCATTCTGCGCATAAGCTCTTTTAATTCATCATCTGAAAGATCGGGCATATCATCTTTATTGACAATCTTTCCATCTTCGTTAAGAATTTGGAACGTTTCGAACTGACTTTCAACACTTTCTAATACGTGTTTCAAAATAGTTCACCTCTTCCTTTCCTATATCCTTTTAGTATTATTATTTCTAGCCTACCCCAAAAACGAAAAAAACTGTACTTCTTTTAAAGGTGTTCCCTTTTTTGATTGTGAATAATCCCCAGAAGACGTACAATCATACCATTAGCTGCTAATGATTATTTGCACTTACCAGAGAAAGATATTCACAAAACTGTTACATAAAAACGCGAAAAAATATTAGTACAATTTCTTTTCATCTAAATTCTAGCCTAATTATTTGTAACGGTCAAACACTTTGTCTTCATTATGTGCTTTTTACATAAATTGAAAAATAACCATTTTTATTAAAACGCTTTCTTCTCTCTCTGTTATAGTACTTTTTATTATCTGTATTATTACAATCAATTATTTTCCAATATGGAAATTGCTTGATCTCATATCTTATACAGCTTGTTAAGTTCGCGAATTACAGCCGTGCTCTCCGACCTGTTGTGTATTCGATGCTTCCCACTTACATTTATACTTGTACAAAAAATTACGGAATGCATGTTCATATTTAACTTTTCACGAAAAAAAGCTAGAAGCGCTCTTTTAGCAGTGCGTAAATGGAAGCTCTTCTGACAAGATAATGAAAACTTCATTCAAGATACAATTTTCTCCTTGAAAAATCGCGATGCTCATTCAAGAAGCTTTCCTCGTCCTGTCAACCAAACGAATCGAGATTTAGAAGCCGTTTTTCTCATCCGTACGCAAAATTATAAGCACATTTTGAAATAAGAAAAATAGGGTCTTTACATTCGAGATAAAGAAAACAGGCCACTGTTGCAGGGGGATATCAACGCCTGAACGGCAAGCCCGCTTTTAGCAGGCCTTCCTTTAGATTCGAGTCGTTAGCTTATCGCAGGAAGGTGGATCAGAATGTGCTTATACGCTTAAGCGGTTAAGTTAGAAGAAGTTACTTTTTTAGAAAAAACTTGGCTTATCGCCAAGTCTTTATGACGAAAGCTGTAGTTTTTCTTATACGATAAACCCTAAAATTTTATGCTTTCCTATAGTGCAAAAAAGTTATCCACCATGTACAAAAGAAATATAGTTTTCTAAACTTAAAAAAGCACCTCCTTTTTAAGAGAATGCTTTTAAACCTTACTTTTCTTCAGACGGTTGCTTGTCCGTATCTTTATTAACTACTTCTATCCCTGCCTGTTTATAAAAGTCTTGCTTAACTTTATTATATTCCTGTGTATTTTGATTAAATTCTTTATTGAACTCAATTACTTTACTGTAGGTTTCATTTATTTTATTAACTTGATCTGTTAAAATCTTTTGTTCTAGATCTTTTTTAGGCAGCATTTCATACAATTTCTTTTCTAACTTTAACGCATCGTTGTAGGCTTTATTTAATTTACCATAGGAGTCATAACGCTGAGTCATTATTTTGTTCATTTTTTTAGCGGTTGCTTTTACTTCTTTATCTTCCAGATCATTTATTAATTCCTCAATATTTGAAAATTCTTCTCTAGCCTGTTTAATACTTTCCTGCTCTTTTTCAATTGCATCTTTTCGTTTATCAACCGTTTCAAGTGCTTGTTCCGAACGTTTTTTTATTTGATCCATATCATCCATGCCTAGATCGATTATTTCATTATAGATTTTTTGTTCTTGCTTTTCTAAATCTGTTATTTTACTTTGCTGTTTTTCAAACCCTTCTTCTAAAGCTACCGCTTCTTCCAAATGGTTCTGGATTTTTTCTTCTGGGGTTTTACTACTACACGCAGTGGTTAAAATTGAAAGTATAATTACTGCGATAATTGTTAACTTCTTTATTGACATGAAACTCTAACCTCCTACAACTTTGCTGAATCAAATATTATGTTTTTTAGTATAACATAAATCAGTTTGTACAAAAATTAAAAACGGACAAGGTAATTTTTCTATTCATAAAGTCAAACTCCACTCATGAAGCGTTTTTTCCTTACGAAAGAGTAGAACATTAAAGAAGACCTTGAAAAAATCATGTATCGTTGTCGTAGTACCTTCTTATCCTTGAAAAACCGCGAAGTATCGCTGTCGTGGTTGTTTCTTGTCCTTAAAAAATCGCGATGTTTATTCAAGAAACTTCTCTGTCCTATCGCCCGAACGTATCGGGGATTTAGGAGCTGTTACTCCTCCGTAGTCTTTTCTACAACTTTTGAAGTACGAAATCCTTACGGCAATTAGGTACGGGATGAAACGTTCTTCCGATCTAAAAAATTTGTAATATAACAGTAATCGCGCTTGTCTTCTTTTTTAAAATGAACATATTAGCGCCCCCGTCTCTATCCAATAGTCAAAATATGCTATAACACATATAAATATGATAAAATAATTAATGGAAAGTTGGAATAGGAGTGGTACGTGTGATTACTATGAAAGACATTGTTCGAGAGGGTCACCCTTCACTGACAAATGTTTCTGAAGAAGTAACAATCCCGGTAGAAGACGAAGATAAAGATTTGCTGGAAAAAATGCTTCAATTTCTAAAAAATAGTCAAGATGATGAAATGGCTAAAAAATATCAATTACGTGCTGGTGTTGGCTTAGCTGCACCCCAGCTTGGAGTGAATAAACGTTTAATAGCAGTTCACTTTGAAGCACCAAATGGAAGAAAATATAGCTATGGACTGGCTAATCCTAAAATCATCAGTCATTCTGTAGAAAAAACGTACCTTCCAGGCGGGGAAGGCTGCTTATCTGTAGATCGTGATGTGGAAGGTTTTGTTCCACGGCATGCACGGATAACCGTAACCGCAACAACGATGGAAGGAGAACCTGTGAAATTACGCTTAAAAGGCTATGCAGCGGTTGTTTTCCAGCACGAGATTGATCATTTAAACGGTATTATGTTCTATGATCACATTAATAAACAAAACCCGTTTGCTGTTCCTGAGAACGCAAAACCTGTAGAATAAATATAGCGGCAGCTGTCTAACTGCCGCTATATTTTTTTAAATTAATCTTAACTGTTTTAATCCCTTAGCTATCCCATCTTTTTCAACATGATCTGTTGTATAATCAGCTACTGTTTTTAGTTCTTGAATAGCATTACCCATGGCTACACCAGTGCCGATTTCCTTAATCATCTCCATATCATTTAAACCGTCTCCAAATGCATACGTATCTGCAATATTTAATCCGCTTGCTTCAATTAATTTTTTAACTCCAACAGCCTTTGAACCGCCTTGAGGTATAATATCGCATGAATACTCATGCCAGCGTAAAAAGTGTAATGCTTTATGGTCTTTTGCAAATAACTTTTCTTCTTTCTGTTTACAAAATAGTAGTGCTTGATAAATCGACTCCTGTTCATAAAAAGCAGGGTCGACATCCGGGTAACTAAAATCTAAGCTTTTTAGACTTTCATTAATAAACGGGTGATCCGGAACTGTTGCCTTCATTTGTTGGTGATTCATAAAAACGATCGGAAATTTATGTTTCAGAGTTGCTTGGTACAAATCCGCCAGTTCATCGCTGTTGATCGGATTTGTATAAACCTCTTCTCCTTCAAACACCACATATTGTCCATTAAAGCTAACAAATGAGTGAATATTTAATTCTTTACGAATATGTTCAAACATAAATGGAGCTCTTCCGGTGGCTATGGCTACATAAACTCCATTATCCTGCAGCTGTTTAATTGCTTGCTTAGTGGAGCTTGGGATTTTGTTTGTTTCGTTTAATATAGTACCATCAATATCAAAGAACACAATTTTTTTATGCATATTTCTTCCCCTTCTTTCTCTCAATGTATAAAATATTTTTCTCTGCTTAAACTAAGTATAGTTATAAGAATACTTCATTCAGTAGAACTTGCCTTTATCCCCTACTGAATTCTCCCTGCCTCTTGTCGACCCAAGCGATTGGACAATTAGGCACCATTACGTTAGCTCCACTTAGACTTCTTCATACTCTCTATAACTCTTAAGTAAGAGTTTGACAGCTTAGATGCAGGGGAAATTCAACGGAAAACCGATGAAGGTGTATGCTTATCTTAATTTATTGTCTTGTAGACGATGAACAAATAAATCTTTTTACGAAAAAAGTATAAAGTGAATCTTCAAATCAGTGGGGGTTTTCTTTTATCCCCCACTGATTTGTTAGAATGAACAGAATCGGGTATTTGACTCGCAGTTGGTTCCTCCACTTATCTTCCCAGGGTTCGGCTCATAAAACATGGAAGTAGAGGTCTTACTGCTAATTACATGTGGCATAAACAACTATAACAGGTAATTACGGAATGGGCACCAATCAAAATTTCCAAGCATACTACCCAGTTGCCATCATAAATATTTTTAAGAAATAACGTATTTTTATTTCAAAATTCCTCAACTCATACTATACTATAGGTAAGAGGGATTGGATCGGTAGATTGTATTTCTTGCTTTTCTTAGAATTTTGAAAGGAGCTGACACGTCATGTTAAAGCGTCTAAAAGAAAAGCTTAAGAAACGCTGGAAAGACTTTTTAGGTCAAGGACGTGTACCAACTACTTGTAAAAAAGACTACCATTAATCATCGATATTATTACCCAATCACAATAAAGGTACCATAAATATCGGGAAAAAGACAAAAAATAACGTGATTTGGAAAAATGACGGAGCCGTTTTAATGGTGATTTAAAAAGGTAGGATATTTGTTTAGCAAAAAATCGTGTTCAATTATAGAAATAAAAATGAAACAATCAAGGAGAGATGAGATGATTTATAAAATATTATATCAAGAGCGGGCTGATGAAATTCCTGTTCGAGAAAGAACAAAATGTGCATACGTTGAAGGAGAATCTGTCAGAGAAGTTAGAACAAGAATAAACGAACGCAAGTATAATATTGAATATATTCAAGCACTAGATGAAGCACATTTAGCATATGAAAAACAATCCGAAGATTTTCACGTGGAGAACATCTAACCAATGAAGTTTGTAAAAAATGACCAAGCTGCTGTTTTTGCTCTAGGCGGACTTGGAGAAATTGGTAAAAATACGTATGGTGTTCAATTTCAAGATGAGATCATTTTAATTGATGCAGGGATTAAATTCCCTGAAGATGAATTGCTTGGAATTGATTATGTTATTCCTGACTACACGTATTTAGTGCAAAATCAGGACAAAATCAAAGGATTATTTATTACTCATGGGCATGAAGATCATATTGGAGGCATTCCTTATCTTCTCCGTGAGCTTAATGTGCCAATATATGCTGGTAAACTTGCGATAGGATTAATACGAAACAAATTAGATGAACACGGTCTATTAAGAAATGCTAAATTAATCACCATTGAAGAAGACGATTATATTAAGTTCCGTAAAACCTCGGTCAGCTTTTTCCGAACAACCCATAGCATTCCCGATTCATATGGTATTGTTGTAAAAACTCCACCAGGAAACATTGTTCACACAGGTGACTTTAAATTTGATTTTACACCCGTTGGTGAACCTGCTAACTTAACAAGAATGGCAGAAATTGGCAGTGAGGGAGTACTTTGTCTACTATCAGATAGTACGAATAGTGAAGTTCCCGGGTTTACATTATCAGAAAAAGTGGTTGGAGGTAATATAAAAGATATTTTTAGCAGAGTTGATGGAAGAGTTATCTTTGCTACATTTGCATCAAATATCTATCGACTACAGCAAGTAGTAGAAGCTTCTGTCCAAAATAACCGAAAGATTGCTGTATTTGGCAGAAGCATGGAGTCGGCTATTAATCTGGGACAAGAATTAGGCTATATTCAAGCTCCAAAAGATACGTTTATTGATGCAAATCAAATTAATCGTCTACCTGCTCAAGAAGTAACTATCCTTTGTACCGGATCCCAAGGTGAACCAATGGCTGCTTTATCACGAATTGCTAATGGTACTCATCGACAAATTCAAATCATTCCCGGTGATACAGTTGTATTCTCTTCGTCCCCAATCCCTGGAAATACAATTAGTGTTAGCCGGACGATTAATAAATTATACCGAGCAGGAGCAGACGTTATTCACGGCAAACTTACAAACATCCATACCTCTGGTCATGGTAGTCAAGAAGAACAAAAATTAATGCTACGGTTAATAAAACCAAAGTTCTTTATGCCGATTCATGGAGAATATCGCATGCTAAAAGAACATGTCAAATTGGCGGCTGCTTGTGATGTTGATCCAAATAATTGCTTCGTCATGGACAATGGAGATGTTTTGGCTTTAGGAAAGGATATTGCTACGATTGCTGGAAAAATCCCTTCCGGCTCCATTTATGTTGATGGAAACGGAGTCGGAGATATCGGTAATATCGTGTTACGAGATCGCCGAATCCTTTCTGAGGAAGGTTTAGTGATTGTCGTAGTAAGTATTAATATGAAAGAGTTCAAAGTTTCTGCAGGTCCTGATATTATTTCACGAGGCTTTGTTTATATGAGGGAATCTGAAGACTTGATCAATGAAGCTCAAAAATTAGTATCTGCTCACTTAGAAAAAGTAATGGAACGTAAAACAACTCAATGGTCAGAAATCAAAAATGAAATTACCGATACAATCGCTCCATTTCTTTATGATAAAACAAAGCGCCGCCCGATGATCTTACCAATTATTATGGAAGTATAAAAAACAAACAGCCAGATCCTTTTCTGGCTGTTTGTTTTTTTATTCTTCTATAACTAAATGCTTTTCAAACCGAGAAATATCTTTATCCGCACCTATTACAATTAAAATATCGCCTTCTAAAAAACGATGGTCAGCACTTGGTGAAACATTAATATCTTTTCCATGCTTAATTGCGACAACGTTACAGCCATAATTTGCCCGTATATCCAGTTCCACCAATGTTTTACCAAGCATTTTTTCTCCAACCTTCACTTCTACAATACTATGGTCATCCGAAAGCTCTAAGTAATCTAAAATATTATTGGATATAATACTATGGGCGATTCGTTTTCCCATATCCCTCTCCGGATGTACAACTTGATCGGCCCCAATTTTATTTAAAATTTTAGCGTGGTAATCATTTTGTGCTTTGACGGTTATTTTTTTAATTCCTAACTCGGTTAAAATAACTGTCGTTAAAATACTAGCTTGAATATTATCACCAATTGCAACAATAACATGATCAATATTTTTAATTCCTAACTCTTTAAGAGACACTTCATCCGTTGCATCAGCAATTACTGCATGAGACGCTATATTTTTATATTCATTAATACGATCTTCGTTATTATCAATAGCAAGTACTTCCATTCCTTCCATGCTTAACTCTTTACAAATGCTTCCGCCAAATCTTCCTAAGCCAATTACTGCAAATTCTCGTTTCATGCTGTTTCCTCCATCTTTCTTCTTTGTTCATAACTTATCATCGTCACTTTAGTTCTACTATACTAAATTATGTCTCGTAACAAAAGACTTTTATCCCTTTAATAATCAGCTACTAACTGTACATCAAATCCAGGGTTAACTCTTAGAATATTGAATTAACTTCACTTCCCTATATTACCGATGTTATTGTTTCTTGTACATTATTTTTGAATTAATAAGTATACATTTTTATGAAACTTGACTAGCCTGAAGACTTCGATACCGTAACCTGACAGTAACGCATTTAATACATAATACCTACTGATTTTCACCCTCAACTTTTATACTTTGATTCACTACCCTATTTTACGTAACAAAGCGTCAAGTGCTCGGTCAGTGATTACAATCTGGAACACTTCTGACGAGATAGAATGAAACTTCATTCAAGAGTATTTTTCTCCTGGAAAAAGAACAACGCTTTTTAGACATATATTCTATCGTGATGATACCAGTACCGAATAATTCTTTTTCCATTAAAAAACGGCGACTTTGTTTTGTATTAGTACATCCTAAACCTATTTTGCATGCCACCTTAAAAGTTTAAACCTTTAATCCAAGCTAGGATTTTGCCGGTAAAAAAGGACTGGGACATAAGCAAATACTAAATAGCAAAAACCGAACAATTCATTTATAATTGTTCGGTTTGTTTGTGTTTAGAAAAACTTGGCTTGTCGTCAAGTCTTTAGCGAAAGCCATCGTTTTTCTTATACGATAAAGTGAAACTTCATTCAGTAGGAGTTTTCTTCCATCTCCTACTGAATACCGCAAGGGTATGACCTAAAGGCCCTTAAACGAATCGGCATAACAAAAAAAGCTCTAAAACGACACATTATACGTAGAAAAAGTGTTTTTCTTTTTCTAGGACAAGGAAAGCTCCTTGAATAAACATCGCGGTTTTCCAAGGACGTTGCGATTTAAGCATTTATTCTATTTTCTTTCGTGGAGGAAAAAAGTGCTCCACAAAATGAAGTTTCACTTTACCTAATTAGCCGCCGTATTTGTTTTTCCAGCAACTTTGCATTTACTTTACCTCGCTGAATATAACGTAACTTCCCGGAGTGGTCAAATAAATAATATGCGGGAACAAAATGAATGTTAAAAGCTTTTGATAATGATTCTTCATTATCGATAGCAATCGGTTCGGTTAAATCATTTTCAGCTGCTACGCTACGAATTTCATCCAAATCCAAATCCATATCATCCTCAGATAAAGGGGTATGCACAGAAATTACTTGCAATGTATCAGCATAAGTATCTCGTATTCGCACAAAGCTAGGCATTGCTTTTTTACAAAGTTTACAACTTACTGACCAAAATTGGACACATATTGGTTTGCCACTAATTGTTTCCGTAGTTAATGGTTCCGTATTTAGCCATTCTTTCGCTACACCAAATTCCGGTATTTTTTCATTTAAACGCATCTTCACCCATTCCTCCTGCATCATCCTCTTAGAATTTACTAATACCACTATCTTTATATGATTATTAACATAAAAAGGTTCTTGTAGGAGGAAACAGGTGAATAATCACGATAATTTATGATTTACCATTTGACAAACTTCTTCGGCACTCATACCCTGTGCATTAATTACAGACCCAGCAATTGCTGCTTCTGTGATTCCCATTACATCCTTATCCTGCCCCGAAATAATACAGCAATCACAGTAAGCAGCATCTTCTCCGTTTCGTAAGTCTACTACTTCATGACCCATTTCCATCAACGCTTCTTTTACATTAGCAAGACTTTCTTCCACACCTATTCTCGCCATTCTAATGCCTCCTCTAATTATGTTGTATTACATAGATAGATTCTGCATTAGTATAAAAACTATACACCGGTCATTCAGAAAGCTGAGAAATCATCCGGGTTACAGCATCTAAACCAATAGTTAATGCCTCTTCATCTGGGTTGAGCTGTGCATCGTGAAGACCGAATGGAGAATTAACACCAAGCCAAAACATAAAGCCAGGTATCTCCTTCATAAAATAACCAAAATCTTCACCAGTCATAGCCGCTTCCGCTTGTTTGTATTCTATACCTGAACCGTCCAGAGCCTGTTGAAATTTTTCTACCATATCAGCTTGATTATACACTTGATAATAATTGGCGCCATAATCTACCTCAATAGAGCAATCATAAGCAATTTCAAAACCTTTCATTAGTTTTTCCAATTGCTTTTTTACGATGTGAATTGTCTCTGGATGCTGGGTTCGAATCGTTCCTTCCAGCCGAGCAGTTTCTGCAATAGCATTTTGGACGTAGCCACTCTCCATTTTTCCAACTGTAACAACAGCACTTTCCAACGGATTTATATTTCTGGAAACAATTTGCTGCATTTGAACAATAAAACTGCTCGCAGCAACCGTCATATCTTTGGCTATATGTGGATATGCAGCATGTCCTCCTTTACCAATAAAATCAATAAATAATTCACTCGTATTTGCAAATAGTAAACCTGGTTTACTTGCTACCGTACCAACAGGTAATTCTGGAGCAATATGCAGGGCAAAAATAACATCAGGACGCCAAGTATTAAACTCTTTGGATTGTAACAATGGAAGAGCACCGCCTGGACCTTCTTCCGCTGGTTGAAATATAAACAAACAATCATCTGTAATTGGCTCAGAAATCACGCGTTCTAAAGCACCAAGCGCAATGGTCATATGAAAATCATGTCCACAAGCGTGCATTCTTCCTTCATGCTGTGAAGCGAACGAAAGGTTTGTTTTTTCAGTGATCGGCAATCCATCGATATCAGCTCGGAAGCCAATTATTTTTTTTGGTGCCGTTCCCTTTACAAAGACTAATATTCCCGTCTTCCATAACTGGATCGACACACGTTCCGTTTGCAGTTCTTTTATTTTACTTACCAAGTATTGTTGGGTTTTCGTTTCCTGAAAACCCAATTCCGGTATTTGATGTAAATCTCTGCGGATTTGTTGTAAGTTTAACATATTAATTCCCTACTTAATTATTCAACTTGCGAAGTTCTTGTTTTATTTCAGTTTTCGATTTCGTATTTTCGTCAATCTCCTTTAATACTCTTGCAGGAGTACCTGCTACTAATGTGTTTGGCGCTACATCCTTTGTGACAATTGCTCCGGCAGCAACAATTGCACCTTTACCAATCGTTACCCCTTCTAATACTACAACATTTGCCCCAATAACTACATCGTCTTCAATAATTACCGGTTTTGCTGATGGTGGTTCAATTACACCAGCTAATACAGTACCTGCTCCAATGTGGCAATTTTTCCCAACCGTTGCTCGTCCACCAAGTACAGCATTCATATCTATCATAGTTCCTTCGCCAATAACAGAACCAATGTTAACTACTGCTCCCATCATAATGACGCAGCCATCACCAATCTCTACTTGATCACGAATAATAGCACCCGGTTCAATTCGTGCATTTATTCCTTTTAAATCAAGTAAAGGAATCGCTGAATTACGACGATCATTTTCGATAACGTAATCCGTTATCACATCTTGATGGTCATTTAACAGTCTTTGTACCTCATTCCATTCTCCAAACAAAACACCGCTTTTTGATTCTAAAAAAGCTTGGATGGAATCATCAATCGTTAATTGATCTAATCCTTCTCCCTTTACATACACTTTTACAGGTGTGCTTTTCTTACTATTCGAAATAAAGTTGATAATTTCATTTCCATCCATCATTTTCATTATTCGTTACCTCCCAATTATGTACTATCTTCTAATTTAGCAGATCGCTTTTTTTGTCGCAATAATTAGCTGTTTTTCATTACCCTTTCATATTCTCAGTACTCAGTAAATCCATTTAGCGTATTTTAAAACTGTTGACTTTTTTCATGTCCCCTTCTTGTAACTGAAACTAGCACGTTCTATATGTCAAAGTTAGAGAAGGCTTGACTTTGAGTCGACATACTCACTAATTACGCGTATACGTATTTCAACTGCATCGACTTAACTTATTCACTAAAATTTTTTATACATACTAAACCGGCGATGAAATTCCATTGTGTTATTTTTATCAGACTTTTTGACATCATCTTAAAAACTTCGATTAAGATTCAATTAGAAAAACTTTGCTTGTCGCCAAATCTTTATGGCAAAAGCGATCGTTTTTCTTATACGATAAAGTGAAACTTCATTCCGTGGAATGCTTTTTACACGGAATGTTAGTACCACAAGGGTATGACCTAAAGGCCCTTGAACCAATCGGGTATTTAAGTGCCGTTTTCTCACACTTAGACCTTTTGTATCAACTCAAGATTTTGAAGTGGGAGTCTTACGGCACCTTACATGCGGGATAAAGTGAAACTTCATTCCGTAGGAGTTTTCTTCTACGGAATGTTAGTTGAACCAATCGGGCATTTAGGTGCCATTTTCTCACACTTTGACTCTTTTGTATCAATTCAGGACTTGAAGTGGGAAACTTACGGCACCTTACATGCGGGATAAAGCCTAAAGTTTTATACTTATAATAAAAAAAGAATTTAACCCCTGTAGAGCTACAGGGGATTCGTTTAATCATTTTGTGCATACAAATCTTTTTTTACTTGCTTAAGAATCGCTCTTCTCGTCAAAATCCCATCAAAATATTTATTCTTATCAGCAACACAAACAAACGGATGATTTATAAGCGCATTCAATCCTTGTAATAAGGAATCTTCTTTCATTAGACATGGAATATCCTCATTGAGCACATCTTTTACTACAATATTTGAAAGTCGTTCAAATTCGAAACGTTCTAATCCGAGAATCTGGTTAAGAATCGCAGTTTTTCCAATTGTACCAACTAACTTATACGATGAATCAAGAACAGGCACAGCAGAATAACCCGACTTAACCAATACAAGTAAGGCATGCTCAAGCGGATTATTTACTTGTACATGTGCCACCTTTTCAGAAGGTATCATTATTTCTTCCAATGTTATGCCTGTTAAATATTTCTCTTGTAACATACTCAATCATATCACCCCTTTTTCTTCATGTAGGAGGTTTGCTGTTTACTTTCTCTGTAATATAAGCAAACTTTAGACGGAGAACAGACTAACTTTATTTTACCACAGTAAGGAAATAAGAAAAACGAAACCTATTCATTCCTTGAAATTGATTCTATTTTAAGTTATAATATGAACATATGATCATATAGTATAGGAGAGACGATTATGGATTACCAACCAATTGGTGAACATTTAATTGAACATGTATCGCAAACCTTTAAGGCTTTATCAGACCCGACCCGAATCAAAATATTACATCTGCTTTCTCATAAAGAATACTCTGTAACTGAAATTGCTCAAAAATTAAGCATGCATCAATCGACTATTTCACATCAATTGAAGTATTTAAAACAATTGCGGTTAGTAAAGAATCGCCGTGAAAAAACGACTTACTACTATTCACTAGACGATGATCATGTTATGAATTTATTGAAACAGACGATTGAGCATAGTGAACATACAAAATAGGGGGTAAATTATGTCACATCAACACAATCATAGTCATAGCCATGATCATGGCCGACATCACCATACGACTAGCAATAAAAAAGTACTGTTTTTTAGCTTTTTGTTAATTACCTTTTTTATGATTGTTGAAGCTGTCGGTGGCTTTTTAACAAACAGTCTCGCACTGCTTTCAGATGCCGGACACATGCTCAGCGATGCAGCAGCCCTTGGCTTAAGTCTTCTGGCATTCAAAATCGGTGAACGTCAAGCAACATATTCTAAAACTTACGGTTACCGTCGAGTTGAAATCATTGCTGCCTTCATAAATGGATTGACATTAATTATAATTTCACTTTATATATTTTATGAAGCATTTCAACGGTTTATTGAGCCGCCAAATGTAAGTGCAAGCATGATGATTATCGCCTTCATCGGCTTAGTTGTGAATATCGTTGTCGCATGGATGCTAATGCGCGGCGATTCACAGGAAAACTTAAATATTCGCAGTGCTCTTTTACACGTCCTTGGTGACCTTTTAGGATCAATCGGTGCCATTATTGCAGGTATCCTCATATTGCTATTCGACTGGAATATCGCCGATCCAATTGCGAGTGTTATCGTTGCGCTCCTCATTGTGATTTCTGGAATTAGGGTAACAAAAGATTCGATTCATATTTTAATGGAAGGAAAACCTACTAATATTAACGTTGAAGAAGTAAAAAGCAAATTAATGGAGCTACCAGGAATTGAAGATGTTCACGATTTTCATATTTGGTCAATCACTTCTGAATTTCCGGCTCTAAGCTGTCATTTAGTTGTAGATAATACTGTAGATCGAGATAAAATCCTTATTCAAGCAAATAAACTGTTAAAAAAACACTTCGATATCTCACACAGTACACTGCAAATAGAAGGGATAAACTCGCATATCAAAAACAACTGTAATGACTGTTCTCCTTCCTAATTAAGTTAACTTTGAAAGTGATAACTCTCATGTTCGTCACTTTCTTTTTTATTGTCATTTTTAAAAGCTAAATCATTCCACTAACCAATATAACTAGAAGATACCCTTCTCTTTTGAGCAACTCCAACTTGTTTGCAGCTTCTATTTGTTACTTCAGTTTTCTATACTTTATACTATACGAACAAAGCATTTAACCATCTCTACCATGCTCAAAAGATGATAGTTACAAAAGTAGGGATTCTATTTTATTCTATATTCATGTTATAATTTGATTCTAATTGATTGTTGAGAAAGGTTTGTCAGCCATGAACAGAAGAACATTTCTAAAAAAAGCGGTTGGTAGCTTGCTTGCTTTATTAGGATTAAGTAGTGGAACCTATTATTATGCTAGAGATGTAGAACCAATTCTACTTCATATTAATAAAAATACAATTGCATCGAAAAAAATCACAAACTCGTTTAATAACTTTAAAATCGTGCAGTTTTCTGATACGCATGTCGGATTTCATTATTCACTGCAACAATTAAAAGAATTAGTTCAAAAAATAAATGGATTAGATCCTGATTTAATTGTATTTACAGGTGACCTTGTCGATGAACCACAAAATTTCCATTGGGATTCAAAGATTATTAATGTATTAAAACAGCTTAGCGCTTATCACGGAAAATTTTGGATATACGGAAACCATGATCACGGCGGTTATGGTACAGAGGTTGTTAATGATGTAATGAAAAAAGCCGGTTTTCAATTATTACAAAACAACCATACTACCATTGAAATCGCGAATGAAGAAATAGTAATAGCAGGAATCGATGATGTTATGTTAGGAAAACCAGACTTAGATGCTGCATTAGTTAATGCGAATCCTAATCTCTTTACTATTCTCTTAGCACATGAGCCAGACTTTGCAGATATCGCCAAAAAATACCCTATTGATGTACAATTATCCGGGCACAGCCATGGGGGACAAATTAGATTTCCATTGATTGGACATTTATATAGCCCTGCTTATGCTAAAAAGTATGTACAAGGAAAATATAGCTTGAATAATGATAAATTCCTGTTATTTGTGAATAGTGGTATTGGTACAACCAGAGCTCCATTTCGTTTTCTTTGTAAACCTGAAATACATGAATATTCATTAAAGTCCCTTTCTTAAAGTAAAAATAACTTCGGTTCACCTTAAGCTAACTGGATCAATTACACCTTATTATTTTCAAGTTGCATTTTAAAGCAAGCTTAAAATCAATTATTTTTGATTACTTTTTAATATCCCTTGCAAGCTAAACTGCTTTACGATAGGATGTATACAAGCATGATTACATTTTTTTAGGAGGAGCAAATACAATGACTGAACAAGATAACTTAGATGAAATTGCAAAAGCACTTTATACAATAAATCGCCACGCTAAAACTGCTCCTGACCCAAAACATTTATACTTTATAAAAAAAGAAGCCATTAATAGACTTCTCAAAGAAAAACATGCCACAAAGGTAGGACTTCATTTTTCCAAACAACCAAAATTTAGTAATCAATACTCTACTTTACTAGTACGTGTTGCCGGTTATTATTTTCATATACCACCAACTAAAGAAGACTTTAAGAAATTACAACATTTAGGAGAATTAGACGAGAGTTACCGTAACCCGCAAGCTAAAATGTCCTTATCCAGAGCAAAAAAAGTGATTTATCAGTACATGAAATGGAAAGGAAAAAAATCAACACCTAAAAACAATTGGAAAAGGAGTACGTCTACTTACTTTACACCATCTTCGCTTGGTAAAATGGAATGGCCGCCTACCAAATCGCATCGAAGCTAAAAACACCTGTTAACTTTCAAAGTGATCTTAGAAAAGCAAGTACCGTACTTAAGTAAGTTGAAGTCAGAGAGAATTGTCGTTTCTTTTATTCATTCTCCTTATATTATAGAAATAGTTGAATTAGTAGCTGCTGGCTACTCTAGTTGTACTTTTAAGACTCATATTGACTTTTGCACCATTTTTTTATGTGTTCTTAACAACTAAACGGTATAAAATATATGTTTACTAAACTAATAACTATAGGATTACTGGCTTATTATTTATTTAACCAACGTCTTATTGTTGCTCCAATAATCAATAGACAACCAAAAAAAGCTAATGATTGCATAATTAGAGGAAATGAATAAAAGAATCCTTGATTAAGTCCGCCATTTAATAAACTAAGCCCGAAATAAATTGTAAAAATAAAAAAGCTAATGAATAAATAAGATAAGAGCATAAATGAACGTCGTTGTACAATCCAGCGAATAAATGAACGAACCATACTATATATTACACTTATTCCAAAGATCAAAAATAATAAATACCAATACTTTTGGTCCATTTCCCATAGACTGATGCTTCCAATCCACCATGTCATCAATTTCAATAACTCCCATCGTATCCAATCTTATTATTTTAGCTTCATACCATTTTTACCATTTTATCCCTTAAATATACGTAACTCACGCTATTAAGCGTAACAGGAACTTTCTTTTACTATATTCTTCATCCTCTCCAATAAAGAAAATAAACCAGCTAGAAGCGCTCGGTTAGCGTCGTATAAACAGCAGTTCTTCTGATAGTGAACCTTCATTCAAGGAGCTCTTTTCTCCTTGAAAAAATCGCGATGCTATTCAGGAAGTCTTACTTGATCCTATCGCCCGAACGAATCGGGAATTTAGGAGACGTTTCTCTCATAAAGCCCGCAAAATAATACAGACTTTTCAAAGGCGAGAAATATGGTTGCTTACATTCAAGATAAAGAAAACATACCCGCACAAAAAATGTTCACTATGCAAAACGGATATAATTTCCTATTCAACAAAAATTTTTTCATCTATGTTCATTAGGAAAGCAGTTAGTTGTTAAATACTGGAAATTTCTATGAAAGTACGGATATGCCAGGAAGTTAAAGAGAACGGAGCAGTATAAATGAGAAAGAGCGACACTTATTGAAGAAAGCGTATCTTAATGCTCGGAGCTTCATTATGGGGAACGATTAGTTGGTATGTAAGACACCTCTATGAATTTGGTTTCACTCCAATGGAAATCGTTATTTTACAAGTATGGACGGGCCGCTTTTTTATTACTAGCTTATTTAATTATTTTTACTCAACAAAAAATAAAGCTTCGGCGTTTAAAGATATCCGTTATTTTATTGGGACGGGCACTTTTAGTATTTTTTTAAATTTCTGTGTATTTACTGCCATTGCAACTTAGTGATATCCGGTAGCTAGCTGCATTATTATATACTAATCTGGCATTGGATTCTTTCTTTTTTACTGTTTAAGGAGCCATTGACAAAAAGAAAACTTATTGCATTGATACTAACATTTGTTAGTATATGCTTAGTTGTCGGAATCTTCCCATTAAATATCGGTTTTGTATCTAAAAAGCCATATTATTTGGTTTGGAAGCAGGCTTAGGTTACTCACTATAGTATTTTTAGTAAACTTGCATTAAGAACGTATTCAACACTTAGCGTTACAACATTTACTTTTATTACGGCAGCAATTGCTTTGTCTCCATTTTTCCCGTATGCAGAAAAAGGAGCGCTACTGATTAATCCGCTTGTATTATTTTATGCCCTTGGACTTGGATTTTTACCAACTGCTTTCGCTTATATTTATACATATGTCAAACAGAAGCATCCAAGGCATCGATTCTAACAACCATTGAGTCGATTGTCACCACATTGATTGGTGTTTGCGTTTCAAGAGAACTTTACTATATTGCAATTTAGGTATGTCCTATATTGTAGCTGCTGTTTTATGTAATTAAACACTCTCCTTCGAACAAGGTTCATATACATCAATCTGCTTAAAATATGCTATAGTTTGTTTAAAATTAATTTTAATAACTCAACAGCATCGGAAACTTGCAAATGATTCCTGCTAACGCAAACAACAGGAGTCCCAATTATTTTACCCTCCTGTTGTTCCTGTCCAACTTTTCAGATGTTGTTAAGGGCATATGTGCACTACCCTTACTGTTGTCATGTACAATCATCAGTACATGATTGAACTTAACTTTCATTTTAGATGTTAACTTCTTTTTTTGCTTGTTTCTTTTCTATAAGTTCCATTTTCCTTTTTTCTAATTTTCTTTCAATTCTTGAAATACTATTTTCATCTTCAAGCAATTCTTGTTTATTTTGCTTTACTAGTTGCTCAAAGCTTAACGTTTTAGGTCGCATATGATACACTCCTTTTATACTTGTATCTTAAGTATACCGTATATTTGTATATGATATATCACAAATTTTTAAATATTTTTTAACAATTTTATCAATTAATAATTGGAGGTCATTTTATGCAACACTTATTGAATAAACATGTATTATCAATTGAAATTTCTGGGATTCGTAAATTTTTTAATTTGGTGGCTGATGAAGAGGACATTGTGTCTTTAACAATTGGACAACCAGACTTTCATACTCCTGAACATATTAAAGAGGCAGCTGTTCAAGCAATCTATGACAATAAAACAACTTATACACATAATGCTGGTCTACTTGACTTACGAAAAGCTATTTCTCGCTTCTATGAAAAAAGCTATCATGTATCTTATCATCCAGAAAACGAAGTGATCGTAACTACAGGTGCTTCACAGGCTATTGATATAACGTTTCGCACTATATTAAATCCTGGTGATGAAGTGTTACTCCCTGCTCCTATCTACCCGGGATATGAACCATTAATACGGCTAGCAGGAGCTAAACCTGTACATATGGATACGACCAAAACAAATTTAAAGTTGACAAAGGAGACACTTCTCCAATATATTACACCCAAAACAAAGTGTCTAGTGCTTCCTTATCCATCTAATCCAACCGGAATGTCATTTACTAAAGAGGAATTAGCCACACTAGTGGATGTATTAAAAGGTAAGTCTATCTTTATATTAGCTGATGAAATTTATAGCCAGCTTGTATATGACCAAGCTCACACTTCTATCGCTAGCTTTCCTGATATGAAGGAAAAAACTATTGTTATTAATGGTGTATCAAAATCTCATTCCATGACTGGTTTTCGGATTGGCTATGCTTTAGCCCCTCAATGGCTATCTAGACAAATGCTTAAAGTACATCAATATAATGTATCCTGCGCAACATCAATTAGCCAATATGCTGCATTAGAAGCACTAACAAACGGCCTAGAAGATACAAAGTTAATGCGAGAAGCTTATCAGAAACGTAGAGATTATGTCCTTAAACGGTTACAAGCAATGGGACTAGCTTGCCTCAAACCTGAAGGAGCCTTTTATATGTTCCCTCGCTTTCCTTTAAAAGAAAAGACTTCATTCCAGCTCGGATTGGATCTTGTTCGAAAAAACAGGGTTGCATTAGTACCTGGAGATAGTTTTTCAAGTTTGGGAGAAGGATATATGCGATTATCCTACGCTTATGATCAAGCCACATTAGCATTGGGTCTTGATCGCTTAGAAGAATATTTAAAAAATCATTTGCTAAACTAAATAAAACAGCATTAAAAAATTTATTTCTTTGTTTCATGCTGCTTTATATTTTCATATAAATTTAAAAGTCTGTCCAATTCTTGACTAATTTTAATGGACTCTAAATTTGTAAATCCTTTTTCTAAAGCGACCATCGTCATTTTATTGCGTAGAAATTCAATACGTTTTAGAAGATTGTCTGTTGTAGTCATTTTATTGAAAGTATACCTCCTTATGCATGGTTGGGCTGGAGCCCCTTACGCAAATGATTACAGGTATATAGGTATAATTAATTATGAATTCGATTAGTGCAATTAGCCCATATCGAAACCATACGTCCGGGATTGCTGGACATGATCACTTTTTTCATATGTAATCAACTACATTACAGTGTTGTTTGTAGCTACAATGGAACAGGGGCTGACAAATAAAACAAACAGAATACTGTTACTTTAGATTAATGTAGCACAGCGTGACAGAAACTGACAAGCTTTTTTATCTATCCTTGCGTTCCTATAGGTTTTAAGGCTCGATTAGTTTCTTGCTGTGTGCTACTATAATAATGAAATGTTATTTGGAAAGGATGTCTTCGGTGTCAGAATCAAAAAAGAAAAATGAATGGTTGGAATGGGTAAAAGCATTAATTATTGCTATCTTGATTGCTTTCTTTTTAAAGACGTTCATCTTTGCAACTTCCATAGTTGAAGGTGAAAGTATGGACCCCACGCTTCAAGACGGAGAAAGGGTTATCTTTAATAAGATCATTTATATCATTGATGAGCCAGAGCGCGGAGACATTGTTATTATTGAAAAACCGTATAAAAATTATGTGAAACGAGTAATTGGACTACCCGGAGAAACCATTGAGATTAATAGTGGTAATTTATATATAAATGGGGAGCAATATGAACAAACATTTCTTGATGAGGATGCCCAACGACAAACTGGTAATTTTGGCCCGCAAAAAATACCAGAAGGAAGCTATTTTGTAATGGGAGATAATCGTGCAATTAGCAAAGACAGCCGTAATGGACTGGGGTTTATTGAAGAAAATGAAATTATTGGACGTTCTGAATTTGTTATTTTTCCATTCGACCAATGGACACTGACTAGATAAAGTAAACTTTATTCCTCACTTAGATCTTGCATAATTTATCCAATACTATGGGAATCCAAACAAGGTCAGACTTTGTCTGGCCTTGTTTGGATTTACTCGTCTATTTTTCTCTATCAAAAATACAATAGCCAATATTTAACAAAATAATCCCAAAACAAAGTACCCCAAATGCTATCTCCCACATAAACTGCACCCCCTCTAAGAAACCAATCGTGTTGATACTTTTTATGATAAGTATTTCTTTATATATCATACCAATTTCTGATCGCCGAGAAAAGCTAAAGTATGCTAAAATAAAGTGAAACTTTATTCCGTAGGAGTTTTCCTTTATTTTCCACTGATAAAAGTGGAACAAAGGCTAACATCGCAGGCGTCCTTGAAAAACTGCAATGCGTCGATACGCCGCTTTCCATGTCCTTGAAAAATCGCGATGTAGTGCTGTCGAAGCATAGCCTATCCTGTTAAAACCCTTTGTGATTCGACATCCGGTCGACCCGAACGATCGGGAATTTAGGTGCCCTTATCTCCCACTTAGACCCTTTGCACGAACTCAGGTCTTGAAGTGGGAAACTTACGCCACCTTACATGCGGGATAAATTGAAACTTTCTTTGTTAGAAGTTTAACATGTTTTTCTCTTATTGAAATAATGATCGACTAACTGCACGTAACTATATATTATTTTTCATTATGGATTGCGTTATAGGGATTGTTCAAACATTTTTTTGAACACAAATGTACACATGTACGTATAACTTAAATTTTATCAAGCAGGTGATTACTATGCTCTATTGTCCTTATTGTGGGACACAAACAAAAGAGGATGAGCACTATTGTGTAAAATGTGGTAAATATCTTCCTGAAGATCGATATAATCGAATTAATAATAAATCTCCATGGATAAAACGTTGGAAATTACCATTATTATCAAGTGTTATCGTTTTACTTTCTTTCCTTTCTACGTATATCATACTGGAAATCAACACCGCAAAAGCCAAGGATCTATATATTGAAGGTGAAGAAAAGGTCTTGAAACAAGATTATCAAACAGCTAAAACTTTATTTCAAGAAGCGTTGGATCATAAAAGTAATTTCTATCAAGCGCAAAACTCATTGGATTTTATGGATACTGCGTTATCTATTCAAGCCGTTATAAAAGAAGCTACAACACTCATGGAAAAGAAACAGTTTCAACAAGCATTAACGATGCTTAACAAACCCGAACAGAAATTAAAAAATTTTAATGGCGAAGCTGTAAATCAAATTATTGAATTAATTACAAAAAAACGCAATACTATTAAACTAAATCAGATTAAGTATGAATTAGAAAAAAAGCCTAATATTGATAAACTGAAGCTGTTATTGTGGGAAGCAGCATCCATCGAAACAGGTGAAGCATCAACAATTACAGAAAATATCCGAAACCAAATTATTAGTTTCGTATTTACTAAGGCAAGTGAACAGCTGAATAATAAACAATTCAACGATGCACAATTGATTGTGAAAGATGGATTGAAATATGCACCAGAGTCAGAAAAATTATTAAGCTTACAAACTACAATTGATAAAGAAAAGATAGCCTTTGAAACAGCACAGCAAAATAGGATCGAACAAGCTATGTCAACTGCAAGTCAAGAGCAACAAGCAAATAAATCAAATGCGATAATCTTAAAAAACATCGACCTTACTAACGATGATCAGGGAAATCTAGTTGTTAAAGGTCAGGTGCAAAATAAGGCCGCGATCCCAATTAACTCGATAGTGGTGAAATATGCTATTTTAACTAAAAAGGGGAAAGAGATATTAACAAATGAGGTCTATATCTATCCAGATGAATTATATCCCAATGAAAAAGGGAAATTTGAATTCACCCATTATGACCTGGATGAAAAGTATATGAATCTAAAAGCTGAAGTCAAGGCAATAACATGGTATACAGAGTAATAAAGCTATTACTAATGAGGTGAACATCACGTGAACAAAAATAAATATGCTGCCATCATTCTATCAGCTGCTATTCTTATGATTGGTTTCACTGTAATTGTTTATTTGTTTCAACAATCAAAACACGAAAATATTGTAATTAGTAATCCTGTTATTAATAAAATTACAAATACAAAGGAACTTGATTTAAAATCGATTATTCATGAAGCCGAAAAGAATGTGATACAAATCGAAGGGCAAACGAAAGACAGTACAACGACAGGCTCCGGGTTTCTGTATAACAAAAAAGGCGACATTATTACCAATGCACATGTAATTAAAGGTTCGGATGTCATTTATGTTAGAACTGCTGATGCAAAAGTTTACCCAGCAGCAGTTGTAGGTATTGGCGAGGAGACAGATATTGCTGTTATCCGTGTACCTCAACTTGCAGGAGAATTTCTAACAGTAGAAAAAGAAAAAACACCAGAAGTAGGAGATGAAGTAATGGCGCTGGGAAGTCCGCATGGTTTCCAAAACACGGTAACCTTAGGGATTATTTCTGGTAAAGAACGTGATTTTGCTGTTGATGGCTTTAACTATAATAATGCTTTTCAAATCTCTGCACAAATTGCTGAAGGAAATAGTGGTGGACCTTTAATTGACCGAAACAGCGGTAATGTTATAGGTGTAAACTCAGTTGGAACCAAGGATGGGACAATTGGATTTAGTATTCCAATTAAAGATGTAATTAAACAAATTGAAATATGGTCTAATAAAGCACAAACAGATGAATTAGATTTTGCCAGTACTTCAGATATTATTAGTACCAAAGACCCGAAAGAGCTAAAACAAGATGCAGAATATTTAATCTCCTACTTTCTCGACAGTATTGAGTTAAGAGATTATGTTAATGCCTATACACTTCTAAGCAGCGAAATGCTTTCAAAAACCTCATATGCTGAATTTCGAGATCGTTACATTGATTTTATTAAAATAAACGATGAAAAGCCAAAGAGCATGGCGACAGACAGTAATCAGGTAAAAACGACATTAAAAGTAACCATCGAAACACGTTCTAAAAAGGAAGAAAAGCCAAGTAAAACCACATATAATTATACGTTTATAACAAAATATGAAAACGACCAATTAAAGATCTTTAGCATTGCGGCAGAGAAATTGTAAATTGACATTTAACTGTATTGTAACAACCTGAGGGGTTTTTCCCCTCTTTTTTTGAATTGTATTAGAACCTATATCCGTTTCTCATGGACATATTTTTTGAAAATCTTCTAGCTTATGTGATCAAGCTCTAGAAACTTCCCTCCTTTCCTACGATAAGTCAATATTAGTTCGAACCTAAAGGAAAGCCGACTAAAAGCCTCGGCATCATGCATACCCCTGTTGTAAAGGCATGTTTCTTTTATCCCGAATGTAAGGATCCGTATTTTTCTCATTCCAAGAAATGAAGTTTCACTTTATCCCGTTAGAAGTTATCCTGTTTAAACGTTGCTAAACGACCGCTTCTGGCAAGATTGTAATTCTTTAACACAAGGCTAGTGTTAAGAAAAAATGTTACATGAACCAATCAGCTTCTGCTAAAAAAACAAAATTTCATCAATGAGTGAAATAGAATTGGGTTAAACGTCCAAACAAATTCTATACAAACGCATATTGTATAACTGTAAGATTAGGAGGTGAAATAATGGGATTCGGATTTGGTGGTGGAGGCTGTTGCAATCCAGGATATGGATATGGCGGATACGGTTATGGAAGTAACTTTGCGTTAATTGTAGTACTTTTTATTCTATTGATCATTGTAGGTGCTGCATTTTTCTATTAATACGATTAACAGCTTGTGCCGATAAATGCGCACGAGCTGTTATATTTTTTACATTAATGATGTTTTGTCAATAGACGTGAAACCTCATTAGGCGGTAATGGTTTACTAAAATAAAACCCTTGCAATTCATCACATTGTTCTGCCTTTAAAAAAGCAAACTGTTCCTCCGTCTCTACACCTTCTGCTACAACTCGCATGTTTAATAAATGACATAAATGGATAATTGATTTAACAATCAATTGATTTTCCTCATGCCTATTCTCCATAAAAATTTTATCAATCTTTAATTTGGAGATCGGAAAAAGGCTGAGTAATTTTAACGATGAGTAACCTGTACCAAAGTCATCAATGGAGACAAGAATCCCTAAATCTCTTAATTTATGCAATATTTGTAGTGCAGCTTGTTCATTCGTCATCGCCATTGTTTCTGTTATCTCTAATTCCAAATATGCTGGATCAAGTTTAGTACGATTTAAGATATGCTTTATTCTTAAAATTAAATCCTTTTGATGAAATTGTATTGCTGAAAGGTTTACACTAATAATAAAAGGTTCAAATCCCTCATCCTGCCATGCTTTATTTTGTTTACAGGCTTCATAAATGACCCATTCACCAATTTCAATAATCAATCCTGTTTTTTCTGCAATCGTAATAAACTCGTTTGGAGGGATATATCCTTTTTCTGGGTGCTTCCAGCGCAACAGTGCTTCCATCCCTACGATACGATCCGTTTGAAAATCCACTTGTGGTTGGTAATGAAGTTCTAACTGTTCATCTTTAATCGCTTCACGTAGTTCACTTTCTAGCGTGATTGTAGACTGAAATTTTTTTGATATGGCAGGTTCAAAGAATTTATAGTTGTTCCGATGTTTATTTTTGTTATCATACATGGCTAAATTCGCATGTTTTATTAAATCTTCTGCTTCTTCTCCATGGTTAGGATATAGGCTAATTCCTATTGTTACAGATGTGTAAATATCATAGCCATTAATTTTAATCGGATGTTCAAACGTCCGAATTAACCGTTCGGCAAATGATATAATCTCTTTTTTATTATTAATTCCAGATTGTAGTATGATAAATTCATCCCCCGCCATACGTGCAACAAACGTATCAGATTGTAAAAAGTTCTTCAATCGAAGGGCGCTATAACGAATTAGTTCATCACCAACCGAATATCCCAATATATCATTTATTTCTTTAAAGTAATCTAGACCTAATGTATATACAGCCACCTCCTGTTTCATAATGGCAGCTTGTTCAATTGCTTGTTGTAAAACACATATAAAATAATTGCGATTAGGTAAATCAGTTAGCTCATCATAATAAGCTAAATATTCAATCCGCTTTTTATTTCTTACTTGTTCCGTCACATCTTTTAATAAGCAAACGTTAACCATTATTTCCTTTAATAATGGATATTGCAGCATTTCCACATAAAATTGATCTCCGTATTTGGTAAACGCTGTTAACTCGTGAATAAACTCTTGTATATGATAGTTTTTATGAAATGCATGTAAACTGTCATTAGTAAATAGATCCGTCAGCTTTTTCGTTTGTAATTGCCGCTTTGTATAACGAAACATAGTAGCGCAATTTGAGTCACAATCAATAATTGCACCACTATTCTCATCATATATAATAATTCCTTCGAGATAGTTAGCCATAAAGTTAGTCATATATTGTTTTAATTCCCGAACCTTATCGGAAATTCGTAATACCTTTAAGTAAAAACAATAATACGTATCGTCAACCTTGATTCCTTTTAATTCGATAAACGTACCTTTGTTTTTATACAGTTCAACTAGCTGATGCATTTCCTCAAATGCACCAAACGACATATCTATAAATTCATCGATTCGCTTATTCAGAGCACATTCTGTATCTAATAACTTATAAGCAGATGGATTGCCGGTCACAATGATACCGTTTTGATCTGTTAGCAGTATCGCTTCTTTTAAATGATCCAGAATACACGGAGCAATTGGTAGAACATTTTTCTGTCCAGGCATACTATTTCCCCCGACTGATAAATTTAGCCAATAATTAATTTTTCCTTTGGGTAATGATAGTTACCACTTTTTTTATTTGTTTTAAAAATGAATAGGAAGGTAATAATTCCTACACGTCCAATAAACATTAACAGCATGAGAATTAATTTACTAATTACTGTTAAATCACTCGTTATTCCTAATGATAATCCGACTGTACCAAACGCTGAGGTTGCCTCGAATAGAATCTCAGTTAGAGTGAATGGTTCAACAATAGCCATGATTAGGATGGAGGTGAATATAAGTATCAATGCCATTAACGTTACAGTTACTGCTTTTAATAAATCTTCATCATATACTTCACGATTAAACAGTCGAATACTCTTTCCTCCTCTTGCGTATGTTATGATAAAAATCACGACTAATATAAACGTAGTAGTCCGAATACCTCCCCCTGCACTGCTTGGTGAAGCTCCGATAAACATTAACAAGGACATAAACAAATGATTAGGTTCTGAAAGCAGACTAACATCCATCGTTGATATTCCGCCACTTCTCGTCGTTACGGACTGAAATAGCGAATAAAATAACACTTCATGCCAAGATTTATCGGCAAAAAAATTAGTTATGTCCAGTAAAAACATACCAATTGCCCCAACCACAATCAGTGCCATAAAGGTGGTCGTTGTCACTTTCGTAAATAGGCTAAATCGGATATACTTTCGCTGCTCAGATTTTGCAAATATGTATTCTTTTACTTCAATTAATACCGGGAAACCAATAGCCCCAAAAATAATTAACAGCATGTTTATAAATTGTACAAAATAGTCATCTTTAAATGGAATTAATGATGCGCCGGTAATATCGAATCCTCCATTTGATATAGCACTAATTGTACCGAAGAGTCCATGTAAATAAGCTTCGCCTGCAGAATCAAAATATTTTAAATAGTAGGTTCCTAAGACAAGAAAGCCGATCCCTTCTATCGTTAAAAGCACATAAACAATTTGTTTTATTAATCGAACCATTCCTCCAAACGTAGATTGATTTTGGTCTGCCATAATCAATCTACGTTCTTTTAAGCCTATTTTTTTACCTAATAATAGCCAGATAAAAGTGCTGATAGCCATTACTCCAACCGCACCAAGCTGGAGTATACAAGCAAGGAAAATAATTCCAGTTGTACTTAATGTTTCTGAAAGATTTATAGAACTTAATCCTGTCACACTTAGACCGCTAACTGCAGTAAAAATGATATCAATAAAAGCAATATCCACCCCATCTTGATATGCAACAGGCAATGACATAACTACTGTTGATAATAATACTGCTAAAAAATAAAATAATAATAAAACCTGTACAGGTGATAAGCGATTCCCCCAGCGAAACACTGGCTTTTGGTATTGCATTATAATTTACTCCTTATTAACTATCATAGTTAGTATCTGTTAGTAAAAATCTAAGATATATTATAACAGGGGATAATGGAAAATGCCCATATTTTATAATAATAGTTCTTTACATAATGAGGCTTCTTTCTCTGTTTAAATAATGTCAACAGCTTTTTAGTCAAAATGATCTGAGTTGTTCTTTTATAAAGAATACATTGCTTACACCAAACTTGGACTAATAGAGAAAACAAAGCTGCTTTATTCAGTTAGGCTTTTTCTTCATCCCTTACTGATAAAAAGAACATAAGCTAGAAGCGCTCAAGTTAGCGTACAAACCGGAGATCTTCTAACGGGATAAAGTGAAACTTCATTCAAGGAGTGCTTTTTTCCTTGAAGTAGAACAATGGATAAAATTCTCAGCCGTCCTTTAAAAACTGCGATGTGTCGCTGGCGAAGTTTTTCTTGCCTTGTCACCCAAACGAATCAGACATCTCCCCGATGAGACTTTTTGTACTCTTTTATAACTTACAGGAGGAGTGTTACTTGCTTTACATGTAGGAAAAAATGCCTTTTTAGGAGGATAAGCTTGATTAAGATTGTTACATAATTTCTTTAAATTTATCCAACAATTCCTCTCCTTGATATCCCTTGTCGATTAATGTAGTTAAGAGAGCTTCAATACTTGCCTTTCTTTTATCGACAATATTTCCTAAAAATAAAACATTTATATGCGAGCCAATCTCATTTATATCTATAATCGTGGTAATGAATGTTGCAGTATCGTTACTCTCCTTGGTAATTTTTACTTGAATCAAGATTTCCGGCTTCTGCTTCCAGAGTTCTTCAAAAAAAGGCAAGTACGATTTGTCCAGATATGCTTCTATTGTCCATTGATTATTTTCATCCTCCCGATTAATAATTAAACCATCTAATAGTTCAATTTTATGTGGCATAATTTCTCCATCTTTTTCTTCCATTATGTTTAACAACTTTAGTTTAAAGGTTTTCATTACTCCCATCTCCTTTAATTAAATTCTTTATCGAAATAGGGTTTAAGCAAACTTTATTTTAAAGTAGAGTGCTTTGTAAAATTCACCACAGTTTGTCTATTCCTTCAGTTATGCTTTAATACGTTCATCGAGCGAACAAATCGCATTATTTTACAGCGTCACCTTACTTCAGTCTAAACTACTTTAATTTTACCGGAATTTTTGAACATTACTATAAGATCAGTGTAACAAAAAAAGCCTCACTTTGATATTACTTCTTCTTTATTCGAGCATTCCAATTGACAGTAAAATTTAGAACCTCTTATGATATAGAGGAGTATATTAAAGAGGAGAATAAACGTGACAAATTCAGCAATTCAAACTATTATGAATCACCGATCTATTCGTAAGTTTAAAGATCAGCCACTTACAGAAGCTCAGATTAAAACAATCGTTGATGCAGCGCAAATGGCTTCTACTTCTAGTTATGTAATGGGCTATACGATTATTGGAGTAACAGATGAAAAGATAAAAGAACAACTCACTGCCATTTCCGGTCAGCCTTATGTTCAAAATAACGGACACTTATTTGTTTTTTGTGGTGATCTGCATCGGGTAGAGCAATTAGGAACTACGGAACAACAAGCTGCTATGGAAGAAAGTTTAGCATCCTCGGAACAATTTATTGTAATGACTGTTGATGCGACACTTGCTGCCCAAAATGCAGCCATAGCAGCTGAAGATTTAGGGCTAGGAATATGCTTTCTTGGAAGCTTACGAAATGATATTCATCGTGTAAGTGAATTGCTTCAACTACCTGAACGAGTTGTGCCTTTATTTGGACTAGCTGTAGGTTATCCAAACCATGAGCCTGAACAGAAGCCGCGTTTGCCATTTGAAGTAGTTTATCATGAAAATAAGTATCAACCATTTGAACAACAACTTCCATTTATTAAGCAATTTGATGCACAATTACAAAAGTATTACGAAAAACGTAAACAAAATCGTCGCACAGATAATTGGTCAAATCAAATCATTCGTAAATTTTCTAATCCTATCCGTATGGACGTAACTCCATTTTTACACCACAAAAATTTAAATAAAAAATAAACAAGCAAAAAGGGATAAGCGTCTTGATTCGCCTCGACAAGCACTGGAATTACAACAAGAGGATCGTCTTACTTAGGTTTGAAACAATCTTGAGGGGCTAGGATCTGAATATGGATAAACTCAATACAAATATTTTTTCCCTGAACAATTTTATTATTTCTTGAGCAATAAAAACAGCCAGTATTCTCCTTTTAAGAATGCTGGCTATTCAAATTGCAGCCTTTCTGAATGTTTAATAATAATTTCTTCATCATCTACCTTAAAACGGGCTTCAAAGTGTAGTTCATTTGCTGTTTTCCTTGATATTTCAAACTCATTTCCATCACTAAATGGATGATAAATATTTCCATGATTAAGCTGTTTTGTTTTCGTTTCACCGGAAAAGACATGACGTTGATTTCCTGAAACAACAGATATTAACGGCTCCTGATGTATTAACTTAATGGTCCCCTCTCCAATATATTGCAGGGAACTATATACCTTAATACCTTCATCTGCATTCTCAATGTACATATGTAAAATAAAATCTCCTACCTCCTTCGATTTTGTCGTTTCTTTTATCGTTATATTACGGTGACCAATACCCCCAACCATAATTAAGATAGAACATAAACCAATGATGACCAATAGTAAGGTTATTTTCCTCTTCACGAACTATCCTCCTATACTCCCACTTAGTATATAAGACGAAATATCACTCGAAAAAGTTTCATTATTTAGTACTTTTTTCATTGAAAACAAAGAATTTCCTCTTTATTTTCCTACTTTGCCTGTTTGGTTTCCAAAAGATTAGTAATAACTGGTGATAATAGGAAAAACATCCTCTGTATATTTCGTACGTTAACAACTCATTCTAACTAATGAACAGTTTAAAAGGAGGAAACCTATATGACTGTATCAAGTCAAATAAAGCAAACAGTTGCTGGTCTTAAAAGTGCTCAAGCCAGTTTTGAACAATTTGCTTTACAAACAGAAAATAAACAAGCAAAACAGCTATACGAAAACGCTGCTCAACAAACGATGGCTATCTTACAAAGTATAGAACCACGCATACAGCAAATTGAACAAGAGGAACCTCAATATAAAGGTTTTTAAAGTGCATGTTCAAAAAAGAGGTCAAAAGGACTAAGGTCGGCTAAGAACGCAGGCATCCTTGAAGAGATGTATTGCTTTGACGTTTTTCGTATCCTTGAAAAAAAAAGCACTTTTTATGCGTCGATGTAGAGCTGTCGAAGCATACTACTATCCTGTTGCAACGCCGATACTCACGCCTTTTCCTTCAAGGTGGCGTAGTTTTGACGAAAGAGTGTATCCCGTAAATACATGAGTAGCCGGAAACAAGCCAACAAATTTCTATTTTTGAAAGGTTTTTGAACAACCTTTTAAAACCAAAACAACTGTTGAAGTGAGGCTGGTTCATCATCCCAGCCTCCTTTTACTCCATTAAAGTAGGTGAAATAATGCAAATTGGCAAATGGATCGGGATGGTTGCTTTAGTTGTGTCATTAGTTGCTTGTGGGAATGATTCCGCACTAGAGCCCCCAACAAATCAAAAAAATGAAAAAATAGACTTAGCAAAAATCTCTACGGAACAACCCGTCAGTCAAAAACCAGCGAATGAAGCAAAAGACTTACTTAGTCATTACCCGGAAATAACAAAAATTAATGCTGTTAATACAAATAAGGTTTTATTATTAACCATAGAAATTGAACATATGAAGCGATTTAAGCTGGCGGATATTCGTAAAGAACTCAAGAAAAAGATGAAAAAAAGTTTTCCCGACTTAAAGGTAGAATTATCAACTGATAAAAAAATTGTTATAGAACTGGAAAAATTAGAAAAGCAAATCCAAGAAAACAAACTTACTAAAAAAGAAATAAAAAAAGAAGTTAAACGACTCATTGAATTGTCTAAAGAACAAACTTAATGGAAAGAGGGAGTATAAAATGGCGGATAAGAAAAAGAAAAATGCACCACCTGAAGCTCAAGAATACCAAGCATTTCAACAACAAAGAGAAGTAAAAAGACCCATTTTTAAAAATTGTGTCAAAGCTTTTTTAGTAGGTGGTTTTATTTGCTTCATCGGTCAAATTATCTCTACCTTTTACATGTATTTTTTTCGTTTTACAGAACAAACAGCTGGTAATCCAACTGTAGCCACTTTAATCTTTATCACTATGTTGCTCACTGGATTTGGTTTATATGATCGAATTGGTCAATTTGCTGGTGCAGGTTCTGCTGTACCTGTTACAGGGTTTGGAAATGCGGTCATCGCTTCAGCAATTGAACATCGAACAGAAGGTTTTATTCTCGGAGTTGGTACAAATATGCTAAAGTTAGCAGGACCCGTAATCGTATATGGCGTATTCGCAGCATTTGTCGTAGCGCTTATTAAAACAATCCTCATCATTTGGGGGGGGCTATAATGTTACAAGGACATCAAACATGGGTTTTTGCTAATAAGCCGGTGATTATTTCTACAGGTACCGTGGGTGGACCATTCGAAGCTGATGGAAGGATTGCTAAAGATTTTGATTTGCTACATGAAGATATGTGGTTAAAACAAGAATCTTTTGAAAAAGCTCAGCAAACGTTAATGGAAGAAGCTTGTCAAATAGCGCTTAAAAAAAGTTCAATTGAAAAAGATCAAGTTCAATTCTTTATAAGCGGGGACTTAATAAATCAAATTACACCTACTAACTTTACAGCAAAAACACTGAATATCCCTTTTTTCGGCTTATTTAATGCCTGCGCTACTTCGATGGAAAGCCTCGCCCTATCAGCAATGATTATTAATAATAAAGGGGCCAACTATATTCTTAGCGGGACATCAAGTCATAACGCTTCCGCTGAAAGACAGTTCCGTTACCCTACAGAATATGGGGGGCAAAAACCGCCAACTGCACAATGGACAGTTACTGGTGCCGGTTGCTCTTTGATAGCTCAGCAGGGCAAGGGACCGGTGATTACGTCCGCTACAATTGGCAGGATAGTAGACATGGGAATAACCGACCCATTTAATATGGGAGGAGCAATGGCACCTGCTGCTGTCAATACCATTGAAAATCATTTTAAAGACTTGAGTATTGATCCCTCCTATTATGATTTAATTATCACTGGTGATTTAGGCCGTATCGGTCGGGAAGTTTCCTATGACTTATTACTGGAAAGAGGGTTAAATATTAAAGAAGACCAATATGTAGATTGCGGTTTAATCATCTACCGAGAAGATCAGCCTGTCCAAGCTGGAGCAAGTGGTTCTGCTTGTTCTGCTGTAGTAACATATGGCCACTTGTTAAATCGTATGAAAAATGGAGAACTAAAACGTATTTTAGTTGTAGCTACAGGTGCACTACATTCACCGTTAAGTATACAGCAAAACGACCCAATTCCATGTATTGCACATGCAGTAGCTATAGAATCAGGAAGTGATATATGATGATCTTTTTTTGGGCATTTTTAGTTGGCGGGTTAATATGTGTAATCGGTCAGCTTTTATTTGATGTTTTTAAATTAAACCCTGGACAAACATTGACTATATTAGTCGTATCAGGCGCAATTTTATCCGGTTTCGGTCTATATGAACCATTAATTGATTTCGCTGGTGCAGGTGCAACGGTACCTATTACAAGCTTTGGTAATTCTTTAGTTCATGGCGCTATGCAGGAAGCTGAAATCCACGGTTTAGTTGGTGTAGTAACTGGAATGTTTGAAGTAACAAGTGCTGGTATTTCCTCAGCGATTATTTTCGGTGTGATTGGAGCAATAATTTTTAAATCAAAAGGCTAGGAGGTTAATAACGTGACAGTCGGAGCACAAGTAAAAGGATGTTTTTCTTCCATTAAAAGTATTGAGGCTACTTTACAATTGCTTATAGAAAAAACCAAGGAACAAGAACAACAAAAACAGTTCGAACAAGCAATGCAGATTGTAGCGGAAGTGAAAAAAGATTTGCAACAACAAGTCATTAAACTGACGAAAGAGGAACCGCAATATAAATGAAGTTATATTTTGAGCAATCGGAATGAAAAGGATCAATGTCAACTACACACGTCCATGAAACTCTGTTGTACCGCTTTCACGCTTTTCCCTATCCTTTAAAAAACCGCGTTGTATTGCTGTCGAAGCTACTCTATCCTTGAAAAAGCAGTATACTTTTTATGCGTGCGATGCGTAGCTGACGTAGCTTTCCTTGCTTGGGAAAGAAAAAAACGTTTTTTATGCGTGCGAATTATCGATTCTATGTTTTTTCCGGTACTGTTGCAAGCCGACACAAGCAAGTCCTGTCCGGCAAAAATCGAGGCAACATATGGTATACAGTGTATGAGTTAAATCGAAGAAAACTAAAGAAACAAGCCAACGAAACATTCGCTTCGTCATTTTTACCAGTTTTTTATGAAAGGAGGTTTCTCAATGCCAGATTGGATTAACGTAACCATTCGGTCGTTTTCTATGTTAGTCATTTTGTTTTTTATGACAAAATGGCTAGGTAAAAAACAAATATCACAGTTAAACATTTTCGAATATATTTCAGGTATTGTGCTAGGGGGAATTGCTGCTGTTCATGCTATTGATCCAAATGCCAATTTTATGTATGCTTTAATTTCCATGTTCATTTGGTTTATTGTTCCCTATATCGCCGAGTTTTTGTCATTAAAAAGTAAACGATTTCGTGATTTTACAGAAGGTAAAAGCACTGTACTTATTCAAGATGGTAAAATTATGGAGGATAATCTAAAAAAAGAAGGATACTCAACAGATGATTTGTTAGCAGCATTACGAGAGAATAACGTTTTTTTAGCATCAGATGTGGAATTTGCTGTTCTTGAATCTTCTGGAGAATTAAATGTACTCCCTAAAAAAGAAAATCGCCCATTAACAGCAAAAGATTTAGGAATAAATGTAGCCCCAGAAAAAGAACCACAAACGGTTATCATGGATGGAGAGATAATGTTAGAATCACTTGCTAATTTATCGTTAAATGTAAACTGGTTAGAAACTGAACTAGATAAACAAAATGTAAGCATTGAAAATGTATTTCTTGCCCAAGCGGATAACAATGGTCAGTTATACCTTGATTTATACGATGATAAAATTACTGTCCCTGAACCAACAGAAAAAGCGTTATTGCTTGCAAACTTGAAAAAATGTCAAGCGGATTTGGAGTTGTTTTCTTTAGCCACTGAAAACGAGGAAAGTAAGAATGTATACGAAAAAAATAGTAAGAAACTCCAACATGTTATTGACCTTGTGCAACCGTATTTATAACCGAAATTTTTCACATTCTGTTGGTAACCGATGTAGTTTGGTAACTTAGCTCTTGTTAAAAGCCCTATTATGACAATTATAATTGGCAAATATAGATGAAGTCCCTTTTGTTAACATTATTTTTCGTGTAGAATAGAATAGCTATCTTATTTCATTACACGAAAAAGGAATGAACTGATATGAAGGGTAAATTAAAAGCCTATCGCTTTCCGATCATATTAATTGCTTCAATCATTATCGGGTCCATTATTGGGCTTATATTCGGCAAAGACGCTACGGTTATTAAGCCATTAGGCGATTTGTTTATTAACTTGCTATTTATGATTGTAATGCCGCTTGTTTTCTTTACAATCTCATCTGCTATAGCAAGTATGGACAGCATGAAAAGGCTGGGAAAGATAATGGGTTCTATGATAACAGTGTTTGTGATTACCGGAATCTTTGCTGCAGTATTTATGCTAGTTGCTACCGTTATTTTCCAACCTGGTTCTGGTGTGGATATCCCACGAATAAAACCAGATGAGGTTCAAGAGAAAATGAGCTTTTCTGAACAACTAGTAAATACGTTTACTGTTCCTGATTTTGTAGACTTATTTTCACGCGATAACATGCTTGCTTTGATTGTTTTTTCCGTACTTATCGGTGTAGCAACTGGACTTACCGGAGAAAAAGGAAGAGCATTCACCACATTTTTAACAAGTGGCTCAGAAGTATTTATGAAAATTATACAACTTGTTATGTACTACGCTCCGATTGGTCTAGGCGCTTATTTTGCATCTCTAGTTGGGGAGTTTGGCGCAGAATTAATTGGTGATTACGCTAAAGCAGTAATTATTTATTATCCAGTATCTGTCTTATATTTTGCCATCGGCTTTACCTTATATGCTTTTATCGCTGGTGGTAAAAAGGGAATAGCCCGATTTTGGAAAAACATACTTGCCCCAGCTGCAACTTCACTTGGTACTGGTAGCAGTGTGGCCTCATTACCCGCTAATTTACAAGCTGCAAAGCAAATAGGAGTTCCTAAGGATATTCGGGAAACAGTGCTTCCGCTTGGTGCTACCATACATATGGATGGCTCATGTCTTTCAGCTATGTTAAAAATCGCCTTTGTCTTCGGTGTATTTAATTTGGACTTTTCCGGAATCGATACTTTTTTAACAGCAATTGGAATTTGTTTATTGTCTGGGATTGTAATGAGTGGTATTCCCGGTGGAGGTTTTATGGGCGAAATGATGATTATTACACTGTACGGCTTGCCATTAGAAGCTTTACCAATCATTTCTGCTATTGGAATAGTGGTTGACCCTCCTGCAACAATGATTAATGTTACTGGTGATACAGTTTCCAGCATGCTCGTAACTAGACACTTAGAAGGTAAAGACTGGATAGAAAAATCTCCAGCCTAATCTAAAAAATACTGTTTTGAAGTGCACCCCCATTGTTAACATAATCTACCAATTGGAGGTGCAATTTTTTCTTGAATATCTTTATTGAAAATAGCTTCGTCGTTTAGCTTAAGCACATTAGCGGTAGCAAAATTGGCACTTTCGTAGAAACCCCTGTTGCAGGGATGTTTCCTTTAGCCCGGATATAAGAAGCCGTATTTTTATTATTTCAAAAATGTGCTAATGATGTTACGAACCGAAAAACGGCTCCTAAATCCCCAATTCGTTTAAGGGCCTTTAGGTCATACCCTTGCGACAAACATTCAAGGAGAAAAGCACTCCTTGAATAAAGTTTCATTTTATCCCGTCATAAGTTCTTCTGTTTGTAAGCTACAAAACAAGTACTTTTAATCATGATATGGATAAATCAATAGCAATTTTTCCAAATTGGTGATTATCGTTTAAATAATCCAGCGCCTCCGGCATAGCTTGTAATGAAAAAGTTTTATCGACAACTGGGTGTAATTGATATTGTTCAACATGAGCAAGCATCGCTGTCAACTCTTGTCTGCTTCCCATTGTTGAGCCAAACAGTTGATACTGACCATAGAAAAATTCACGTAAATTGATGGTCACTGTATCTTCCGTTGTTGCACCAAACACAACCATTCTTCCACCCTTTTTCAGCACATCAAGCGATCGTTGAAAGGTAGCTCGTCCTATACTATCGATGACGAGATCCACTGTTTCCGATTTTAACGCCACTTTCCAATCATTTTCATTATGGAGTAGTATATCGGCGCTCAATGATTTTGCTTGCTCCAGCTTTTCTCTGCTTCGAGATGTCACAATCACCTTTGCACCAATATTTTTTGCAAATGCAATTAAAAATGTAGCTACACCACTCCCTGCACCAGGAATAAATACCGTCTCTCCTGCCTTTATTTGTCCCTTTGTAAACAGTGCACGATATGCTGTTAACCCAGATAGTGCAAGCACTCCGGCTTCCTGCCACGTTAAGTGAGCAGGCTTTTTCTTTACTTGACGATAATCAATAGCAATTTTTTCAGCAAACGTACCATGATCAGGCATTCCTAATATTTCATACCCTGCAGGCGGTGCATCACTATTATCAAACCACCCTAGCGACGGATTTATGATAACTTCATCCCCTACCTGCACTCTTTGAACCTCTTCACCAACTTTTTCTATTACTCCTGCTCCGTCTGAGCCTAAAATAAGTGGTGATTCAACTCCCTTTCGTCGCTGAGGAATATATAAATCTCGACGGTTAAGTCCCGCAGCTTTGAGTTTAACTAATACTTCATTTGCTTTAGGAATTGGCTCTTCCATTTCCTTCACTATTAATTCATCACGTTCATGGACAAATGCTTTCATAGAAATCCCTTCCTCTTTCTAATTATTTTTTGAGAAATTTTTTGCTCATGTAGAGAAAAATTATACGCACCAAGCTTCTAGGCATAGACCAAGGATAGTCCTCATACTCTAAAGAGGATGCCTCCGACAATCAAATCGAATTCTTCGTTGATTTTTTCTTACACTTCCTATTTCTAAACATAAGCCTCTCTTGCTGATACCTTTGCTACCATAAGTTTCTATATGTCTTTATTTTTGGGACTTGTACGCAAAAGGACGTACAATTTTTCAAACATCACCAGTGGAATAGAAGGAACTGAATTTTTCTAATTGTATTATATCAATAATATCATTAGCAAATAAAGGAACATACACTTTTGCTTGATCCGTAAAAGTGGTTTCTATTCTTTTCATATACGAACGTTCTATTTGTTTTCGCTGATGTAAAAAGTCTCCTTCTACCTCCTCTGGTAAGACTTTATTTATTATTAATGTTTTCACATGCAGGCCATGCTTTACAAGAAAATGAATTGCCTTTTCTGTTTCTATAATAGACAGGCTCTCTGGATTAACTACAAAAATAAATCCTGATGTTTGATCATCTAATAACAACTTACGAGCTTTAGCAAATTGTTCCTTTCGTTTAAGTAATACTTCATAAATAGGATCTTCAATCGGTTCTCCATCATTTAACAGTTGAGTATAGTTTTCACTCGTCTTTTTTCGACGTTGTAATAGACCTTCTATCCAAACACCCATTAACTCAGGTAATGTAAGTAGTCGAATAGTATGACCAGTCGGTGCAGTATCGATAATGATTTGATCAAAATGATGTTTCTCTTCCAAAATGATGGACACTAGCTTGTTAAATAGTGCTGCTTCATCTGCACCAGGGGATGCCCGTACTGTGTCGAGTTGACGATTTACCTCATCCATCATTTGTGGCTGGACTAAATGCTTGATATTTTCTTTTACCTCGTTAATATAGACTTTGGTTTCATGATCTGGATCAATTTCTATGACTTGTAAATGTTTACTGATCTTTTTTATTCGTCCTCCAATTTTCTGATTAAATATATCACCTAGATTATGGGCAGGGTCGGTGGATATAAGCAGTGTTTGTGTTTCTTCTTTTGCTCTGTTCCAAGCAAGCGCAGCAGCAGATGTCGACTTCCCCACTCCCCCCTTGCCACCTATAAAGATAATTTTTTTTAGGAAGTCTTCCAATTCTCTCCCCCCTACTTGATAATTAACAGCAGCGAATACCGGATAAAGGCGATTTTTCCATCCCCATTCGCAGATGCCAATCATGGAACTTTTCTAATAAATAGGGATATAGTTCTAATGTGTAATAATAGACTGGATTAGGAATTCCAATCATCTCTGAATAAAGTAGTAATAAAAATATATCATCTTCATGCCTTAACTCCCGTGCAATCTCTTGACGGTGCGGTAAACTAATAACTTCCTCATAGTAGTGAACAAGCTTTTTAATTTGTTCAAGCATCTTTATCTGTCCCCTTTAAATGTGGATTCAAAAGCTAAATAACTGTTAGCTGTAGGTAACAAAGAAATCCACTAAAAACATACCAACTATTTAATCAGATCTTTGACACCCTTAAAGATATAAAGAGGATCATTTAATCTCCTTTTATTTTTAAAAGCCGTTGCTATTCTAATGGACGTTCATGATCTTCCCGTAAAACGGAAAAAGCGGTAATAATAATCCAGATGGCAAATATAAATATAATCGCTCCTAAAATAAATAATAATGTGTTAGGTGCACTTCCCATCCATGACCATTCAAAAGCAACCTGCTGGAACATAGCATAAAGCGTCATTACCATCAAAAATATCATTGGGATCAGTACGAGTGCATAATTTCTTCCTAACCGCTTTAACCAAACTGCGATTAACATTAAACTAATTGCTGCTAAAAGTTGATTGGCAGTACCAAACAATGGCCATAATTGATAGCCACCAGAGCCAAATCCTTTTGGGCCTTCTGGGAGTAAAACAAGTGCGGCACTAGAGATAACAGCAATGGATGTTGCGATATGAACTTTAGTTAACGCTGGGAGCTTATATTCACTACCCAATTCAGAAATTATGTAGCGCATTAGTCGTATGGACGTATCAAGCGTTGTAGCCGCAAAGCTAACTACAATAATGGATACAATGGTAACTGCAACATCACTCGGAATGCCAAGTCCTCCTGCTAATACAGCTGCGCCTTCTACAAATACTCCTAGGCCATTCGCATTAGCTTCAGCAAAGCTCTGATATACATTGGAAAAGTCTCGAGTGCTGGTAAAAAACGTTGCAACTGCAATGATAGAAACTAGTGCCAATATCCCTTCGCCAACTGCCCCCAAATATCCAACAAATCGAGCATCCGTTTCTTTATTTAATTGTTTAGAAGAAGTTCCAGAAGATACAAGACCGTGAAATCCAGATATAGCTCCACAAGCAATCGTAATAAATAATAATGGCAGCCATGGTGTATCTGCATTAGCATTTGTTGCTGGCGCAGTCATTTCAGGGTTGGTAAACAGTAATCCTAAATATAAAATTCCTAAGCCAACAACAAGCTGATGTGAATTAATAAAATCCCGCGGCTGCAGTAATTTCCAAACCGGCAACGTGGAAGCGATGTACACATAGATCATTAAAATAATAATCCAAATAAAAAATGCTGAAGATACGGTACTTAACCCAAATATTCCAGTCCCCCCTTCGCCCCCTAAATACTGCACAAAGTCTATTTGCAATATTTCAATCTTACTTGATAAAATGGCAACTCCATACATAATAACTAAAGCTACTACGGATGGAAGAAGCATCTTGGCATTTCGTTTGTATACCGCATATCCAATCCAAACGGCTAAAGGAATTTGAATAAACATCGGTAAGACACTTGCCGGGTAGGAAATAAATAAGTTTGAAATAACCCAAGCAAATACCGCATTTACCATTAATACAAGGATAAGAATAATGAATAAAAACAAAACCTTTGCACGTTGACCAATTAAACGATGAGCCAATGTTCCTACGGATTGTCCCTTATTACGCACTGATAAAACTAATGTACCGAAGTCATGAACACCAGCGGCAAACACGGTCCCTAAAACGATCCATAAAAATGCCGGCAACCATCCCCAATAAACAGCAATAGCTGGTCCAAGAATTGGTGCAGCTCCAGCAACAGATGTAAAATGATGACCCCATAAAACAAATTTATTTGTTGGAACAAAATCTACCCCATCTTTATAACGATGTGCAGGGGTAACATAATTTGGATCTAGTTTAAAAATCTTTTTCGCTACAAATTTAGAATAATAGCGATAACCTAAAGCAAAAACAACTATTCCAATAACAGCAACCAGTATACTAGACATCCCTCTCCTCCTTTTTAGTAACCACTTTGAAAAGCGCTTTTAAGATTTTAGCTTAATTTATTTAAAATATAAAATAGTTTTGAATAGTAAAATAAATTAATTTCCTCTGTATACTATATTATTCTTTTTCATTTTATATACATGTTTTAAGATATAATCCGTAACTAGCAGGATATGTAAAAACCTGAATCCCATGTTTTATTGAGATTCAGGTTAATAAATTAACTATCTATTCTTAAAGAATTATTACAGCAGCCAGCGTTGCTACAAACAAGCCGCAAATCACGGGGATAAAGTTTTTCCGAACAAGCTCCATTACGGGTACTCCACAAAATCCTGCAATTGCAATAAGTGAAGACCAGGCAACCAGAGCTCCTCCTCCCGTCCATATCGTTCCCATTTGTCCAATTGCAGCAAGAGTTGCTGTATCCATTCCACTTGACGAAAGAGAGGCTGCTAGTGCACCCGTTAATGGCAGACCTGAAAACCCTGAACCGTCTAATCCAGTAACCATTCCGATTATTAAAATGCTTAATGCTGCTAACCATTCATTTTGCGGTAAATATGCTTGAGTCGACTGCACTAAATCAAATAAAAACGCTGGTGCTTTATTTTTCAAACTCAAAATATTTGCTGAGAAATCCGAACTGCCTAAAAAGAAAAATCCTGCAATCGGAATTACTTGTCCCATCGCTTTAAAAGCAAAAACAAACCCATCCGTAATATGTTTGGTGACATAATCCAGTGATTGTTGCTTTCGAAGGACAATGGTCGATAATAGCAGAAGAATAACCGCAACTCCACCTATAAAAGCAGCACCATCTCCTCCTTCTAATCCACTCATTCTTCCGGAATTAAGTTTTTCATAAATCATATAAATGACTACCGTCACTAACGTTAGTGGAACAATAACAGCAAAGATCTTACTCCATGTTTTTAGTCTTGGCCCTTGTTGCTCTTGAGTTCTTTCTCTAATGTTTTGCATATTTTTAAGTTCTTGATTATTTAAAGGGTCTTCTTTTGTGCGAATGGTTTTCCGATACAATATATAAGCTAAACTAATAGCAATTCCGCCTGTGATTAAGGATAAAATTAACGCTTGTTCTGCTACTGCGGCTGTCTCAACACCTGCAGAAGCAGCAGATAAGTTTGGAGCTACTTGAACAATATAATCAGAGGAAAGGGCCATACCTTGACCTGCAATTGCGATTGCTACTGCAGCTGTAGCAGCCGGTAATCCTGCTCGTATAGCTGCTGGTACTAACAAAGTACAAACTAACGGAACGGCAGGTGTCGGCCAAAAAAACAAAGAAATAACATAGGTTACTGTAACTAAAACAAAATAAGATATATGCCCATTAACCATCCATTTTTGAATAGGCTGAATCATGTGCTTATCTGCCCCTAGATCTCTAAGCGAATTTAATAAGGCTAACATAAACGTAATAATTAGAAAGATACTAAACAGTTCTTGTGCCGCAACTAAATTCGCTTTAAAAATCGCTGTAAACCCATCTACGATACTGCCTTTGTATAACCAGGCAATAAAAAAAGTACCTAATAAAGTTGGAAGGACAACACCTTTTCGCATGATCATGGTTCCGATTATGATTAATGTAAATAAACTATATAAAAAATGAGATAAAGAAAGCTCCATCACTAAACCTTCCTCTCCAATAAGTGTGCTATAACCTATGCATTTTTTGAGGGTTTAGTTCATTTTAAGATGAGGCTTTCTTAGCAAGTTTAGTATTCTCATAGCTGTTTTAAAAGGATTGTTATTTTGTTGAACCCTTTACATTTCAGCTATGACAGAGGAAAATTTTAAAAATGCGGCTGTGCTTAGCCTCCAGTTTAGGATCCCGACTTTTGCAGTAATGCCCGAGGCTGATTATGAAATAACAATATGATGACAGCAGCACTCAGTAGAAATGCTGGAATCATGTAAAAATCATTATAAATTAGTGAATAGAACCAGACTGACTGTCCTTTTATCGCTGATTCAAAAAGGCAACTCAAGCAATATAATGGGCTATAAAACGTAATCTGCAGCCTAACAACACGCCTAAAACAATATAAGTCAAATACTGTTTGGCTTTGTTTTGCCGGACTGCCTGTTTCATTTTCTCAGCAAAAACACCTGTAAATCCTACTACGGTAAAAGCAAGTGCGTAATCAATCCCTGAGCTGGGAATAAAAAATAAGCATAACCCATGTCTAAAACTAGACTATCAAAAAGCTAATAATTCTTCTTATCTTTCAGCGAACTAATTAGTACGTTAGCTTGTAATACTTGTGTTGTTGTTCCCTTTTGTAGTTACATCATTGTTCTTAAGCCATGCAATAATCGAAGTAGGTAATATAATAGCTATTGCAATGGAGTGTTCGAGCCTCTCTATTGACAAGGGTGATCGATTAAAAACTACTTACCTGCTACTAACCACCTGATTAGCTAAGGCAACAAGTGTATTACAGTACAAATTAATGCCTCTTTATCCATTTATAGCCCCTTCCCTTTTCTAAATAATCCCTTTCCCTCTACTACTTTCCATTTCCCTTCACTTTTGGACGGCGAATAAACTTTTGTTTTAAATTACTTTGCTGCGGGTAATCGAAATATAATAGTGACATTCTATTTCATATCAACTACTTAATGGAATAATTCTCTGAAAATTAGTTTTCTCTCTCACTAAGATCCTTTTTTCTCATACGACTTCTTTGCATGATGATTTTGGATCCTTAACGAAAAAAAATGAGTAGAGATAGTGATCAATAATTACTTGACAACATAAAGTTCCTATTTTATACTTGGTTACATAAAGTAATAAACAAAGAAAAAGTTATTAGAGAGGTGTTTATAGTGACGAAATCTATTTGGAAAGTGGATACTGTTCATAGTGAAATCAGCTTTTCAGTGAAGCATATGATGATTTCTCGAGCAAAAGGTACATTTAATGATTTTGATGGAACAATTGAAGCAGATTTGGATGCTTTAACCAATGCAAAAATTGAACTTACTGTTGATGTAAATAGTATTGATACACGCAATAAAGACCGGGATGATCATTTACGCTCTGCAGATTTTTTTGATACGGAAAAATTTCCAAAAGCAACGTTTATATCGAAGGAAATTAATAAAAAGTCGGAAACCAATTATGAGGTAGTGGGTGATCTTACTCTTCGTGGTACGACAAAGCCTATTACCGTGGCTGTTGAACTTGGGGGCCAAAGTAAGGACCCAATGAGTGGAAGCATGGTTGCCGGTTTTAATGGAGAAACATCGATTAGCCGTAAAGATTTTGGACTAACATGGAATCAAACGCTGGAGACTGGTGGCGTACTTGTTGGTGATGAAGTAAAGCTTAGCTTTGCAATCGAAGCCCATAAACAGGGTTAGAACTTTCTATAAGAGACAGCTAGGTAAATCACCGCCCATCTTGTTCACAAGCCTTTAGGATTTTATATTTTTCCTCTTTGAAAAGCCGTTTAATAGACACAAGAAAAACTCCCCTTCAGGTCAAAAGATGTTATTTTTTATTCTATCTACCTAAAGGGGAGAACATATCCAATCTCACAAGACCTTGCATCATACATCAAGGATTCGTTTACAAATTACTTTATTCTTGACCGACAAAATTCTCAGCTATATCTGAAGAAAAAATTCGTACTCTCATTTTTCCATTATTTGCATCCGCTCGAATTAAAAGGGGTTGATTATATCTATTCTTAAAACTGAAATCAGGCCCCCACCAGCTTACTGTTGCATCTTTTCCCGGAGGAACATACGGCACTTGCTTACTATGTGTGTACCTTTCCACAATTTCAATCCCTTGCAAATTAACAGCATTAAATAAGGTAGAAGATACTTGGCATATCCCGCCTCCGACATCTTCCGATAACTCCCCTTTAACAATAACTGGTGCTCGTTTATACCCTTTATCTATCGTTCTTTCGCCGACTACTTTATTAAATGAAAATAATTCTCCAGGGAATACAACATGATTATCAATGGCTTTGGCGGAAAGTTCAATATTACGTGTTCTTTCTTGATTTGTTTCTTTATAGTGAGTTACATAGCTCCCTAATTGTTTTTTACTAATTTCTTCTAGTAATGTTTTATCAACACGCGGATAGACCGGCATCGTGGGCACGTTAAATCCTTTAGCTGTAGCATCATAAAACGTTTTATGAAACAAGATATGAAACTCATCTGTATCAACAGTAGTTCCTAATTGTTCAGGAATAATTTTTCCTCTCTTGTTAATCCTTGCATTAACAGGGGGCTGATATACTTTTTGTTTCAATTGTTGTATTAATGTTTGTAACCTTCGCTGATCAATAAACAATTGATCAATTTCATTTAAACTGTATTGATTCACTTCAACTTTTTTTATAAAAACATCGGATGGACGCTCGCTTTCAGCATTCACAAACTCCGGTATTGTCAAGCAAAATAACAAAGAAGCAATGATGATTACTCTCTTCATGTAAATGACCTCCTGTACGTAGTATTGCTAATTCATTATGAGGTCATTCATAGAATAAAAAAAACTTGCTCCCTCACCATTTATACGGAATAATGATTGGCGAAGAATTACTTTTCCGCTTTTACTTTTTTAATGTACCTAAAGTTTACTCAATAGCAAGTACTTACTTAACTCCTAGTTTTAAAAAACAGCGTCTAAGGAAGTTAGCAAATAGATACTTAAATAGATGTTCTAAAATTCAGGTCTTTACCATGAAACAAAAGCTAGAAGCGCTTGGGGGAGCAACGTATAAACAGGAGAATTTCGGACGGGATAAAGTGAAACTCATTCCGTGGAACTCTTTTTACACGAATGTAGTACCGCAAGGGTATGACCTAAAAGGCCTTTAAACGAATCGAGCAGTTAGGTGCCGTTTTCTCCAATTTAAACTTCTATGTATTCTCTATAATCTTGAAGTGGTAGGCTTACGACACCTTACACGCGCGACAAAGGGCAACTTCATTTATGGTATAGAAACACTATAAACTGTTCAGCCTTGCCTCACAATAAGTACCTTGCGTTTCTCTAGGGTTGGTTAATGTGTACCATCACAACGGACTTTCACCACCTAGATAGTCAACATGCCTGGCGCACATGAAAAAACCATCTTATGACAAGTCATCAGATGGTTTCTCCTGAATGATTATCTAAAATCACGTTGATCTTCTAGATAATCATTTAACAGCCTATACCCTATTAACGAAGCAATTACTAATAAAATACTACATAGCGTCTTATTTTTCATATTTGTAAAGCCTCCTTATAAAATTTAACGATCTATTCTTAGAAAGGGCGAAATTTTCCTTTTTTAAGTACTAATTTCGGTCCACCGATAAGGAATAGTGAGCGATTATCTACTACTTTTTTCATTGCAGCAGCAGCTTTTCCTTTAAGCTTATAATCATTAAAAATGCTTCCAATACCATCAGAAAGACCAAGTGATGCGACTGTACCTTTACTTTCAAATACAAAATCAGTTAATGGCTCATTGTTAAGTAAAGCAACCAAGTTTTTTGCAACAACATCAGCTTCCTGCATGGCTAATTGAGCAGTTGGAGGATATGGACGATCTTCTTCTTTATTCCAAACCCAAGAACAATCACCCATTACAAATATATTTTCTTCTTCAGGCATACGTAAATCACTATTTACATTTACTTTTCCTTTTACTAATTCAAAGCCCGACTCACCCAGTACAGAGCTTCCCTTTACTCCACCTGTCCAAACAATAGTTCCAGCTTTTATTAGTTCTTTATCTTCTCCAACGATAAAGCCTTCTGGTGTACATTCGGAAATAGGGGCACCAATTTTAATTTCTACCCCGCGATCTTCTAAGGACTTTTTAGCATAAGCAACTAATTCCTTATCAAACATTGGCAGAATAGATGGAGCAGCCTCTACATTGATAATTCTTACTTTACTGCGGTCGATATCGTATTTTTTACATAACTGCGGTATACGTTCAGCGAGCTCTCCTACAAATTCAATTCCTGTAAATCCAGCTCCACCAACAAGAATATTTAAGCTATGTTCGTCTACTTCTTCTCCACTTTGATATTTAGCAAATTGGTATTCTATGTGTTCACTGATTAAGCGACTTGTCTCAATATCTTCAATTGCAAAAGCATGTTCAGCCATTCCTTTAATTCCAAAATCATTTGATTCAAAACCAAGTGCAACAACAAGATAATCATATTCGAGTTCACTGTTTTCTAAAATGACACGTTGTTCATCTTTATCTATTCTTTTTACTGCATCAAATACAAGGCGAACTTTAGTTGGGTTAATAACATCGCTAATCATCACTCGTGCTTGATTTGGATTAATTGTTCCAGCAGCAACCTCATGTAACCATGTAGATTCATAATGATAATTGTGTTTGTTAACTAAAATAATTTCTGCTTGTTCTGGAGATAGTTTTTGCAAAAGTCGTCTAGTTGTCGTTAGACCAGCATAACCAGCACCTAAGATCACTATCTTGGGTTTGTTAAAACTCATAAAACTTCCACCTTCCATATATTTACTTATATATTCACAGGAAAAGCGTTCTCTCTATAATATATGATGATTCAAATATACAATATAGAATCGCTTCTACCTATTTTTCAACATATTAATCATAACAAAATTTTTATATTTAATCTAATAACTAGAGACAATTTTCCTATTTAATAACTATTTACCTATTTCATTTGAAGCCGAATTTAATTCTTAGGTTTGTACATCTAGGAAAACCTAGTTGCACTTATTGTTTTTTAAACTCATAACTTGCAAGAAGAACTCGTCAAGAGATTTAAACCATTAAATAAAACGCTTTCAAAAAATTATGATATAATTTTTATAATACCGAATATGAAGAATAAAGGAAATAAGGTGGGGTTTTTATGAATCAAACAAAAGTACGTGTTGTTAATCATAAGGGAGAAGATGTTGCTCATAATGGGAAAGAAGTTGGAGATATTATCGTCAAAGGAAATGGAACACTACAGCATGCTCAGCTTCATCCAGTGCTGGAAGACGGATGGATTTTTACTGGAGATAAAGGAACAGTTGATGAAGATGGCCGCATTCATGTGAAAGAAGCTCGTAAAGATATCCCGGATGGAGGCATTTCAATTGCCTATTTAGAAAAGTTATTATTACAGCATCCCAAAATAGAAGAAGTGGCAATCATTCCCGTACCACATAAGGAAATTGGTGAAATTGCCCATGCCTTTGTTGTTCTAAAAAATAAACAACAGGTATCTGAGAAGGAAATCCTCTCATTTTGCAAAGAAAAATCTAAGAATTCATCATGTCCGCAAGCAATTTCATTTGTCGAAGAGTTACCTAAGACAACAAGTGGAAAGATTTTAAAAAGAGAACTGCAAAAATGGCTTTAGGTGTGCTTCTTAAAAAGGAGTCAAAAAAACGGAGGGGGTTTTAAGGCTGGAGCTTCTGAAAACTCAGATGGGTTGCTGTCGATGCTTCCTTAACTATGAGAAAGCAACGATTATCGCTGTGAGAGTTTTACCTGTCCTTGAAAAAGAAAAGCGCTTTTTAAGAAATCTTACTTATCCGTTTACAGTCTGACACTAAGCACATCCCGCGCATAGAAATTCGAATTGGCATCGATTTGGAGTTTTGAATGGTGTCATTTGTGACAGATTTATTGAACATCCTAACCCTAGCGACAGATGGAATTAAGTTCACCGTCCAAAGACACAAAAGTTTATCTGGTTTTTTTAATAGTTTGGATATTTCTAAAGTATGAAATAGCATACTGTGTTAAATTTTTATCTTTGTTATCATCAAACAATGATTGACAAAGAGTTTATTAACTGGCATAATAATATGGATATATTTAGACGGTTACCTTTAATTCAGTCCTGTGAGGCTGCTAAGGTGAAACAGATGGAAATCTGTGAATAAGAGATAAATTGTGTTTTGCTGATCTTTTATTCAAGCACCCTGCCCCTTACAAGGCAGGGTGCTTTTCTGTTTTTAAGTGGTAACTGTTGGGAAATTTCAAGGAGGAACTCAAGATGGCACAACATACAGAAATTCAAGTAGACGAGCGATTACCTTTTTTAACGAGTCTACCACTTAGTATTCAACATTTATTCGCTATGTTTGGATCTACCGTTCTTGTACCTATTTTATTTGGTGTTAATCCAGCAACGATATTATTAATGAACGGAATTGGAACAATCATTTATCTATTTATTACAAAAGGGAAAATTCCCGCTTATTTGGGGTCAAGTTTCGCCTTTATTGCTCCTGTATCTGCTGTTTTAGCAGATTACACAGGTGGTGATGGATATAGTTATGCATTGGGAGGTTTCTTTGCTGTAGGTGTTGTTCTATCTCTAGTTGCATTTATTATTAAATTTGTTAGAACTCATTGGATCGATGTTATTTTCCCACCTGCCGCCATGGGTGCTATTGTATCTGTAATTGGGCTCGAATTAGTTCCTACTGCAGCAGAAATGGCCGGTTGGATTGCTCCTGCTGGTACCGATAAGTCATGGACAATAGATCCGGACACAGCACTTGTTTCTTTATTAACATTAGTTATAACTATTGTTTGCTGGGTAACGTTACGTGGTTTCTTAAAAATTATACCCATTTTACTCGGTATTATTTCTGGTTATATTATCGCCTATCTTTTCGGTCTTGTCGATCTTACTGCTGTTAAGGAAGCAAGTTGGTTTTCACTTCCTGATTTTTACCAAATGAAATTTGACTGGGGCGCTATCTTAACAATTTTACCGGCTGCTATTGTCCTCATTCCAGAACATATAGGACATTTATTCGTTACAGGAAATATTATAAAAAAAGATTTGACAAAAAAGCCTGGTCTTGACAGATCGTTAGCAGGAAATGGAATCTCTACGATTATTTCCAGTTTTTTCGGCTCTACACCTAATACAACATATGGAGAAAACATTGGTGTATTAGCTATTACACGCGTTTATTCTACATGGGTTATCGGGATGGCAGCTATTGTAGCAATTATTCTTTCTTTTGTCGGAAAACTCGCTGCCTTAATTTCTTCCATTCCAACAGCTGTTATGGGCGGTATTTCCTTACTTTTATTTGGAATTATTGCAGCAAGTGGCTTACGAATGCTAGTTGAAGCTAATGTAGATTATAGCCGTTCACAAAATTTAATTTTATCAACTGTGGTACTTGTAATTGGTGTCAGTGGTACAACCGTGCAAATCGGTACTGCTCAATTATCAGGAATGGGGTTAGCGACAGTAATTGCTATCATGCTTAGCTTATTCTTTAAGATTTTAGATGTCTTAAAACTGTCTAACGAAGATTAACCTCTTACATTGTTAGAAAGATATCTTTTTTTATACGATAAACCCTAAAATTTTATACTTTCCTATAGTGGAACAAAAGCTAGAAGCACTCAAATCGGGAAGATAAAGTGAAACTGTTTTCACCCTAAATATTTGTTAGCAAATGGAGATTTAGATGTCGTTATCTCCCACGTAGACTTCCTTTTTATCTTCTATTAGACAAATCGTAGTAAGATGTTTGAAGTTTATTACAGCTTGAGCACATAAGCTAGATGAAGTTAGTTTCAAAAAAGTAATCTCCAAACAAGTAAAAAACTCCACTTTTGAGTAACAGTGGAGTTTTTTATATGGATTATACTCTTTTTTCTTTTTGCTGCAATTTTTTCATCATCGGATAAACACCTGCGCTTTGAACGACAAGTGATAGTAAAATAGTTACAAAAATAAGAGCGAATAACAACATCTCATCATTTCCTAAAGTTGCCTTTAATCCAAGCACTAGAGCAATTGACATCGTTCCTTTAATTCCTGCCCATGTTATAATGCCGCAATCTTTTACAGAAATTGTTTTTTTCCATGTCGGCTGAAGTTGTGTAATTATGATAATAACAATAAATCTAACCAACAGTGTTCCGATAAAAATGGCAATCGCAAATAACCATTCTGAAAAAGTGAGGTATGTTGCTGCTTGAATACCAATCAGCAAAAAAATGATTGATAAGATAGTAGGTTCTACAATCCCCCAAAAACCATCTAATTGTCTGCGAAATTCCTTTTCTTCTATGGTTTTCCCAAATTCATACGACAGCATCATGCCAGCAGTAATCGTTGATAGTACACCTGAAACCCCAATGAGCTCTCCTAAATAAAAGCTCCCATAGGCTACAATAATGCTAAGCATTACTTGGTATTGCCAATGATCCGTATAGTAAATTGCCTTACTCATAATCCAACCGAATAAAATACCAATTGCCGCCCCACCAAATGAAACAAGTAAAAACTCGTTCACAAATTCAATAAAGTTAAACCCTGTATTCTGTGTATACATCTGTAATAATACACCTAACACAACAATGCTCGTTCCATCATTAAGCATGGATTCGCCCTCGACTATCTCAGATATTTCCTCATCTCGAGAAGCTTGTTTTAAAATAGCAACCACTGACACCGGATCGGTAGGTGCTAATACAGCTGCTATCAGTAAGGCAGCTAAAAGAGATAGCGGTACAAACCAGTTTGCTACTGTGTAGATGAATATCCCGAGCAGCCCTACCGTTAAAAATAACCCAATCGTACCTAAAGTTATAATGATATACTTGCTTCTCTGCCATGCTTTGCTTGAAAATTGATAAGCTGAAATAAATAACAAAGCCGGAAGAAAAAATGTAAACAACATTTCTTTTGTAATCATGACATCATAAAAAAACGGGATTACCGACAGAAGAATACCAATTATTACAAGTACTACTGGAACTGGAAAATACGTTTGTTTTTTATCAATGGCAAAAACAAGGTACCCTATTGCTAATAATAGAAGAAGATGATATTCATTCAAAAAGCCTTCACCCCTTCAAGCTGTTCAAAAGTTAAGCAAACACACCTGTTTCATATTCACTCGTTTCTGGCAGCCCTTTGTTTAAATGCACGCCTGCTACTGCTCGAAAGCTCACTGCCTGCCTACAAACTTTACCGATTCGTTTTACTCCTTTTTTGAACACCCATGAGATAATTATTTTTTCCCAAAATGCAGCAATCCTACGAGGACTCCGATTAAGCACATAATCATGGCAAAAATTAAAAACGGAATTGCTCCAAATTGATAAATTAGCGGCACCGATAATGCCGTTACTAGTCCTCCACCAAGAAAGGGTTCATAAACTAGCTGTTTATAACCAAATCCCTCAAAAGCTGGTGTATCACCTTTAGGATCGACAATTCGCATTAATAATAAACCTGTAGCAGTAATGCCTGTTGATTGCCCAAAGTCACCAATACCTCGTTCAAACCAATAGGAAGGAATGATCCTCGGTGCTAACACTAAAAAGCCAACTACGTTCCACAGAAGGCCTGCAGTAGCTAACAAGATAAATGGGATCATATAATCACCTATGACATCAATCGATACGGTACCGATAGCGGTTAATATTAAAATATCTAAAGCAAATCCTTGAATTCGATTAATCATATTGCGATCAATAATTCTTGCATTATCTATTTTATTAAAGAAAACCTGAACAAAAATCCCGCCAATCATTGCCAATGGAAATAAAGGAATATATGTCATAAAACGAATATCTATAAAATTACCAACAGTCACAGATTCTAACCAAATCAAAAACTGTAAAAGCAGATAACCAACCAGTACAGCGAGGCCGACGATTGCAAAATGTAATGAGAGCGGCTCAATCGATTCGGGGCGAACTGTCATTTTGGCTGCTGGATCTCTATTTTCGAATTCCATGATTCCTTGCTTTCTTAAATCAGAGAAACCTTTTACATCTTTAATCACACTTGTTTTTTCTCTTCTGACTGCCCAATTAATTAATATAATCCCGACAATTACTCCTGTTAAAATCCCTACTGTAGCTAAACCGACAGATAAATCATATCCGTCAGCAAATCCTATTTCTTTAAAAGTCCCTGCTAAACCAGCGGCTGTTCCATGTCCACCTTCAAAAGCAACTTCAATTAATGCACCGACTAAAGGAGGCATACCAAATACTGGACTTAACACGAGTAACGAAAGTAAAATCCCAATAACATACTGTCCCCACCCAATTGTCCAGCCGAAAGCCAATTGTGGACCACCGTAATCCCATATTTTCCTTAACCCGGGGATCGTTGCACCTAAAAATAAAGCGGCAAACACGACATTGATTAATAGCCCTGGTAATTCACTCCATACCACTGTCACTTGCTCTGGAAATATTCCATTAACCCAGAAGGAATCTTTAGAAACGAAATTACTTAAAATCTTTCCTAACACTTGTGGTCCAAGAATTAATGCCAAAAATCCCCCTATAATCGAGGATGGTAGAAATAAGTTCTGTAACCAAGTCACTCGGACTCGAATCCACTTTCCAATTAGCAAAAATGCTGCTAAATATAAAAATGCAAATCCAACTTGGTTTGCTGTCATTATCTAAAACCCCTTTTTGTTTTTTATTGCTATTGCTTTTCCCTTGATAGCTGCCGTTAAAACGTACGCGTTTTGTTCTAAGCCTTCAATTCAACCCATCTTCTTGGGACGCGCTCCCTTCCCAAGAGAATCTACAAACGATATGTCATACTGCAGCTACCCTTTTTCTACCGTTCATCAACATGATTTACTAAATCTATAATTTTTTTCTTCTATATCTTTTCCTTCTTCATCCAGTAAATTGTTAATCCAAATGGAAAAAATTAATTTTTCACCATTTTTTTAAGTATCCTGATAATGCGCTTACTCCCTCAATTGTTCCTGTTTTGGATGTACAGCTACATGCTGCATACGATTTTGTAACGTACCACCAACCATCCGGCTAAACAGCTCCTACAAGTGGAAGCGAGTATTTATAAGCAGAAAACCATTCTGCTTGTTGAATCGTATACAATAGCTTTGTTATTTCTGAAGCTGGTATTAAATTTACATGGGATATCGCCGAACCGTCACGTATAACCATTGTATCAGGATTCATGTCCAGTACATGAATCCCTTTTTCCAGTTCCCTTCCCTATATACCGTTTTCACCATTTCTTTTATAAGTACTTCAGCAATTGTATTATTAATAGGCTTCATAAACAGAATCATTATTTTAGCTAATCGCTCGAAGCATTTTTATACAATAGTTTTATAGTATCACGCACTTGTCCATACCGGTTTATTCTTAACTATGTAATACCATACTCCTTCAATGCCTGTTGAAACACGGCTAAAGCTTATCCGGTCAGCTCCAAACGGCGATCCATTCTTCCTTCATTTCACCATTTTTAGCTATCTTTCTTGATAGCTTGATCACATTCTCCTCCTCTGTAAATGGAAAATTTCTTTTAAACTGTTTTTTATACTATAGGAAAGTATAAAATTTTAGGATTTATCCCGCATGTAAGGGCCGTAAGTTTCCCACTTCAAGTCCTAAATTGATACAAAAGAGTCTAAGTGGGAGAAAACGGCACCTAAATGCCCGATTGGTTCAACTAACATTCCGTGTAAAAAGCATTTCACGGAATGAAGTTTCACTTTATCGTATAAGAAAAACTACAGATTTCGCTAAAGACTTGGCGACAAGCCAAGTCTTTCTAATATTTGTTCCCCATTAACAATGGTTATTGAGGAAGAAATTTCCACTAGTATTCCCATTGCTAGCGGCATATAATAGGAACATACGTTCTTTGATTGGAGGATTCATGATGGATTATAGTCCCTATCCACGTAACGATATCTTATGTATCGATATGCGTTCCTTCTACGCCAGTGTAGAGGCAATGAAATTAGGATTAGATCCAATGAAGGATTTACTAGCAGTTGTAGGAGATCCGAATAGATCGGGAAGCATTGTACTCGCCGCTTCCCCAGCACTAAAGAAAAAATACGGCATTAGTAATGTGAGCCGTTTTTTTGAGCTGCCGGATGATCCAAATCTCTATATCGTTCAAGCACATATGGCAGATTATTTAAAGGTATCAGCTGAAATAACTAAATTAATTTACCAATATGTTCCTAAAGAAGCTATTCACCCTTATTCCGTTGATGAGGTATGGGTTACGGTCAATGGATTGCAAAAATTGTTTGGCAATCGACGAGAGGTAGCTAGACGAATTAAAAATGATATTTATGAATGCTTTGGAATTACATGTTCCATCGGTATTGGTGATAATAAATTTCTCGCTAAAGTTGTTATGGATCTCCATGCAAAGCAGCAAGGTATCGCTGAATGCACCTATGAAGAAGTACAACAAAAAATCTGGCCTTTTCCTATAGAAGCAATGTGGGGGATTGGCAGCAGAATGAAAAAGAACTTGAACAGAATGGGGATTGTAACAATAGAACAGTTAGCCCGTTTTGATTTACGTTATTTAAAAAAACGCTTTGGCATCATGGGCGAGCAATTGTATTGGCATTCTTGGGGAATCGATTTAAGTCCCGTACTAGGAAATTTTATAAAAACAGAACAAAAAGGATTTGGACACGGTATCTCGTTACTACGTGATTATTCGAAAGCGGAAGCAAAAGTTTGCATACTTGATTTGTGTGAAGAAGTTTGCCGTAGAGCAAGAACCGCTAACATGGCAGGAAAAACCATTCAATTAGGAATTGGTTATTCAAAAGCAACAGGAGGCGGATTTTCACGTTCTCAGTCAATTTCCCTTCCTACTAATATTACCATGGATATGTATCACGTTTGTCTAGATTTGTTTTTACGATTTTATGATGGAGTAAGTAGCATCCGGAGAGTTTATGTAACATTAACAAATTTATATGTAAAACAAGACACTCAGCTTAGCCTATTTGAAGATCGTGCTAAGAAAAATGATATTGGTTATGCCATGGACGCGATCCGTTCTAAATACGGTTCTACCTCTCTTCTTCGCGCTATCAGCTATACCGATGCTGGTATTACCATCGAAAGAAGCCATAAAATTGGCGGACACTATGCATAGGTAAATAGAACAAAAGTCAGAAGAACTCGTTTAACAACATACAAACTGGAGATCTTCTAAAGATAACATGCCTCTAAAACAGGGGGTATGCCGACGCCTGAGCGGTAAGCCCGCTTTTAGTCGGTCTTCCTTTATATTCGAGTCGATGTTGACTGATCACCAGGAAGAAGATCGAAATTTACTAGTCGCTGAACGCTTAAGCTAGACGACGATGCCCATGCAAAAACGAATATAATATGCTATACAATGGTAAAACGTTTCGTGAGGATTTATACCCCACGAAACGAAATCGAATTCTTAAGAAAAAATATCGCTAATAAGCTGTACATCTTCTTCAGAGAGTTGAATCTCTGCAGCACGCATATTGCTAACCACCTGCTCTGGTCGTTTAGCTCCAGGGATAATGACATCGACAGAAGGATGAGTAAAATACCAAGCAAGTACAACATGAGCAATTTCTGCATGATATTTCTCTGCAAATAGCTTTAACTTTTCAACTTTGGCGAGATTTTCCTGAAACTTTTCACCTTGGAAGTTAGGATTATCTGCACGTAAATCAGTAAAAGTCTGATTTTTATTGTATTTTCCCGCAAGCAGACCTGATTCTAAAGGAAAATAGGGAATAAAGGCAATGTTTTCCTTCTCTGTATAAGGGAAGAAGCTAGTTTCAGCATCGCGCTTTAGCAAATTATATTCAGCCTGCAGCACATCAACATACCCATCTTTATTTGCTTCTTTCAGCTGTTCTAATGTAAAGTTCGATACTCCAATGGAACGAATTTTTCCTTCATCTTTTAATTCTTTTAATGCCCCAACTGCCTCATCCTTCGGCGTATCTTCATCTGGAAAATGAATATAGTATAGGTCGATATAATCCGTTTGTAAACGACGAAGACTTTCCTCTACTGACTGTTTTAAAAAAGCTGGTGAGTTATCTATTACAACTTCATCACCAACAAATTTATGTGCTCCTTTTGTCGCAAGAACAATATCTTCACGTTTATACTCTTTAATAACTTCACCAATTAATTCTTCTGAACGTTTAGGACCATAAATAAACGCCGTATCCAGCATATTAATTCCATGCTCTAATGCAGTACGAACCACATTCTTTCCCTGTTCTTCATCTAGCATATCTGGGTAAATATTATGACCGCCAACAGCATTCGTACCTAGTCCAATTGGATAGACAGAAATATCAGATTTCCCTAATTTAACATAATTCCCCATTTAATAAATCTCCTTTCAAATATCATTGTACTTATAATTTACCATGAACTGTAAGTTTGATAAACCCTTTAATCAAAATAATTCCAACAGTTTATAAAAAAGAAAGCAAATATATTGTAAGTACGCCAACTGTTTATCACTTTCATCCCACATGTAACTGGTAGCAAGACCTGCCCTTCCCTGCTACGAGATGAAACCTAAGAGGACAAGTGGACGATTCAACTGTAAGTCAAATGTCCGATTCTGTTCAGAGGTCTTTATGTCATACCTTTATGGTACTAACAATCAGTGAGGTATAAAAGTCCCCCTCTAGCTGATTGAAGATTCACGTTATGTTAAAATCATTCATACTTCCAGCAATATTATTATAGAATGAATAGGTAGAGGTACTTTATTATTTTGTAAAAAGGGGATGTAAGTATGTCTAATAAAAAACATGTACTGATTATGGGAGGAGATGCAAGGTACATACATGTAATAAATTTACTGGCTGATACTACTGACATGCATCTTTATTTAATTGGATTTGACCACTTATCTTTTGAGAAAAGCAATATTAAACATACAGAATTAGAAAATATGAATCTTTCGCTATTGGATGCGATCATTCTTCCAGTTGGCGGTACAGACGAAAAAGGAAAAGTTGAAGTAACTTATTCGGATAAAGCTCTGTTTCTTACCGAACAAATTATCTCCTGTACACCAGAACATTGCACGATTTATACAGGTACTGCTAATCATTATTTACAGCATATTTGTACAGCCACTAAGAGAACATTAGTAAAAATATTTGAACGTGACGATGTGGCTATTTATAATTCGATTCCTACAGCAGAAGGAACCTTGAAGCTCGCAATGAAAGCAACGGATGAAACGATTCATAACGCAAATGTATGTATCTTGGGATTTGGCAGAGTAGGGAAAACGGTAGCACGGCTATTTGACGCAGTTGGTGCCAATGTAACGGTAGTTGCGAGAAATCAAGCTGATATTGCACGTATTACGGAGATGGGATTAACAGCAGTTAAACTCCAGAACTTAAATACAATAATAAGTGAAATGACAATTTGTGTAAACACTATTCCATATCCGGTGATCGATGAGGAACTTATCTCTAACATGTCATCCTCTACCGTCATTATTGATCTTGCCTCTAAACCTGGAGGTGTAGATTTTTCCTTTGCTAAAAAAGAGGGAATTCAAGCGATTCATGCACTCGGATTACCAGGGAAAACAGCACCTAAGACAGCCGGAAAGATTATTGCAAGCGTATTGTTAGAGTCAATGAACGTTTCAGCTTCATCCGTATAGAGTCTTCTTTCCTGGAACAAAAGCGAAAAGCACTTGTTTGGAACGTACAAATTCCAAGGGGCAATTTTCTCCTTAAAACGTAGATCAGAGGCTATATCCGCAGATGTCCTTGAAAAATCGCGGTGTATCGCTTCCCTAGCTTCTCTGTCCTTGAAAAATCGCGATGCCTATTCAAGCAGACTCTCTTGTCCTTGCCCGAACGAATTGGGGATTTAAGAGCCATTTTTCTAGATCATGTTCGTAACCGCAAAAGCAGATATTTTGGAATAAAACAAAGTATAAATTTCTGATTATCTTTTTAAATCTCTTAAATGCTCGTTTAGCCCTATTCTATGGGCTTTTCGAGCATTGTTACTATCGGTAGATACTTCACGTTTCTTTACATATTTTCTTATGTTTTGGCTTTCCATAGTGGTAAAAGAGTAGTAAATTATATGCTACTAACGTATCATTTTAGCTTTTACACCATCAATTGAAGCATGAGCATATAATGACCTTATCACGGAAAGTGTTGCGAATGGAATCTTGAATCTAAAACTCATCAATAAAAGTAAAACATGACTTTACTTTTATTTCTGTACTTTTTTCAGTTTAGATACAGCCAAAGTAAAGGATACAAGACTTAGAGTAGTTAGCATAATTAGAATTGATAGTATATTAAACCATTGAATATTACTTTGAATTATCAAAGTTCTTAAACAATCAATCACGTATGAAAATGGATTGAACTTTATCGCAAACTGAAAGAATTCAGGCAACTGCTCTACAGGCATTATCGCAGTACTTAGGAAAAACAAAGGGAGTGTAATAGTATTCACAAAACCAATAAAAGCATTTTCATCAGGCAATACAAAGCTTAGAGCATAAGATAAACTCCCAACAAAGAATACACATAAGAATAGTAGAAGTAGAATCAGAATAAACCCTAAAAACCCAGAAGCAATACTTACAGAAAATGGAATAGAAATGAGAAGTAAAATTCCAATTCCAATAAATGATAGTACTTCTACATCTAAAACTTGTCCTAATACAATAGAACTTCGTTTGACAGGTGAAATATAAATTCTATAGAAACTTCCACCACCTTTTAAATAATAATTGGCAATACCACAACTTACCCCAGCACTTGTTAAAACAGTCATAACCAGCAACCCAGGCAATAAAAATGTAGTGTAATTTACATTTCCAATACTTTCTGCTGGGGTAAACATAGAACTAAAAAGTAATAACCAAACAATTGGCTGGATGATGTTCATAACAATCGTGGCTGGATTTTGAAAACGCCATTTTACATTTTTCCAAAAGATATTAAGCACTTCCATAACTAATTTTTCCTTTCATCAATAATCTCAAGAAAAATATCATCAAGAGTCGGTTCGATAATTTCTATTCCCTCGAAACTTATCTTTGAACGAAGTACATAATAATTTAAATCTAAAAAATTGAGTTGACTATCATTCACTTGTATGTCGAGGGAACGATCATTAACAGTAACATATTTGACATAATCTTTTTGAAGTAGCAGCTCTTCAAGTTTTTTAGAGTCTTGAATATCAGTGGTAATGATTCTGATTATATTTTTGCTTGTAAAACGTTTAAGATTTGCTGGCGAATCTTGAAGTACTTTTTTCCCATCTTTGATAAAACATATTGTGTCGCTTAACATATCTGCTTCTTCTAAATAATGGGTAGTGAGAAAAATAGTAACTCCTAATCCTTTTTTTATTTTTTTCAACATTTCCCACATGCTTTGCCTCGATTGAATATCCATTCCAACTGTTGGTTCATCTAAAAACAAAATTTTTGGGTATGACATCATACTCATGGCAATATCCAGTCTACGTTTTATTCCACCAGATAAAGCTTCCGTTTTTTTATCTATATAGTCAGACAAGTTGAAAATATCCACTAACTGATTCATACGTTTTTTCATTCTCTCCTTATCTAGCCCATATAAACGACCTTGAAATCGCATATTTTCCTTCAAGGTAAGATTATCATCAGTCGAAACATGTTGTGCTACACAGGCTATATTGGAACGTATAAATTGTGTTTCATTTTCTAAATCTTTACCTAGTATTTGAACATTTCCTGTTGTAGGCTTCAAAAAAGTGGTAAGGATATTGATTAATGTTGTTTTACCTGCTCCATTTGAACCTAATAAAGAAAAAATTTCTCCTTGTTTCACCGATAAGTCAAATTCATTTAATGCACTTTTCTTATCAGCATATGTTTTTGTTAGCTTTTTAATTGAAATAGCGTCCATTCTATACCTCCATTCTTTGAATTGTCTCTATCGTACACTCTCGTATAATGTAAGAGTCAATAGCAGTAAACAAAAAAATCGCTACCACAATAAAAAAGAAAAAAACGCTTGACGTTATCACAATGTAATAGTTTATGATATTAGGTACAAGAAAGGAGTTGATACAGATGTTGAAGATAGGAGATTTTGCTTTATTATCAAAAATTAGTATCCATATGTTACGCTATTATGATGAAATCGACTTATTAAAGCCAGCCCAAATTGACAACTTTACAAACTATCGTTACTATGACGAAACACAACTACCCATTGCCAATCGAATTCAAGCGTTAAAACGAATGGGGTTTAGTCTTACAATGATTAAACAAATTTTAAATGAGTATGGTGACACCAATAGTCTTGAAGCATATTTAGAATTGCAACTTTCACAAAAAAATGAAGATTTACAAGCTTTACAAAGGCAAATCACTTTGTTAAAAAATACGATTCAGGATTTGAAAAACAGTAACAATCCCAAAAGTTTTGATATTGCTGTAAAAGAAATACCAAAAAGAAATGTAATTAGCTGTCGTAGTAAGCTATCATGGTATTCACAAGAGGGAGAATTATGGAATAGATTAAGGGAAGAAACAAAGGAATTAAATGTTCAGTTTGCAAGCCCAAGTTATGATATTGCAGTAATTTATGAAACAGATTCAGACAATAAGGTTGATGTAGAAGTACAGCAATCGGTAGTTGGTACTTATCCAGATACCGTACATACACGATTTAAAAAGATTCCTGCTATTTTAGTCGCTGCTTTAACTTGTGAGGGTGGTTATTCTCAACTGGAGGCTGTCAATGATGAGTTATCACATTGGATTTTGGAAAATAATTATGATCTATGCGGAAATATTATGAATATATACCATATTTCGCCTAAAACACAGAATGAACCAGAAAAATTGTTGACAGAAGTGTGCTTTCCAATTAGGAGTAGATAGTAAAAAAGGCTTACAGCATATCACAATATGATGTAAGTCTGCAAGATTGCTTTGCTATGAAACAGCAAGACAATCAGCAGAAATACAGCAAGGTAGCAATGGTAAAATGGAATACTAAGTCTTTATCCGTCGCATGAATCCGTTTGCCACGGGAAAGATACTTTTTCATGCTTGATTGTCTCCTTTCCGTTTACTTTGTATTAGGGCAACTATTTTGCCAGCTACAGGTGCGTTGTAGTCAAACTCTTTTAGGGGAACACTGGCAGGAATGCTCACTTGAATCATTCGTCCTTGTCCTTTGGGCTTTAAGTCATAGGTACGCTCTTTGATTTCATCTGATACCATACCATCTTTATTTTGAATTCTTACTTCACGATGGCAGAGCTGAAAACTTCAACATTTCAAAACGTTGCGTCTTTATCAATAACAATTCCATTTGCTAATCTTAAAAATAAATTCCTCTCTTTCTTTATTCTTTTACCATGTCATCAGCATTTAAATGTAATTTGTGAAGCCACGAATGCCGATTTTATAACCCTTTGCAGTAATATGTGGGTTAATCAGTTTTACACGTTTTTCAAAGTCAAAGTGCTTTTCTCCAGCTTCGGTAGGGAAACCGCAACAATATCATCTGCTCTTTGAACATTGGAGTAGAGATTGAAGTTGCGAGATAATACAGTCATTCGCCCATTGATTCTTCTCTACTCCGTCTTGTCTTTTCCAGTGAATTCCAAGTTACCAAATATCTTTTCCATGTTTGGGATTACAAATTTAAGTTCCATATTTTTACCTATCCTTTCTTAAAATTGAATCTTATCTATCCAATTGATGTTATACGATGGGCAACGCTCCTGTGTGTTGTTTCGTGTTATCACGTCCTTTCAATTTAGGTATAAAAATAGACACCTCAATTTGAAGTGTCTACCTATTACATATTCAATTTCACAATAGAAGTATCTTTTATTATTCTTACTTTTCTAGGACATTTAGTTGTATCAAGACTCGTTCATAAGTGGTAAATTAGTAGTAAAATGACTTGTTAAATCCTTAAAAAGCATTGATAAATCTAGTGTTTATGCGGATAAAATAATTTTTACTCTGTTTTTGGAATAAAAAATACAGTTCCTTACAACTTAGATAAAGAAAACATGCCTCTAAAACAGGAGGGAGATCGAAATTAGCTAGCAGCACAAACGCTTAAGGAGACGAAACTACTTTTAAAAAAGTTATTCACCATGTAGAAACGGATACTGTTTTTTAGAGAGCAAAAAAACCGGAAAAGTTCCCGGTTTTAAATAGATAATTTTTTATCCTCCCTTTAAAAGAACGCACGGACATTACAGACAGCAAGTTTAAACATTTTAGACTCTAACATAAGTTTTCTTACACACGATGTTAACAGCTTTTCCCGACTCGATCTTAGCTATTATTCAGCAAATGCCTTGCTCCTATACACTTTGCTGCATCTAAATCCAATCATTCACAGCATTATTTAATTAAAAACTTAGTTCTGCTAGAGCCTTCTTTAGACTTAGATACCTCAAGCACAGCAGGAAAAATCGTCTTTAATTCTTGCACATGAGAAATAACCCCAATCATCCTGCCTGTTTGCTGAAGATCAACTAATGTATCGATGGCTTTATTTAATGCTTCCTCATCCAGCGTTCCAAAGCCCTCATCGATAAACATGGTATCAATCGATATGGCCCCTTGAAAACTTTGGATTACATCAGACATTCCAAGTGCTAAACTAAGTGAAGCATTAAACTTTTCGCCGCCTGATAATGTCTTTACATCTCTCGTCTGACCTGTATATGCATCATAGACATCCAGAGCAAGCCCACTCTGTCTCCCATGGGATTCTTGGCGGTCACTGCGGATAAAGGTATATTGTCCATTTGATAATTCCTTCAACCGTTCATTTCCAGCAGCAATAATTTGCTCTAAATATTCAATTTGCAAATAGCGTTCAAATGATACTTTGCGATTATTTTGTCCCCGAATCATATCGTACAAATCGGTTATGATCTGTAGCTGTTGTTCTCGTTTATCGGATCTTTCGTTTGCTGTTTGAATATTTTGCTTTAAGGCTAATGCCTCTTGATAATATTGCTTGGATGCATTCCATTTCTCCATAGCTGTTTCATATTTATCCTTCAATTGGTTTAAATCATTTTGGATGCTGGATAAATCCAATTGTTGTTTATCCTTTAGCATTGCTTTTAATTCCTCTACTTGCTTCTCTAAAGTCGCTTGTGTTTGTCTAAATTGCTCCAGTTCTTCTTTTAATGCTAAACGGTGGGATTCTTTCATTTTAGCTCTTTGATAGCTTGCTTCAGAGGAAAAATGTTGTTTTTCCAATGCATGCTTAAATTGAAGAACTGCTTTTTCACGTCTATGAATCGTTTCTTGTAATTGCTTATGTGCATGATTAACCTCTGAAAGAGCCTTGGTTTGTGCCTCTTTCGATTGCTGTTGCTTCTTTTGTGCTTCTTCCCATGCCTTCTCCAGTTGCTGTAATTTTCTTTCTGTTCGCGTTATTTGTTGGTTTAGATCTATCAACATTCGCATGTTTTCAGGAATGGATCTTATTCTTTCCTGATAGCGTGCTTGCGCTTCAGCTAGCTCCCTCTCTAATTGATGATAACGTCGTTCTTGCTGTTTCTGGTTTTCTTCCAATTCTTTGTAGGAAAGTCTCAGCATTTCCGTTTGGCGTTTCAATTCGGTTAATTTATTCCGTCTATGCTTCAGCTGTTCAACCTTGTTGCTTAATTGTTTTCCTGAAAAAGCCAACTGTTCTTCTTTTTGCTTTACTTCAATCCGTTCTATTCCATGTTTCTCCACATCTATTACTTTTTCTTTCATCTGTTCCTGAATGGCACTTAATTTAGCCGCCACTTCTCGAAACTCTTTATCTAATCTATCATATTGCTGCTTCGCTTTTTCCAATTGTTCTTTAGAAACAATCTCCTTTTGCTGATTTGCTTTATGTGGATGGTTTAAACTCCCACACACAGGACATGCCTCACCATCATGTAAATGTGTTGCCAGTAAAGCAGCTTGATTATTCATCCATGTTTGTTCCAGCTTATTGTAGGTTATTTTCATTTGCATGGCTACTTTTTCTCTTTGATTCACTTCATTTTTAAGTAGGATTTGTTTTTCAGTTAACCTGCGAAATTCATGTACAAGTTTGTATTGTTCGCGCATCATATTTAATTGTTCTTGTATATCAGGAAGCTTATCTACAGAACTTTCAAGGTGATTTATTTGTTTATCAAACTGTTCTATCTCTTTACTTTGTTTACCACGCTTATCATCGATCGTGTTCAATGCCTCAGAAGCAGCTTTTTTTTGCTTTTCTAATTCACTTAGGTGCTGTTTCATTTTATCTATTTGTTTAACTGTTGGTAAAAAATCATTTAATTTATCTAGTTGCTTATGAAGTGCTTCTCTTTCTGACGCGCGTTTTTCTTCCGTTTTGTACAATGCATCTGCCTGCTCAACCTGTTCATTGATGAATTGTTTATTTCGCTCTGCTACTTCTAAAGCCTGTGTTTTAAATTCTTCTTCTTGCAGCCATTCTTTCTGCTGCTGTTCAAAAGGAATGATTTGCTGAGCTCGTTCTGCTTTGTTTAACTGTTCCTTTTTCTGCTTATAAGCTGATTTCTGTTGGTCAAGCTCTTTTAAGCGTGCCTCTTTTTGCTTGAGTTCGATAAAACGTTCATTTATCGCTTTTGCTTGATAAAACTCCTTTTGCTTTTTATCATGATCCAGATAAGCACGTTCACACATCTGTTTATCTTCCGCTATTTGCTTCTGATAGTGCAAACATTCTTCATCAAGACCTTGTAATATCTGATTCATATTATAATTTTCTTGCTCCAACGTTTGAAATAGGGAAGATTCTTTTCTGCTTGGAAGTGTTGCATAAATATGAGCAATGTATTGTTGACGTTCTTGTTCTGCTTGCCTAAAAGCTTCTTCTGTCTCCAGTTTTTTTTGTTTAAACCGATCAGCAATTGCTTTATAAGTTTCCGTTTTAAATAGTCTGCGTAAAATTTCCTCTTTGTTTTCGGTTTGTGATGTTAATAATTTGCGAAATTCCCCTTGTGGTAACATAACGATTTGCTTAAATTGATCCTGAGTTAATCCAATTAGCTGTTCTATTTTTCTGTCAATCTCTGATACGATTTGTCTATCCACACAAGGAACTTCTTCATCATCGATTATTTCAAAAAACTCATATCGTTCTCCAGTTTTGGTCTTATTTCCTTTTTTCACATGACCCATTTGCCGCAAAATCCGATATGTTTTTCCTTTTAAATGAAACACCAGCTCCACAGCTGTATGTACATGATCATCTGCAAAGTCACTTCGCAGCATGGCGTTATTTTCTCGATCTTGGCCACTGGCAGCACCATATAACGCAAAACAAATCGCATCAAAAATGGTTGTTTTTCCCGCTCCAGTATTACCAGCGATAACGAACAAACGATGATCACCCAACTCATTAAAATGAATGACCTCTTTATCCTTATACGGCCCAAACGCAATCATGGTTAATTTTACTGGCCTCAACTTCACTCACCCTTTCCAACCCCCATCAACTTCACAGCGTTATTTAATTGGTTACATGAGTTATATCTTTTGTTTCGTTTTGATCTGTTAAAAGATCATTCAATACACCCTGGAACATCTTTATCGTTTCTTCATCTGGTTCATACCCTTTTACTTCTTTGTAAAAGGCTTGAAATAGTTCAGTATCCGTCATTTTTGTCCGTTCAACCGATTTAACCTGATTAGAATCACCTGATTTTGCAAAGTTAATTTTTCGTTCTACATGCATCGCATTAGGATAAACTGAACGTATTTTTTCCATTGGCGAAAGCACAGGCGTTTCATCCGTTAATTTTACAAACACATAATCTTCGTTAATCGACTGTTGCAGGATTTCTTTTAATGAACCTTCTACTGTTCGTATATCTCTTTTTGGTGTCAACCATTTTTTTTCAAGTTCAATATTCCCTTCTCCATCCATTTCTACCATTAAAAATCCTTTTCGATGATACTCTTCCGAAATAGAATACTTTAATGGTGAACCGGCATAGCGAATGGTTGGTTCATTTACATAATGAGCTTGATGGAGATGACCTAATGCCGTGTAATGAAAGTTTTTAAACAGTCTTGCATCCACATATTCAGAACCACCAATCGCGAGTGGACGTTCCGATTCACTTGTATTAGCTTCCTCTTCCCCATAAGGCGTAACAAACGCATGTCCAACAAAAACATGCCTTGCATCTGGTTCCATTGCAGCTTCTATCTGTTCAATAATTTTCCCCATTGCATCATTATGATTACGGATTTGATCATCACCAAAAACGTTACGAACAACACTTGGATCACAATAAGGGATGAGATGAAAATGAACTTCACCATGCTTATCTTTTAAAACAACAGGTTTATTATGTTTAGACAGCTGTCCAACAATATACAAGCCGTTTTCACGCATGATTTTGCTGCCAAAGTCCAGCCGGCTGGGACTATCATGATTACCTGCTATAGCTAGTACAGGTATATTCAATTGCAGTACGATCTTATCCAAGATTTCATCTAGTAAATGCACTGCTTCTGTTGGCGGAACCGCTCGATCATAAAGATCTCCTGAAATAATCACAGCATCTGGTTGTTCATCCTCAACAGCTTGTACAAACTCTTGCATAATATGTCTCTGATCCTCTGTCATGTAAACACCTTGAACAAGCTTTCCAAGGTGCCAATCGGCAGTATGAAAAAATTTCATCTAAGAAACTACCTCCCCAAAATGCATGTTATATTAGAAAAACTTGGCTTGTCGCCAAATCTTTAGCGAAAGCTGTAGTTTTTCTTAAAGTGAAACTTCATTCAGTAGGAGTTTGCTTCCCTCTCCTACTGAATGTTAGTACCACAAGGGTATGACCTAAAGGCCCTTGAACCAATCGGGCATTTAGGTGCCGTTTTTTGCCACTTAGACTCTTTTGCATCAATTCAGGACTTGAAGTGGGAAACTTACGGCACCTTACATGCGGGATAAAGCCTAAAGTTTTATGCTTTCCTATAGTATAAAAAAAAGAAGATTATACTTAGCTAACAAACCATCTTGCCAACTAAACATATATCTAACATTGATTTTTTACTATATTTATAGTATAAAGCAATTTCTATCGTCTAACCAGCTGTTCTAATTGCAACTTTTTATTACTTCGTGTAATAGTATTAAACCAAAATAAGTAATCAAAGGATTATTAGAAAAACTTGGCTTGTCGCCAAGTCTTTATGGCGAAAGTTATCGCTTTTCTTATACGATAAAGCCTAAAGTTTTATACTTTCCTATAGTATAAAAAAGAATTCCGCTTTATTTTCGTGAATGCTATTGCTGTCAAAGACTTCTTTTTCTGAACAAATCAGCTATTTAAGTGCCGCTTTGCATGGACACACCACCATTTGCTATTCCGGTTCCTATATATGGAGGAAGTATTTACTTTGCAATTAAACGCTATTTTTAACTCCACTTTAATACAGTGTTAATGAACAGCAAGCTGGTACGTTCTCTTCTGTTTTTTGTCTAAATCTTAGCAGCAAATAATCGGGATTGAATCTAACAACACTTCATTCTAAATCGATATTCGTCTAAAAGTTTCCCGTCTCCTGCACATATAACTCAAATTTTCGCATGAAGGCTTCTCTTTATCAGAAAACTGGCAAGGGAGATTCGTAACCCTCACCTTGAGCACTTTCTATTACTTGCTGTTAGCTCTTTAACTTTAGATAATCTACCAACAATAACGAGACCTTACTTTACAAAACGAAACACAGAATGACTCATAGGCATTGCTAATCGATAAATGTTAAACTGCTCCTTTCCTTTTTTATTTGCTTTCCTCTCTTACCGCGAACAACGAAATATTCGATAATGAAGTACATCCTTGTAAGCTTGAGTTAGCTCTTGATGTTCATGTAGTAAATCTAGTGCCTCATCCACTTGTGACTCAGAGAAATGAAAATCTTGCGCATCATCTAAGCTGATTGATAAAGGATCTATGATTGGCTGATCAACTTCAATTTGCTTAAAACCTGCCTGAAAAAATTTGTCCTTCCATTCCGTTTCTGTTAATAGTTTATGGAATCCATAAAATGACATAATCAACGCTTGATCCGATTTGGACATACTTGAATCCACTACAATTTCTACTGCCAACAACCGCCCATTTGACCGTAAAACCTGGATAGCGGAAGATAGAGATGATGAGATATCGGTAAACGCCAATACAGACTCTGCAACGATCATATCAAACTGCTGATCAAGTTTTAATTTCTCTATATCTAAACATATAGCTGTAATTGGTAAGTTGCGATCTTTAAATCTTTGTACAGCTTTTTCTATCATTAATGGATGATTATCCACTGCTGTGACCGAACATGAGTAGTTTTCTGCTATAAAAGCAGCCGTCTGCCCCGTTCCACAACCAATATCCAGCACAAATGTTTCTGGACCAATTCGTTCTTTTTTTAACATGGCCTTCGTTAATTGCAAACCTCCCGGATGTGCTCCACCCACTCCAAGATTAGCTAAACTGTCCAGATAATTCATTTTTTCACCTGACTCCCATTTTTAACTTATCTATATGAAGCTTCTGTTAATCAAAATGATTTTTCTCCAATACTCTATGTTAAAACCATCGAATTGGCTACAAATGAAATCTTTTCCATTCATTTGCATATGCTATCTAAAACTTCAACTTGTTTAAGGAGTGATCAAATGAGCGGAGTAGTTCGAACAGATGAATGGTTGTTAAAGGATTACAATCATCCGATAAAAATAACCAAGCGAGTTGAATCCTATTTTCCAAATGCAGAGGCGAAAGAGATTTATTCTCATCTTACTAAGTATGGAATGTATCGAAAACCATTATCGAAAAAGCGGATTAAACAAATGCAAGATGCACAAATTTGGAAAATAATTGATATCGAATACGCGAAATTAAAAAAGGAATGGAATGGGTCTGACGTGCCAATTTTTATATTCCCTTCTGATACGAATCATAGACTGATGAAAGAATATAATGGAAAATCGGGATTAACATTTAAAGATAAAATCTTTCTCTTTGTCCATGAAGGGAATACCGAAAGCGAAATACATGCACTTCTTACCCATGAATATAATCATGTCTGCCGTTTAAATAAATACCAAAAACCGGAAGAGAAATATACATTATTAGATACGATTATTTTAGAGGGAATGGCAGAATATGCTGTCCGAAAACGGTTAGGTAAAGACTATACAGCTACCTATATCGGAAAATATACAGATGAAACGCTAAAACGTTTTTGGAACAAACTCATATTGCCCAATGCTCGATTGAAAGCAGGAAGTAAAAAATACATTCAATTACTTTACGGTTCACAGTTTCATCCAAAAATGCTTGGCTATTGCGTTGGAGAATATCTTGTCCGAAATTATGCAAATACGCATAGCACGTCGGTAAAGGATCTTTTTCTAATAAAAAGTGAAGAAATTGCCGATGTACAATAATGGGGAGCTTCATTAAAGAAAAGCGTTTTTTACTTCATACGCTATATTGTTGCCAAAGCTTGCTTTATGCCTATCCTATTGAATCTTTATAATGCTATCTCAGTAGCATGCTTCGGATTCAAACCAATTCTACTTTTACAAAATTTATTCTATGATGTGGAACTATTGCCAGTAGAAGAAATTTAGGGAGAAAATTTTCTCTCCCTTGTCTTCGTTTAATATGAGTTTTATTTTTGGCGCATTCGACCAATAAACAAACTAGTACAAGCAATGAACATAATAACAGCGATAAATACAAAAGGAATCCCAAACAGTTCACTAATAGCACCAGAAATGGATGATCCTGCTACGACACCTAATGAGAAAGCAGCATAAAAAATTCCATACGCTTTTCCCCGATCCATTTGGGTAGAACCTTCTGCTACCATTCGGTTCATGGATGGAAAAATAAAAGCAAAACCGGTTCCATAAATAATCATTGCCAGTATCCCCGTCCAAAAGGTTGTGATATAGCTTAAGAACAGCAAAGAACAACCTACCAGAAAAATTCCAATTTCCACTAATGTTAATGGTTTCATATGATCATAGATTCTGTTTATCGGAGTCAAAAAAATAATGATGGCAACAATACCAAACATACTCAATAATGCTCCGGTCACACTAGTATCCAAACCAATGGCTTCGACCTTTAACGGTAGAGCAAATGCCAATGTTCCGTTACTTATCATAATTGCAAATGCAGCCAAGGAGGCTTGTAACAACATTGGATTTTTTAATAGCGGGATAAAATGTTTCATATGAACCTTCCCCCTATCACGCGAGACAAAAGACTCTTCAATATATCGAAGTACTAAAAACGATGTAATAACAAATAAGATGGCAACAAATAGAAATACATATTCTATTTTGGAACGTGCAGCCATAGCTCCGCCTATAGCCGGACCGATAATGGCAGCTAGTCCGATGGCAGCTCCAGTAAACGCCATTGTCTTCCCTTGTGCTCCTTCTTTTGTCTTATCTCCGACATACGCAAATGCCGCTGGAATTAAAAAGCCACCTGCCAGTCCATGTAAAAATCGAATCGCCAACAATTGATATCCGGATTGAGCCAGCGGATAGAGCAATAAAATAATGGTAACAGAAACCATACCGGTAAATAACATTCGCTTTCTACCATATTTATCAATCCAATGCCCGCCAAGAATATTTCCAACCATATTGGTGAGTGAATAAACAGCCACAATTGCTCCTGTTAACACATGAGAAGCACCTAAACCAACTGCATACGGAGTAATGATAGGTAGTTGGATAAAAGTATCAATAAAAGCAACAATAATAATAAAGTATAATAGCTTAGTCATGGACTTCCTCCTCACTTTCCAACCTATTATAACTGAATTCCATTTCAAAACGATAAAAAAAGTAATGAAACTGCTTATTCGTCACAGTTTTTTCAAAATGTTAACAGCTTCCCATTTGTTGTACGGTATAAAGTAAAACTTAATTAGTACATAGAAACTGAAGGAAAGCCTTTTTTTTGGTACTATAAGAAATATCAATATAAAAGAAGGCGATAAATGTTATGCGTTTATGGAGACGTTACAAACAAACATCCTTTATAATAAAAATGACAACAGCATTTTTGCTTGGTATATTTGCAGGAATTCTTTTCCGGCAACAAACAACTATACTCGAACCGTTAGGAACATTACTTATACATTTACTTAGCCTAATTGCCATTCCGGTTATTTTTCTTACAGTCGTATTAGCAGTAAACAAAATGAATATGACTCAGCTAGGTCGCATGGGCGGAAAGCTTATTCTATACTATATAGCTACTACTGCTTGTGCAGTACTTATCGGACTCGGACTAGCCTTATGGATTAATCCAGGAGAAAACCTTTCTTTACCAGACACCACAGTAGAAAAACCGGAAACACCTAGCTTTTCCGATATTATTTTACAGATTGTTCCGGAAAATATTTTTTCCGCCTTCACTTCTGGTAATCTAATGGCGATTTTATTTATTGCAGTCATTATTGGGATTGCTATTTCAACCATGAGACATGCTTCCGATAAAAAAATGATCGAATATGGGAATTTACTCAATACTTTTTTTACAGCATTAAATGAGATGTTCTACAAGATATTGCAAGGTGTGCTTTTATATGCACCAATCGGCATTTTTGCGATTAGTGCCACAGCATTTGGAAGCCAAGGATTGGCAACCTTTCAATCCTTATTAACGTTCACACTTGTCTTTTATGCTGGTATTGCATTATTGTGGTTAGTCGTCTATACAGCCTTTTTAAAATTTTCGAATACACCTGTGCTCGCGTTTTTTAAACAAACAAAAGAAGCTTATACGACTGCCTTTTTTACATCTAGCAGTATCGCTGCGCTACCAATCGCAATTCGTTCAGCAAAAAAAGCCGGGATTTCCGAAACTACAGCTAACTTCGCCCTGCCACTAGGTGCTGTTTTCAACTCAGACGGAGGAGCACTGCGCATGGGAGTATCATTGGTTTTTGCAGCAAATATTACCAATTTAAGTCTTTCCCCGCTCGATTTTCTAAGTATCGTAGTCATCGGTACTTTGTTATCGATTGGCACTGCAGGCGTACCTGCTGCAGGACTTGTGACATTATCTGCTGTCTTAAGTATGTTTGGTCTGCCTTTAGAAATTGTTGCGTTAATTGCCGGGGTGGATGCGCTGATTGGAATGGCTGGTACTGCTTCCAACGTGATGGGTGATATTGTTGGCGCAGCTGTCGTCGACAAATCAGAGCGTAAACGTGCCGCATAAAGTGAAACTTCATTCAGTAGGAGTTTTCTTCCATCTCCTACTGAATGTTAGCTTGAACGAATCGGGCATTTAGGTGCCGTTTTCTCCCACTTAGACCCTTTTGTATCAACTCAAGGCTCTTGAAGTGGGAGTCTTACGGCACCTTAGATGCGGGATAAAAAATAATATTTGAAGAAATTACTTTTGCATGTGCTTTTTTTGGTACATGCTTTTTTGTTGATTTGGTTAACATTAACTTTACTGTTTTATAATTTCTACATTCAAAACTACCCTTCCATGAATAATTATTGGAGACTAAGTTTATTTGGTTGATATTTTGGAGTCACCTCTATATACTATTCATGTGAAATTTTTCACATGATAAACAAGCATTGGAAGGAGTTTAAAGATGGAAGCAGAAATAAAAAAACAGCAAGTTATTCATGCAGGACAACTGCATAAGGTTGAGTACGTTTTGGGAATTATAGGAATTATATCAGTTCTTGTACTTGGTAATATCTTGCTAAAGACGGATCTACTTTTCTTTCGATTATTGATTGGAACAGGTTTAGGTTACACTTTGACACGTGCATATACCGGTTTTGCCGGCAGTATTAATCGTGCGTATACTACCGGTTCAACAAAATTGTTACGAGCGATGATGTTCATGTTCTTTATGACCGCTCTAGCAACAACTACTTTTTTATTTTTATCTGACCCAGCTAACTATGATCTATGGATTAATCCAATTAATTTTGGTGTTATAGCAGGTGGGCTATTATTTGGATTTGGCATGGCATTTTCTTCATGCTGTGCTTCAGGTGTACTAACAGATCTAGCAACAGGTTTCCCGAGAGCGTTTATTACACTATTATTCTTTGGTTTTGGTATATTCATTGGCTTTCCAATTCAACATACAGCTACTTGGGTGACTAACTCTTGGGTTACATCTTCTACAGGCAATCAATTACAAGGTGGAGTTTTTCTACCAGACTTATTTAAATGGGACGGGCTTGGAGGATATTTAGGAGCTGTCTTGCTCACGGCTTTATTTTGTGGTATAACCGTTTACTTTGCTTATCGCTATGAAAGAAAACGAAAAGAGCATCATAGTTATCATGGATATCTAACCGAAAGAATACAAGATTTACCTGATACGTTTGAAAGTAAAGACTATAAACTATTCAGTTATGAAACATATCGCCGTATTTTTATCAAACCTTGGACCTTGAAGCAAGGAGCTATTGTGATTAGTATATTATTTGTATTATTAATGGGAGTTACCAAAGCCGGCTGGGGAGCTTCTACACCATTTGGGATTTGGTTTGGGAAATTATTAATGTTCTTAGGTGTTTCACCAGAGGCCATTGCTTCCTTTACAAAGATGTCTACAGAACCGTTTGTTATGCCATTTTTTGAACATCCAGTTTCAGTGCAAAATTTTGGAATCCTAGTAGGAACAGTTATCTATTTATTAACAGCTGGTAAAATGAAAACGATGTTTTTACAAGGTGCACATATTCGAAAAAGAGAAATAGCTTTATTTGCATTAGGTGGACTATCAATGGGATTAGGTACTCGCCTATCTAACGGCTGTAATGTAGGAGCATTGTTTACTCCTATTGCCAATTTTTCCCTTTCCGGCTGGATCTTCTTCTTATTCTTAGCACTTGGCGGAATTATTGGAAACATGGTTGCTAAACGTGTATTTTAAATACTTAAGTATTTTTAATAATTAATTTATGAATCATTGAACAAAAAATCTTGCTTGCAAGTAAAAAATAGTACACTTAACCGTTTGTGCATATACCGATACAGGTATGTGTACAAACTCACAATTATTTGCTATGATACTAGTATCAACTATGTGATTAATAGCACAATATGTTAATTCCAAAAACGAACTGAACAAGCAGGAAAAAAGTTTCTTAACTAAAGGAGACAGGAAAATGAGTAAAAAAATTGTTGTTGTTGGTGGAGTGGCAGGCGGAGCTTCTGCTGCTGCAAGAGCAAGAAGATTGGATGAACATGCAGAAATCATTATGTTTGAAAGAGGACCTCATGTTTCTTTTTCAAACTGTTCCTTACCGTTTCATTTAAGTGGTATTGTTGAAAATAGTGATGATCTTATACTAATGAACCCAAAGCAATTCAAAAACCAATATAATATTGAGACCCGCGTAAACAGTGAGGTTATTGCTATTAACCGCAGAAATAAAACAATCAGTGTGAAAGATTTAACTACAGGTGAAATCTATGAAGAAACATACGACAAACTAGTATTATCCCCTGGAGCCAATCCAATTGTTCCTGATTTGCCTGGTGTAGATTACTCTCATGTATTTACCGTTCGTAACGTCGTAGATATTGCTAATTTCAATGCTTATGTAAAGCAGGATCACGTCAAACAAGTTGCTGTAATTGGCGGGGGTTTTATTGGCATTGAAGTTGCTGAAAACCTTCGTTTAGCTGGTTTAGAAGTGTCATTAATTGAATTTAGCAACCAAATTATGGCTCCTTTTGACTATGATATGGCGCAAATTCTTCATAAAGAAATGCTTGATAAAGGCGTAAATGTCATCGTAAATGACGGGCTAGCAAAAATTAAAGAAAATTCTGTTGAACTACAATCTGGTAAAATACTAGAGGCAGATGCGGTTATCATGGCTATTGGTGTGAAGCCAGAAACAACATTAGCAGTAAATGCCGAGCTGGAGATTGGTGTAACTGGCGGTATTAAAGTGGATCATAATTATAAGACTAACGATAAAGATATTTACGCTGTAGGGGACGCTATTGAAGTTTACCATAAACTGACACATGAACCTACTCGATTAGCTCTTGCCGGCCCTGCCCAACGACAAGCAAGAGCAGCAGCAGATCATATTTATCATATACCACATCGTCATAACGGAGTCATTGGTTCTTCTTGTATTCAAGTATTTGATCAAAACGCTGCAGCCACTGGTCTAAATGAAAAACAGGCTCAGCGCGCAGGTATTCCATATGATTTTGTCTATATTATACCGAATGATAAAGTAGGATTAATGCCGGAAAGTAGTCCTATCCATTTTAAATTAATTTATGAATATCCAACTGGAAAAATATTAGGTGCTCAAGCAATTGGAAAGGGAAACGTAGATAAACGGATTGATGTTATCGCAACGATGATTACAATGGGCGGGACACTAGAGGATTTAAAAGAATTAGAACTCTGTTACTCACCAATGTTCGGTACCGCTAAGGACGTTGTTAACTTTGCAGCATTGGTTGCCTTAAATCGATTACATGGAGCTTTCAAACAGGTATCTGTAACAAAAGTACGAGAATTAGTAGAAAATAATGCATTTATTATGGACGTAAGAGAAAAACATGAATATGAAAAAGGTCATGTAAAAACTGCTGTCAATATTCCGCTAAGTGAGTTTAGAAAACGCTTAGATGAAATACCGAAAGACCAACCCGTCTATGTACATTGTCGTTCTGGTCAAAGAAGTTATAATGCTGTCACGGCATTGCAACATTTGGGCTATACTAATATATACAATATCTCTGGATCTTATTTAGGCATTTGTTTATATGAATATTACAATGATCAAGTAACTGGAAGATACAAAATCGTTACAGCTTATAATTTTAAGTAATCTGTGATGTGTAATGAAAAATAAACTCAATCGTTTTGATATTTTAAGTTTAGTACTGGGATCTATTATAGGTTGGGGAGCTTTCACGCTTCCCGGGATTAAATTTCTTCCGGAATCAGGTGTTATCAATACGACAATCGGATTATGTATTGGTGGAATCGCCATTATTTTTATTCAGAAGGGCTATCATATTATGATGCAGCAACATGCAGAAGATGGCGGTGGTTTCTCTTACACATATAAAAATCTAGGCAGGTTACATGGCTTTATTGTAGGGTGGGCTCTAATCCTTTGTTATTTGAGCATTGTTCCCCTTAATGCAACAGCTTTTGTATTGGTTGTTAAAATTTTATTTGGTTCTGCCATCGACTGGATTCACCTTTATGATCTTGCTGGAAATCCAGTCTATTTATCTGATGTAGTTATGGCTAGTTTGATCATTATATTCTTTACTATCATTAATATTCGCGGGCTGCGTAAAAGTTCTAATGTGCAAAACATCATGGTTTTATTTTTAGTGCTTAATATATTCATTGTCTTTATCGCCATGCTATCTGAAACGGGTACAATGACTTTAAAAGAACATTATGTTAATCATTATAGTTTCCAGTTTAGTGAAGTAATAAAAGTAGTAGCTATTATTCCGTTTCTGTTTGTTGGGTTTGACATTATCCCTCAGGTAGCAACACAATTAAACTTCAAACCGGAAAAAACAACTCGGATAGCGATTCTTGGAATTTTTTCGGGAGTAATGATATACAGCCTGTTAAACTTTATTACTTCTCTAGCATTTTCCCCTTCCGAGGCGAAACACCTCGATTGGGCATTAGGTGAAGCTGTAATATCTCATGTTGGCAATTTTGGGTTTTTACTATTAATTATTGCTCTAATGACTGCTGTATCAGGGGGAATTAATGGTTTTATGATTAGTAGCAGTCACCTGTTATCTTCATTATCCTCTTATAAGCTTTGTCATAGAAAATATATGAAGCAAACAGAGAATGGTGTTCCGATCAACAGTGTATTATTTATTACAGCTATTAGTTTAATTGCCCCATGGTTCGGACGAGAAGTCATTATTTATATTGTTGACATGGCTTCATTTCTTGCAGCTGTTGCTTATGTTTATGTTTGCTTGATTAGCTATAAAAAAGCAAGCACTCGATTCGATCAACTTTTAACTTGTATAGGAATGATCATTAGTTTCAGCTTTATCATTCTTTTGATTACTCCCCATTCTCCTGGTCAATTAAGTACGCCATCTTTACTTTTCATGGCAATATGGGGAATAGTAGGTGTGTTCTATTATCAACGTTACGCTAACAAGCTGGCAGAGAAAATTTAAAAAAACAGGTAACATAACATGAACAACGGATTTGTTTGCTCTTAAAAGATGAGTGGATTTTTCACCGTTGAAATTGCTCAACGTAATGAAAAAATTTCACTCTGCATATTTGGATGTTTCTTTTGTAAAGTATGACGTGAGAAAGTCCCGAAATTTTAATATACTCGACCGGACAGAGTATGCTCCAGTCCAATACATCTCCGTTTTTTAAGAATAAAGAAACAGTAGTTTTTAAAGGTTTTGTGATGTTAACTTTTAGAATATGCACTTATATAACACCACACGCCAACTATCTATGGTCGGCGCGTGGTTAGATAATTATGGTTTAATTAATATCTTTACTTGTGACTTATCGTTCAGTAATGTTTCAAAGCCTTCACCGACGATATCATCTAAATCTATTTTTTTCGTAATCAGGTCAGCTACTTTCAATCGTCCCTCAGCAATAAGTTGAATGACGGTAGGAAAAATATTTCTATAACCAATCGACCCAACAATGTTCATCTCTTTAAATACAACCGTATTGGCACTTAGTTCAGGATTTGATTCCCAAAGGCTGACAATTACTACCTCACCAGCCATTTTTGTACTATCGATGGCTTGCTGCAGTACAACAGAAACCCCAGTAGCTTCAAAACTTACATCTACTCCTCCATTGGTTTGGTTTAAAATTTCAGCAACGGTATTAACTTCTGCTGGATTAATTGTTATAGCTCCTAGCTTTTCTGCCACTTTTCTCCGCTCTTCAGACAATTCAACAACAAATACTCTTTCTGCTCCTGCAAGTAAACATGCTTGAATAGTTAATAAACCTATTGGTCCTGCTCCAAATATTGCTACTGAATCTCCTGCTTTTAATCTGCTTTGCCTAACTGCATGCAAAGATACTGCCATAGGTTCAACTAGAGCTGCCAGTTCATAACTTAATTTCTTTGGAATCTTATGTACCATTGTTTCTGATATAACTGCATACTCAGAAAATCCACCGCCAACACCAGACATCCCATAGCACCCGATACGTTCACAGTTATTATAAAAACCTCGGCGACACGAATGACACTCCCCACAAGAAATAACCGGTTCAACGACAACACGATCACCGACTTTTAAAGTTTGCACTTTTTCACCGACTCCTACTATTTCTCCTGAAAATTCATGTCCCATAATGACTGGGGCTGTTTTATTGGTTAATGGATGCGGCTCCTTTGTTGGAATCGTAATCGGACCAGCAACATATTCATGAAGGTCACTTCCACAAATACCCGCCCAAGCTACTTTAATCTTTACTTCCCCTGATTCCACTACTGGTTCTGCTACATCTTCAACGCGAATATCTTTTTTTGCATACCATACTGCTGCTTTCATTACCCTCACTCCTGTAATTTTTTATTTTTGCTTGAATGTTCTAAACATGAATATAACATAAACCACTTTGTGTAATCGGATACATTTAGCAATTTTTCATGACATTTTAACTAGTTCTAAATACTTATAAAATTTCATATTGTAAATAGTATAGAAAGATATGCACGAGGAACATTCAAACTCGCCAATAAATGGATGGATTTAGGAGGATATATAATGTGGTAGTAATTAAATTTAATATTTATATAAAGTAACACACGTATTACTGCTAAGTAAGATAATTTAAGAATAGTTAATTTTTTGAACACTGAACAACAGAAGAAAAAATAAGTCTAGCAGATGAGCACAAATTTACAAAAAAATTAAATTCTATCAGTCCTGTTACCTAACACTGTACTCTGTTTTCGTCAGCATTTATATATAGACACAAAATTATGCCATCTGCAATCGATAACACATCTAAACTTCGACCTCTATATTGTGACTTTATGTTCTGTCTTTTTATATAAGATACATCCATAGTTATCACGGTACTTTTTATCACTTTATGAAAATACCTTCCTGCCAATTTGTTCTTAAATATTTTATTGAATAAATTAACACATTGTCAAATGTTAGCGGTCTAATTTCCAGTTTCAATTCAAGCACCCTTTCTTCCCATTGGATTTAATTCTCCACGTTTATTAAAGTTAAAGCTATCAAAACGATATTTACAATATAAAATAACTAATTGCTCAGGGAGAATAAACATCATTGCATAAAAAAGCAAAATACATAAAGTTATCATAAAAATAGATTCTATATCTAAAAAGCTAAGATTCCTAATTAAAAATTGAACAATAAATAATAACCCTATACTTCCTATAATAATTAGAGATAAGTACGATTTTATTCCTTGCTCTGCTTTATATCTTATCTCACCTTTTTTTGAACCCGCTCTATATTCACCTTTCCTTAGTAAAATATAAAAACGAATAGATGTGAAAATAAATATCAATAAACCTAACGTCATACTTACATAGGTGAATATCATTAGGGAACGAACATCAATTGATTGTTCCTGCCCAATTAAGAATACTCCCGCAATATAAAAGCAAACTCCGCCTATATTTTGTGATGCGAATATAGCAGTTAAATACTGTATTTTTTGAGCTTTTTTATAAAAAAATGGTATAGAATATATAATAGACATGATAAAAATAATACTTGAGATAAAACCATGAATATAAAAGATGGTATTTTTATAGGGATAAATTGAGTCATCCGCTGCTACAATATAAACTAAAAAAATCATTAAAGGCTAAAAAAAATTGCTATCATTAAAGCAAAAGCAAGAGAGCTTAGACTCTGCCTGCCTGATTCTAAAGGTCCTCTTAATACCGCAAAGTCTCTTTCAGATAATTTCTTCAACATAATTAACCCTCCAATAAATACATGCTGAATAATCAAAATAACCTATAACTCCAACTATTTAACTGTACTGATATTTTGATGTTATGCGATATATTGTACTTCTTATAGTTTTTAACTATATTCCTGTTTTATATAATTTAAATCGTGCTTTTGAAAAGTTAGACGTCACAATACTAGTAGCCAAAAATAAAACAAAAGAAAGTAATAATAAATTTATTAAATTGTATAACAAAAGTAAAACAAAACATAGAATAGCACCTAATAAAACAATTGATGCAAGTATCGACTCAAAAACAAACCTTTTTTTCCTTTATTGAAATAGTCTTTTAGCGTCTCATTTGATATATATTTCTTTTAAACTGTAAGCTGAATTTTTATGAATATATCTACCTATAATAACACTCAAGACTATGCCAGTTGAAACTATAATCACCATATAAGCAGGATTGTCTGTGGATAGGCTGACATTTTGAAGATTTCTCATTAATATTAATGCAGTTAAAAAACACGTCCAATAAACTGTTCGGTTTACTTCTTTATGATAAGCTTTATATACCCTCAGGGTTTGAATATCAAGTAATATAGTATAACCTATTCTTCCTTTATCCTTATTTCCATAAATTGGAACCATCCTATTATTCACGCTTGCCCTCCTAACCAAATACTGAACCTAAACCTCCGAAAAAACCTTACACAGCTTCTCCAATTTTTGCACCAGCTAATCCACTCCTAAGTGTCCACCCGCTTTAACGACAGCATATGTAACATCTTCTCCTTTATAAACCATAGAACCAAAATCTATTACAGATGCTACATGGGACTCCATACCTCGCACCTGTTCGTATTGTTTGAATTAATGTTGATGGAGGTGCAGAAAATGTTTTAACCTCTCCATCGACCCCTGCAGCGACTAGTCCACGACTCATAAAAAAAGTAGTGTTCTTTTGCGTCATCTAATTATTGCAGATGCAATAGGGTTCGAGACTTCTTCCGTAATCGAATTTCTAATAAACCCAGTTCCACCCGAATATCTCCTGCTGGGATGTTCTTCTGTATCTTTTGTATCTGCTGTAATTTTTGGAACAGAATCTCGAATAGCCATAATTTATCCGCTTATCCCCATTCTAGTTGTTTAATTTTGTTTAAAGCTGAAGCCTTCGACTATTAAATAAAAAGCATCTCATTTAAAGTCCTTTTTTATCCCTGGGTTCCCTTAAAATTCTCTAAATAAAGCAGTAATTTAAGTATATATATTTCCTACTTAAACTACTGCTTTATTAAAATCATCTATTTTTTTCTATCGGTATATCTTTTCTTTCTTCAATTATTTCAACGTCTTCTTTTGGAACCCATTTTTCATAATAATATTTGTCTGTTCGATCAAAATTAAACTCTCTTGCAAGTTTTGCATCTCCTGTTCCTAAGTAAACTTTTCCATCTTTTTCATTTGACATGACATTAAATTTTTTATTTTTATAGATTGCCTGAGGTTTAATATAATAGAGTTCACTGAGGTTTTCTTTTTTTATTTTTTTTGTATAAACTCCACTATTGAATTTATCAACAAAATCATTTGTTACTTTTGCAGGGTCGTCTGTCATTATTAAAAAATTGTTATCAACATCTCTTGTAACTTCATACTCTATATTATTGTAGACACCAAAATATCCCTTCTTTGGCAAATCAATCCCTCCTTCATTTCACCGAAATCCATTTCTTTCCATCAAAGACCCCTACAAGTTTTTCCCTACCATCAACAACTTCAAAAAGTTTAGCTCCTTGCTCAGGTTTTTGCCTGTCTGCAAATCTCCACTCTGGAATCACTTCGCCATTCCTTGAACCAGTAAATCCGTTTTGTGTACATGGTGGGCCATCTGTATTTTTACCTCCAAATATCTCCATATGGTATTTCAATATTATCCACATTATTTGTTTTAAATTCTATTTTTCCATAAGTGTTTCCGTCTTCTGGAAAAGGTCTACTTCCATCCCATGAAACGTAATCCAAACGTGAAGATTCTACTACATCGTCATAATTTTTAATATGCCCCTCATCATCTGCTTTGGCTATATAGCCTCCAACCTCCGTATAATCTCCTGATAAGTATTTCTCTATATCTCCTGCTGTGATAGTCTTCTGTATCTTTGTATCTGCTGTAATTTTAAGCATGGAATCTCGAATATTTAATTTTTTGGCTAGTAATTCATTCGCTTGCCTCCATTTTAGTTGTTAAATTCCTTCAAGCACTATTTTCTTTGTTTGTTTTAGTTCCCTTGAAATTCTCTAAATAAAACATCTTCGTTTCTAGCTAAACAGTGAATTAAAAATTACTTATGCTAAATTTCCTTTTGTTAAATTTCCGTTTAGTATATCAAGCTTAAAGTTTACTCTATTTCTCCCAAATTTATCTTGATGTTTATCATCCCCATCACAAACGATTGAGATATGATCTGTAAATTCTTGAAAATACATCATTTTATATCCATTCGGAGGACTAACCTCATACAAATAGTCTCCTTTTAAATCTAATGCTATAACCTCTCTATCTTTAGTCTTGTACATAATTAGTATTAATTTCTTATAAGGATAGTACCCTACTTGAATCAAAGAGTCTACTGTTATTTCTATATCGTTTTTATTATGTTCCCATTGGATTAGCCCTGTCTTTAAATTATAAAACATTAGTAACGAACCATCAAAGTGGTGGTAAAAAACCTTTTCTGTAATGAAGTTCTTTCCTGAGGATATTACTACATAATTATTTATATTATTTTCTGTTGCTATAATTATGTCTTCTATTTCAATTTTTACTTCTTTGTTTTTAAAACTCCAACTCACATATTTATTATTAAAAACTAGATTATTAATCATCTTTATCCTCTCTTTTTTATTTTATAGGTCTTACAGAAATTACCTCTAAATATTGCATTAAATCAATATTTCTATCCAATAAAATATTAAATTGATTCGCACCACCAGACAAATAATTATTTGTCCCCAAATCTATTTGGGGCCCTACAGGTCCTTCTAAAACCGAAATATTTGTTCCATCTTTTACCTTATACTCCACAACTTTATCAATATTAGGTTTCCATTCATTTTTTACAGCCAATTTTTCTCTAACATAGTTAACATCTTGAATTGTGTCAGAATTTGTACCAAAACGCCCCGGGTAAATTGGATCTTGTCCTTGAGCTAAAGCCATCTCAAAACGTTCTCCAGATTCAAGTGTTCTTTTCTTAGGAACATATCCACTTGGCCAAGGCGACTGTTCTTTAACTAACTTCAAATAATCATCAATCGAACTATTTGGATTATATCGAGAAAATTCTTCCCACGTTTTATTTGATCCAACACCTAATTTTCTCCAGTATTCGTCATATCTGACGGCTTCAACCGAATCCATTAAATCTCCAAGGAATTTCTTCTCTCCAACAACTTTACCCTTCCCAACATTTACTCCTTCAGCTTTACTCAATGTATTCCGAATCGCATTCTCAAAGGAGCTAGTATTTCCTGCGGGCATATGGACTTTCCCTACCTCATCAATTGCCAATACCTGACGAGTGGAAGGAATTTGATGGACTTTAGCAATGGTTGTATCAGCTGCTTTTCTCACTTCAATAGCATCCACTGCCAATTTATCCTTAACTACTGCACCGGCATTTTTTATTCTCAGTTTGCTATATTGGCTTGCAGAGAGAACCGTATCCTTTACGTGCTTCCATTCCTGTTTTGCAGTTACTTGAACTCCTGTTTTCACTCCAAATTTTCTCATATTTGCTTCCTGATGAGCAAAACGGGCGCTACTACTGAATTTTTTGATTCCTGCTACTCCTATAGACTTAAGACAACACCCTCATTCAAACATTGTGCATTAGAATCCAAAAACTGTTGAACATTTTCTTCTAAAGTTTTGTCAATCCCGGTAACATCAGGAATTGAAGTTTAATCAAAAACAACAACCCAAGTAATATCTACCTAGATTGTTGTGTACTCTTTTTAATTTCTACTTTTGAAGTAGTAAATCTTTTCGTTCTTTAATAAATTTTTACTTCATTTTTTGGGATTTGCTTTTCATAATAATATTTATCTACTCTATCCATTTTATATGTTCTTGCTAATTTAGCATTTGGTGTTCCTATAATTACATCTTGTTTATTTTCTTTGATTAGTTCAAAAATTCCATTTTTATAAAAAATCTTCCAGGTGATTTTGTATAACTCAATTAAAGAAGTTTTATCAACCTCTTTTATAAATAATCTTGGCAAGGAATCTTTGTTTAAATAAATATCTGGATATACTTTTTCTACAAAACCTTTTTTAATTTCTTGCTCATTATCGCTAACTAGTCTTACAATATTGTCTTTAATACTACTGACTCTATATATCCCCATCAAACTGAGCAAAAATAGAGCTTGTCATAATCAGAGCTCCTTTCTTAAAGTAGAAGTACCGCCACACTAAACATAAAAATTTTTCTCCGTTCCTCTGTTAACACTTTTAAAAATGGCAGCTACACTCCTACGCTCATTTCCACATAATGCCTTCCCATATAGCTAGTCTTATATTCAACAAATACAGGAGTTTTCTGTTTCATTCCATTCATTCTAATATAATTCATTAACTCCCAATACTTCGTTTGAGATTGCGATTCAAAATTATTCAGTACACGGGTCATTATCATCGGTTTAATGGACAAATAGCTGTGAAAATATATTTGTTCTTGATCGTCAATAGTAATTATATTTTCTATTATTGGCAAAAAAATTTCGGCATCCATAACCTCACTTGTTGGATCACTCAAAATAGTAAATAGTATGCTACCATTCAGTTGGTAACCGTTCTTTTCCAAAATTGATTGAAAGTCTTTTAGTGCTAGATCCATTTCTTCTGGAACAAACCGATAATATTTTGATGCGACATTGCGATAAGCTATATGATAATTAGGAGTAATCATTTTTTGTCTCCCCACTCTTTTTAATAGGAACATACAAATCAATGATAATATCTCCATAAACTTCCAATAGTACACAATAAAACGTATCTTCTATTGCAATATTTTCCCCCATTGCATAATTCTTAATTTTTCTATGAGCTGCATGAAAGTCTACTTCCTGATCTGCCTGACGTAAAGCAAGTGCCTCATCAATATGAAACCGCTCCTGAAATTGAAATTCAGTTGTATTCTTTAAATGGACTCGTTCATTAATAGGGAGATAGTACGTAAAGCGACCAAATTTTTTCTCTCCATTTTGGGGTTCTACTGAAAAAAAGATGGGGCCATTTTTATAAACGCCTTCCGCCAGTGTTATATCTTCCATTATAAAAATACCTTCTTGCCAGTTTGTTCGTAAGTCATTTATTGAATATGTTAACACATTGTCAAATGTTAGCGGTCTAATTTCCAGTTTCAATTTAAGCACCCTTTCTTCCCATTGGATTTAATTCTCCACGTTTATTAAAGTTAAAGCTATCAAAGCGGTATTTACAATATAAAATAACTAATTGCTCAGGGAGAACAAACATCATAGTAGGAAACAGTAGTATGCAAACTGTTGCCATTATTGTATCTTCAAGATCATATAGTCCAAATAGACTGATTAAATATTGTAAAATAAAAAGCGTTCCTATACTTCCTACTATAATTATTGGTAAATAAGATTTTATACCTGTTTCATACTTAGACCTTAGTTTATCCTTAGATGATCCCTTTCGATAATGTCCTTTTTTAAGCAAGACATAAAAACGAATAGAAGTTACTATGAATACTAGGAAGCCAAACAATAACGTAATCAACGTAAAATTAATAAGTGGGGCTATCGTTATTGAACTCTTGGTACCTATAACAAACAATCCGCTAAGGTAGAAGAATGCACCAAATAGATTTTGAGAGATTAAAATCGATATTAAGTATTGCATTTTCTGTCCCTTTATATATACTTTTGGAATTGCATAGATAATGGATAATACAATTAATAATCCAGTAATAAATAAATGAAAGTAAAACAAATTCTCTTTAAAAGGAAATATTGAGTCATCTGCAGCTACAACATATGTTAAAAAAAACATTAGCGCCTGTAAAAAAACAGACAAAATAAACATAGCTGAAAAATTGGATGGACTTTGTCTTCCTGACTCTAAAGGACCTCTTAATACTGCAAAGTCTTCTTCTTTAAATTTTTTCAATATTCTTTTCCCTCCAAATAGTAAATTAGTTAAACCAATTTTTCACTTTTCTAAATGCACTCTTAGTATAGTCCATAACTGATTTCTCACTTTTTCCAAACTTTTTGTTTAAAAGCCAATTTGCTCCTACTCCAGCTACAACACCTATTGCCGTGCCAACACCTGGTATTGGTATAAATGCTGTTCCTGCAGCAGTAAGTCCAGCTTGTACAGCTCCACCTACTGCTACATCCACAGTGGTATCAACTGCTGCTCTGCTATGGGCTTTCTTTCCACTCAAACCATCTGCACGTGCATCATGATAATTACTATAATAACTTAACCCACCACCTATAGGACCTAGCGATTTTGTCAAACCCTTTGGCCCACTTTTTACAATATCTTTTGCATCCACGGTGTCTCTTAAGGCATTTGCTGCTCCTTTTCCCGCTGCCTTTCCTACCGTTTTGGTTTTTTCCCACTTCGTGGCCTTATCATTCCATGCTTCCATTGCTGGATGTTTATAAATGACTTCAGTACCTGTTCGAGACCAGACTTGCTTCCCCGTTTTCTTATCATAATAGTTAATTGGAGTATTTCTCTGATACTTTAATTTTGTTTGCTCGCTCCAATGAGATTTTGGAATACCGCTCTTTTTCTTTTGATTAAAAGCCTTTCTTGCGTGCGTATCAGGAGTTACACCAAGCGCTCTTAATGCATTTTCTGTAGCGTTGATACGATATTGAAGTTTTCCATTTTTTGTATATTCAGTCACACTTAACCCTTGATTTTGCGCTGCCTTTGCTATAGCATGACTCGACGTTAATCCAGTAGCTAATGTTTTTGTTTTCCCTATAACTGATACCACTTGCTTTAACGCAAGTACTTCTTTTTTTGCTGTACCACTTTTATAATCGTTAAATCTTGCCTCTCCTTTTTCAGTACCAGCAGCATTTAATACTTTTTCAATATGGTGTAGAAAGTCTTTTGTACCTGAAACTCTAATTTTCCCTTCATTAGTAAATGAGTTGAGATTTTTTTCAAGTTCGTTAATACTCTGTACTGTTTCCCTATACGCATTAGTCACACTATAAAAACTCGGAATGTTTATAGGACAAATATCACTTACTCTTTGAATCGTTCTTTGAATTGAAATATGGTTATTATTGATTTTTTTATATATTACATCATTTTCTCTATCTATTTCTATTAAATAATTGGATTCTATTTTAGCAGAATCACTTGAATCGACATTACCAAAAAAAGCGTCAATATGATCATTTAAATTCACTTGTATGTCTAGAAAAATTTCTTGAAATTTGTCTATTAATGTAAGATGACAGTCTTTAAAATAGGCTTTAGCAGCATTTGCAGTTTTTCCTGAAAAAGAATCCATTGCATTAAACTTTTTAACATTAGCTTGCAATCTATCTAAGGATGATTTAATATTTGAAACTGTACTTTCTAATTCATCAGAAAGTGTTATGACTTCTGTTATATCAACCCTGTAACTCATTATAAACCTCCTTAACTGTAATTATTTTAGATCACTATATTGTAATTTTTGTGATTGGCGTTCATCATTCTCCCGCATCTGTTCACCGACATGTTTTAAAGTATAGATATCTTCTATTAATAACTGTTTATATCTTTCTAATAATTCAACGCCTTTAATGATATTCTCTAAGTCATTAATAAAAGGCTTTATATTTGTTTTTTTAAAAGTACGATTTGTTTTAATACCTGTTTTTAGGCTGGTAGCAGTTTCTCTTATTTTTTCAATATTTGACCTAAAAACATCCATATTTATGCTAACTTCTTTACTCATGAATTATTCCACCTTTACATGACTGATTTTGTACTCAATAGAACTTAGGGTTGACTGAAGATTATTTAAACCATTAATGTATGCTGCTTTACTATCCTCTAATCTCCTTATTGTATCTTCAATGTCTTCTTTTGCATTAATCGTGTCACCCAAAAACGATTTTACACTATCTCTGTATGCATCATACTTATTTAGAAATTTAGTTTCATTCGTTCCAGACCACCGATTGTTTTCAATTGATAAACTATCTACTTGTCGCTTATTTGATTCAAGCTCTGAAATGCTTTTTTGTAGATTAGTAGAAGCTGCCCGCAATCTACTAATCTTATCTGCTAGTATAATAATTTGTTCTTTGGAATTACTTATCCCCTTTAAAACCGTTGATCGTTGCTGACGTAGAAGACTTAATGATGTACTCATCCCCCACTCCCCTTTATTCCGGTATTTTCAATTTTACATGTTGATGATCCATGGTTAGATAGCATTCAAATGGATTTGGGTATTTTTCTTGCCTAATAAACGGCTGCTTAAATATATCCTGATCCCCAAGTCGCATACTCAATAATCCAACAGTGGATTGAGTTCGTATATATTTCGGTACTTGTTCAAAGCTCAGTCCAATATAATTGTAATCCCCTATTAGTATAAAGTGGATGCCTGCTTTTTTTCCTTGCTCCAACATGATTGTCATTTCATCCACATCTAGTTCACTGCGATCACAAAAATCTTTTACATTGGAAAGTAGAATCAGCCATTTCCTCGCAGGATTTTGTTGTTGGATACGCATATTTATTTCGGCAATGACATCATTTTTAACCGCAACAATTCCTTCTTGCTCAGAAATATATGCATTTAGTGTTTTTCCAATTTCAGATAGTTGTTGATCTGCTGTATCTATCAACATGGTTTGGTAATCGCCTGATAAAAGCGAAACATTTTTTGCTAATGATTGTTTCATTCTATCCAATCCATCTTGTCGATCACTTACGACAATTAGATGCCCCTGTTGAATGGGGTCAAAGGCGACTGGCTGCACTTCTTCAAATTCCAAGCCTAAAGGCAGTAACTGCTGCCTAATTAATCCTTTTGTCATTCGATTATTCTTGAATTTCTCAAAGTCAACTACTCCCTCTGGCACCATCGGAATTTCATCCGGCAAATCTCCATCCCAATATGACTCCATCTCTTTTGCAGTCGTTTGAATCGAGTTAATAATTTCTAGTGTTTCTTTACCTTCTGCAGGAAGCATCGTTTGGAATAAGGTGGGTTCTTCCAATTTGATAAGTCCTCTACCGGCAATTTCTTCAATTTCAATGTCTGTTCTGCCGACAATAGCACGTGCTTCTGTCTGTTCAATTAAGTACAGGGCAATTTGCGTTTTAATATTGGACAGCAATGGCATGCGCATTGCACTTTGTCGGCCGGCACTAATTGCTAAGTGGATCCCAACGCTTGCACCTTCTCTGGCAATTTGGGTAATCAGCTTCTCAAATTCATCGGAAAATTCAGCCTCACGAACTGAATCATAGTTGTCAATGACGATTAAAATACTCGGTACGGTCTCTTCACTAGCCCTTTCATACATATCCATACTGGCGACACCATAATTACTTAGCTTTTGTTTGCGCTCCTTCATATTACTTGATAAGAGGCGCATAAACTTGCCAATTTTTTCTTCTTCATCTACCAGAATCGTATCAGCAACATGAGGAATCGCCTTTAACGGCAATAAACCGTTTGTACCAAAATCCAATAAATATACATGTAAGTGTTCTGGATGATGTTGTTGAACTAGATTCATGACTACCGTTTGTAGAAATGTTGATTTCCCATATCCAGGACTTGCAAAAATTGCTAGATGTCCGCTTCTCGTTAAATCTAATGTTAATCGTGTTTGGGATTGCAGTTCAGGTTGATCCAAAAGTCCTAACGTAACTACTAGCGGTTTCTTTGCTTCTTCTTTCCATGCTGTTTTATAATCTAAATCTTGTATTTCTTTTGGCGGAATACGCTCAGGTAATGGTGGCAACCACGGTCTTGCCAGTGGCTCAATCTGACATTTTTCTGTGTAATCAGCAATATAATCGATAACCGCTTCCAGTTCCGTTGGCTTTTTCTCAACATCTTTTTTATGTGCTAAACCGCTTAAATCCTCTGTGAGAATATCATATTGACCAAGATCATTAATCGCGTAAATCGTTGTATCCACAAATTCATGATCATCTTTATCAGGCACGTAATCTGCACCACTCCATGCACTTTGAAATAACTCGTAAATTTCATTGTTTCCTACCTGCAAGTAGGCACGCCCCGGTAACGTAATCTCAGCAGCATCGGGTGTTTTTAAAATTTCATTGGAATCACTTGCATTTTGCACCTTTAATGCTAATTTGAATTTGGAGTTCGACCAGATTTGATCATCCACAACACCACTTGGCTTTTGCGTTGCAAGAATAAGATGGATACCAAGTGAACGACCGATTCTTGCTGTTGAAACGAGTTCTTTCATAAAATCCGGCTGCTCTGACTTCAACTCAGCAAATTCATCTGCAATCAAAAATAAATGTGGCATTGGCTCGCTAGCTTTTCCTTGCTTATGCAACTTTTGATATTGATTAATATGATTAACATTATGCTCACTGAACAGTCGCTGTCTTTTTTGTAATTCTGCTTTAATGGAAGCAAGAGCACGCATGGATTGTACCTTATCTAAGTTAGTAATAGTACCGAGTAAATGCGGCATATGCTTAAATAAATTCGCCATTCCTCCGCCCTTATAGTCAATAAGTAGAAAAGCGACTTCATGTGGGTGAAAGTTGACCCCGAGTGAGAGAATATAAGATTGAATAATTTCTGATTTACCGGAACCTGTCGTACCCGCAACGAGCCCATGTGGTCCGTGGGCTTTTTCGTGTAAGTTTAACTGCACGATATCATCTTTTCCGCGTAATCCGAGCGGAACAGCAAGGCTCTTATATGTTTCATTTGCCCTCCAGCGTTGTTCAATAGCTAACTCGTTTACTTTTTCTACCCCATACATTTCCAAAAAGGTTACTTTTTCCGGTATCGAGTTTTTTAAGTTCTGTAAATGGTTGATAGGTGCTAAAGCACGAGTAATATCTTCTTTATGAAAGCCATCTGGATAATGATCGAGATGAAACTTTTTATTAACTAATTCGCCTTCTTCCAGTAAAATATTCCCGTGTTTTGCATCTCGGATATCAATAACTGTTTTTACATGCTCTGGGAGGGCCTGCATGACGTCTTGAACAAACACTAAAGATACACCTAATTCACTTGGATCTTCATTGAAAAACTCCATTATGATATGATCAATGATCATCTTCTCATCCGTTATCAAAATGACAAAATGTGGTGAAAAATAAAGTTTCTCATTTTTATTACTTTTTTCTTCTATCGTTTGCCGGCGTTCTTTTAGTATTTGATACAAGGAATAAAGGACCTGGTCACGTGAACGTTCATGATAAACAAAACCGCGCACATTGACATCTCGTAAACTAGCATGTGGCAGCCATCGCATCCAATCCCATTCTTGTTTTTCTTCTTCCGGAAAAATCGTAATAAATTGCATATCATGATAGCTGTGAAATAATGCGATTTGGGTAACTAATAGCTGCAATTGTTCCAATACAAGCGGACGGTGGCCGATATATCCGACAGGTCCTTTTGTTAAAGAAGTAACGACCGGAACATTTTCAATCTCTTGATATTGAGATAAAAGTTCTCTTGCTTGATCAATAAGTTCATCTTTCTCCTGAGAGAATTCTTCATCATTAAAATCAATTTCAAAGCTGGATTTAACGGTACCTAATCCAGCACGAAAATGAAGAAAATCATGTTGATACATTGTTTTTTCATAAATTCTTGCCTCTACTTCTACAGCCATATCACGGATTGTCTCTACATCCGGATAGTGGTAAAACAGGGCATGTCGCTGCTCCTCACTTATCTGATGCAGTTCTTTTGTTTTTCTTTGCAAGTATGCTTTATACGTCTCATTCCGATGCTTCATGTCTTCTTTATATTTTTTGACGTTTTTTATATAAGAAGTAATGGAAAATATAATGGTCACAATCGTCATGGACAACATTACTATTATGTAAATCCCTCTAGGCTGAATAAGTGAAATCACCACAAGTGCAGCAACCATGACAAGTGGTGGAACAATCGTGCGCGCCAATTGCTCACTAGGTTTAGAAGGTTTATTAGCTGGCTTTGCAATTGTGCGCCCCTCCTCAGGCTCCCGGTAAATAATCCGTGGTGAACGATGATAATCAGGGTATTCACCACTGTAAGGAGTACTCACTTCCACCAGCTCTACTAATCTACTCTCTAACTTTTGATTTGCCGTCATTACCTGTAGTTCATTTTCACCAATAAAAACTACTGTTCCATCTACAAACAACTGATCTCCCGGAGTAAGCACAGCATGGCCATGAACACGCTGAAAATTATGAAACACATTTCCCAGTTGATCCTCTAACATAAAGGTAATCCCATCTTTTTGCCTGTTCACAACAAAATCTGCCGATGTATGTTCCAACATAATATCGTCATATTCGTTGCTTCCTAACGTAATCGTATCTCTTCCTGCAATATCAAAAACAAACAACATATCCTGATGAATAAAATAAAAGTCCATTGGTTTGTCATTTATATCAATGGTCGTATGTTTATCAAGTCTTTTCCCATCGATAAATCCATTTGCTCCATCCCAATTTATAGTAAGTAATTGATTCAAATCAGGAAATGTAATGCTATGAGACCACTCGCTTCCAATGGTTATATCACTAGCCTCTTCTGCTAAATGGCATTTATGCAATTGATTATTATAAGTGACCATAAGTGATTTCTGTGCCATCTTTTTCTCCCTCTCTAAACCGTTGCAATTAGTTCGCAATTTTACTATTTTTCTTCCTTTTTATCATCCTGAATTCTATCTTTTTCCGCATCCTTCTCTTTATCTTTTTCTTTCGTATTATTTGTGCTTTCTTCATTTGCCGTATCTGAATCAGGAGTTTCATCTTTTGCTTCTACATTTGTATCTACTTCTTCTTCTGTAATTGGTAAACTATCTGCTTCTTCATCTTGCAGGTTGTAATCTTCTCGATATTGATCTAATTCATCCTGTAATTTCTTAACTTCTTCTTCTCGCTCTGACCCGGTCAAATCAGGATTATTTTTAACTTGCTCTATTTTTTTAATTAGTCCATATATAATCAATTGAGGATCATCAAGATATTTAGCCTTATCAATGGAAGTTTCAAATTCTCCTCTGCCATTGTAAATCCAATAAAGTAAATAATCCGGATCACTTTTTAAGCTGACATTTTTTAAAATCACTTCTTTTTCATTATCCGACAAATTTTCGACATTAATATAAGAATCCGCCAAAATATATTTCGTCTGGTTTGGCAACGCTTCTGGATCCTCTTCCTCCAACGTAGAAATAACCTCTCCATAAGCTGATGCCAGATATTCTCCATGTGCCTTCAAAAGATTATTCTGATATGGTGTTTTGATCAATCCATAATAAATAACAGGGACAGCTAAGAGTACGGAAACGATAATCATAATGATAGCAAGCTGTTTAAAAAGGCGAAAGCGTTTCTTTGGAACGATTTCCATTGTTCTTTCTGTTTTGCGTTGCTCTTCTTCATAGCTTTTGTGTAGATAATCAATGAGTTGCGCTAAATCTTCCATCTCACTAACTTGGCGTTGAAAATCTGTATCCTTAGCATTTTGTAATGAGCCGTGATAAAGCTGATCAAAATTATATTTTTTGGAAAATAATGCAATGATAAAACACTGAAATTGTTTAAAAAACGTTTCTTCTGTCATTTCATAAGGTGGTACCAGTTTTCGAATTCCTCTGTAAATAACACACGGCATGAAATTGTCATCAAATACAAGGTTATCGGGATGAAGAAAGAACGTTATCCTTGTATGTAAATAACGCTGTAGCTTTGTCATATTACATAGTAATCGTAGTTTTTCATTTCTATGTAAAGCTACCAATTGGTTCCATTTCTTCATTCTCGGTTCTAACGTAAACGAAAAATGATAGGAATCCTCCTCCTCTGTAATAGCTAGCGGAGCAAAAAAATCAGATGGATGAAGCATTAAATCCATTTGCCGAATATTTTTGACTGCGGTTTGAGATTTAGGTAAACTCATTCGCCAGTTCTCTTTTTCGATTTCAAATTGCAGTGTCAGCTTTTCAAATTGTATCGTTTTTTCCTTCATATCTTATGACTCCTTTACCTGCTTTCACAGCCATCTTTTTGTTTTCCAATATTAAAGGTTGTTCAAAAAGTATGACAATCGAATTTCTTCCGCGTTGGAACGAATAAAATTAGTTCTTCAACGTAGTTAAAAATTTTTAAGTTCTAAGTATACGTGCAACTAGGCTATCGTCTGCGCTTCGCTTGCTGCTAGCCAAGTTTTCTTTATTGGCTCGTTTCTCCGCTCCTTGGAAAGCAAACTGCTTTTGCGCTGGAATGGGTTTTCGAGGAAGTCGTCCTATTACTCATGAATTTACCAAAAGACCTTCTACTAAAAGCAACCACGTCCTGTGGGGAACATAGAAGTCAGTACGTCCTGTACAAGCGCTACTCGAAACTTCGCCATCTCCAACTTCTTGGCCCTATTTACCCCCTTTTTGAATACACTAATAGTAATATATGTATAGAAGGGCGAATTGCCCTAATTCGAAGCGATAACTATAGATAAAGTGAAACTTCATTCCGTAGAAGTTTTCTTCCATCCTCTACTGATACAAGTAGAACAAAGGTTTTATTTCGCGTGGTGATGGGTCTAGTGTCGAAGCATACTTTGTGGGAAAAGATCGCAATGTATCACTAACGAAGTTTTCCTTATCCTTGAGAAAACGCGATGTATTGCTATCGTAGCTTTCCTAGTCCTTGAAAACCCGCGATGCCTATTCAAGTAGTCTATCTATTCCTGTAAGTCGAATAGGAATTTAGATACCGTTGATATTCCCTTAGAGAATTCTTCGTTCCCCTACAACTCTTGAAGAGGGAGGCTTACGGCACCTTACATGCGGGATAAATATCGGTACTTGGTTATAAAACGAGTAAGATATCTCCATCTGTAACAGGGTAGTCTGCTATAAAATCATCATCAGCAATTAATAGATTTTTCGTTATCACTTTAATTGCAAAACGTTCACTTTTTTTCTCGGAAAGATTTAATGTATCCATCACATAGTAGAGTAATTGTTTTACCGATAATTGAATGGGGATACGAAGATCATATTTTCCGCCCCCATCTACTGCTTTACTAAAATCCATCGTTACATTGATATGTGTCTCTTTTGCCATCAACCAATTCTCCTAATTCAGCATTTTTTGCATCATGAAGTACAATCCTGTACTTAAAAGAAGAGCTACCCCTGCTAACGCAATTAACCATGTATTCCCGGATTCTGAAGCCGGCCCTTCTTCCGGCTCATTTACATCCGCTGCTTGTTTGCTAGTTGCAACATAATCATTGGTAAACAATGAGTCCTTTGTCACTTGTAATGTTTTATTTGGCTCGGCATCCATCTTGAACAGCATATTCTCTAATTCTTCCATCGATTGCTTTTTTTCGGCAGCTTGTCTATTAATTTCCTTCGTCGTTTCTTCAGTAAATAAAGTTGGAAATACTTTGTCCAGTTCTGTTTCCTGATTAGAAGTTCTTTCTGATTCATCTTTCATAATGCGATCGATTTTCATTTCCAAATTTCCTTTATTTGAAGCAGTTGCTGCTGATGTTCCAAAGAAGGAAAACACCAGCAGACTTATGGAGATAATAAAGATGACTCTAACTGGCTTCGGTTTCACTTTCATCGTTTGTATCTCCCTTTCTTTCTAAGCGATGTACTACTAGTAGATTCGCTAAAGCACCTAAAATAATTAATCCGATAATCAGTAGAATAGACGCTTGATAATTGGCTTCCCCGAGTACCACATTCCATAATAGTGTTTCTAAATATTGAAGTGGGGAGAAGTCTTTTAAATAGTCCATTCCTTTAATTCCTGCACCGAACGCATTGGTAAAGAACAGGTACATACTAAGCACCATCAGCAGAAGAAACATACCGAACATTTTTAACTGTCTTAATAGATAAGTAGCAATGAGTAACATTCCGGTAATCAATAAGACGATCAAACCTGTAAGCATTAACATACCGTCATCGGTTATCTTCATCGTATAGCTTGACACAACTCCAATTACAATTCCCTCTAACACACCAATTCCTGCAGTTATCAACGTGATCGGTGTATTTTTATTAATGAGTGATTTTTCGCTAGAGAATGGATCCTCTTCTGCTTTTTTCTGATTGATCGTTGAGATAACATAAGCAGTAAATAAGACAACGATAAAGCAGATTAAGACTAAGAAATAAGGTGTAAATGTATCATCGGAAGAAGTTATTGTTCCTTCACTGCTTGTTTGGACTGGATTGGATAAAAAGTCATACAGATCTTCATTTGGTCGATCTCCAGTCCGGCTATTTGCCAATACACTAGTAAAGTTCTTCGCAAACTCCTGATCTTCCAATAATTTCTTCGTCATATCAACCGATAATTCTTCTACTTGGCTAACAATATCTTTTCCACTTTTCTGGATTGCTTCAGCCTGTTTATCAATGCTGTCAAATGTGTCATATACGATGTCTGATTCCGTCACATTTCCCTGTGCTTGTTCAGCTAATGATTGACTAGCTGTTAATAATGGTTGGAATTCACTATCCAATGAAACAAGAGCAGTTTGTTCTTCTTCTGCACTTGCCTGAATTTGTTCTTGTGCCTTTACTAAATTCAAACTGTTCTTCCGCCAATTGTCTACATCTTCTAGTGTTGCAGCAAGAGTTTCATTAAGTGCTGCGGCTTCACCAGCAGTTTTTTCAACTCGATTAACCAATTGATCTGCATTTTCCCTAGCAAACTGAACTTGTTGTTGATACGTTTCTATTTGTTTTTGCAGGCTTGCCCAAGGTGTGCGAATTTGTTTGGCTACTTCATCACTAATTTGTAAAACGATATAGTCTTTTATTAAGCCAGGAATATCTTTTTTATTAAAGAGATAATACAACGAATCTTCAGTAGCTAAATCTTTTAATAAATTACCTTTTATTTGTTCCGGTAAATTGGAGCTACTCATATTTAAGCCAAAATAACTTTCATAAGACGAAAATAATTTTTGGTAAGGTGTTACCGTATTCGTTACAGCTCTAATTAATTTATTTGTTGCTTTATCCATTCCTTCCATTGGTGTCATAATTTCATGGTTAATGCGGTTATTAATAATCTTAATTCTTTTGATTGCCGGCTTAAGTTCTTCAAGCGGCACACTATCTTCTTCGTCCGTTGGCTTCTCTTCATTTGGCTCATCTGTTCCTGTTTCATCAGGGTTGCCATCACCACCAGGATTTTCTCCGTCTTTGCTTTCACCAGTTTCAGTTCTGCTTTCTCCCCCATCACCTGGTTGTGTTGGTTCTTTTTCTGGTGTTGGCTTTTGCTCTGTTGTTTTCTTATCTCCAGCTTGAGTTTTCGTTTTATCTTGCTTTTGTTCTTTAGTTGCTTCAACCTTTACATTTGCAACAAGAGGTGTTTCCGCTGTTTCAATTTGTGCCGTTTCCGGAACATCTACATTTTCAATATCTTTTTGATGCAATTTCCAACCCCAAGGAATTGGCTTGAAAATGTCTACTTTTGACTTCTTATCAAGCAAACGAAGTGTAACCTGAACGGTAAATATACCTTCTTCATTTGCTGGAAGAATAATTTCACCGTCCTGGTATTGTTTTGTATAATCCACATCACCAATACCAGGAATCGTCAATTTTAAGTTTTCTACCTTATATTTTTCAAGAATGTGCTTTGGTATTTTTAATTTAAATGTTTGCGCTGATTTTTTATTTTTCGGCAACTTTACGGAGTCAGACATGGTCATCCCTGAAGTATGCAATTTTTCCTTTAGTTGATTGATCTGATATGATAATAACTTCGTTGGGTCGCCACCCGGTTTAAGATTTTCATTTGCACCAAGTCCCTCTTCCCCCATATATTTTTTTGTTACCGCAATAACATTCCTAATCTCTTTAACTGTATGCTTTGGCAGACCTACTTCTTCAAAGTCATCCATATTCAGTGAAGGCAACCGTCTTATTTGCTTATGAATATAATTTTTTGCATTTGCTGCCGGTTTTTGTAAAAGCATATTTACCAATTTATCATCTTTACGTAACACATTGGCAAGAAGACCGTCTAATCGATCTGAAATTACGCCGGTAAAACCACCCGAATAATCTGGACTTATTCTTCTTTCAATATCGCTATACGTTTTCTGTACTTGAGCTAATGAGTCGTCCAAATATTTCTTTAGCGTATCTGCTCCTGTTGCAATATTTGCTCCACTGCTTTTCCTGTACACTACTGACTTTACTGGCGGCTCAATTTCTACCATACCGCTATTTTTTAGCTGGTCATTAATTCGGGTGTTAGCAAGCTGTAATCTTTCCAATTGCTGTTCTACATCCTGCTGCTTTAACGATCCATCAAATTCATTTAATGTTTGATAGAATTCGAGTAATTGTACTCCGTTTTGTTCTTTTAATTTTGAAACATCGCCCAATGTAGATAAATAGTTTTCATCGAGTTTAGCATCATCCATTAATTGCTTTTGGAACATATTCATTAATTCTTGAAAATTACCAAAACTTTCTTTTGATAAATTAGTACTATCCTTAATGGTGCTAAACTGATTGGTATAATTTCCTAATGGATCAGACACTTCATTATTAAGTTTATGTGTATAAATCGCTTGCTTTTTAATAATTTCACCAATGTTGTCTTGGGCACCTTGCAGGTTACCAACGATACTGGCAAAGTAAACATCAATGATTCGGCGATTAAAATTATTTAACACGTTGCTTGCCGTTTTTTCAGCTTCTGCTGTTACATGCTCATTGTCAGAAGCGTTGATTTTATAATTTAGCACAACTGGTTCCGGTGATGGCTCATCAATAGCAAGAGCCTTCTCTGTAAAGTCATTGGGAATAACGATCATCATGTCATATGTACTACGTTTTAAGCCGCTCTCCGCTACCCCACGACTTACAACAAACCAATCATGCTCATTATCATTGTTTACGCTTTGAACAAATGCATCACCAAAAGCTAAATCGTCGCCATGTAACGTTGCCCCCTTGTCTTCATTAACAAGAGCAATTGACATTTTTTTCATATCTTTTGCTTCTTTCGTGCTTTCTGTTTGCTCTTGTTGATTTAAGGCGAGATAAGATAAACTCGAGGCAAGTACAATGATTAACAACAAAAACAGGAACCACCGTTTATCTAACTTTTTCATAAAAACAGCTCCTAGAATTGCATTAATAATTTGTTTTAAAACTATTAGCGGATATTCAAAAAATCAGGTTAAAATATGTGTCGAATTTTAACGCACGTTAGAACATATAAAATTTTGGCGTTGCAGTTCATTCAATGTAGTTGAAAATTTTTAAGTTCTATGTATACGTGCAACTAGGCTACATCTGCGCTTCGCTTGCTGCTAGCCAAGTTTTCTTTATTGACTTGGTTTTTCCGTTCCTTGGAAAGGGAAGACGCTTTTTCTTCGTAGAGTAGTTTTTCGAGGAAGCCACCCCCATGCTCATGCATTTACTAAAGGATCTTCTACTAAAAAGCGCCCATGTCCTTTGATTAACGTAGAAGTCAGTACATTCTGTACAAGCGCACTACACGAAACTACGTCATCTCGAACCTTGACTCGACAGGATCAGCTATATTGGACAGAACTAGAGAAAAACGTTTACCTCGATAACCCACGATTTTTTAAAAGGTTAAGGAAACTCCGAAAACAATATCGAGAATTTTCAAGGTCTCTGCAATCTTAGCCAACCTCGGTCTTGATGATAACCTTTATGAACAGTTACTATGAAGTTATAACTCGTATTACTTTAATGGAAATAAAAGAAGTTGAAAAAAATAGCTTTCCAAAAGCTTCTTTGTATTTTGAACATTAGTTTGATTTTAAAATATTGCTAAGAACACATGAGCTGCACAACTTAAGCCGTGCAGCTCTGAACCATGAGGACACGAAATGTTGTTTTAACACATTATTTCGCCAGGTATTATCTTAGACCAAAATTTTGAGATAGTGCTTCGTCTTGTTGTGCAACAGCTTCAGCAGTCTTCGTTAATTGCATTTCAATTTCTTGCATTAACTGAGCAAAATCCTGTACCTTAGGTTTGAGTTGCCGGAATTGGTCATCAAAACGTTCAAATGCACGACCTTCCCATTCTCCGCGCAACTCCTCTTGTAAGTTAGATAAATCTCTTAATATTTGCTCAATTTGTTGAGCACTATGTCCATACCTTTTTGCTTTTGCCTGCAGCTGATCAGGCGTCATACGAATTTGTCCTGCCATTACACCATCATCTCCCTTTTTAATAAATGATTTCTGTTGAGGCGAAAAGTAAAATTTTAGTACCTCTCCTTCTTCAAGACTAATGAAGCATTTTTTCTATGTCAATTGACTTTATGTACTTTTTAGATAATTGATAACAAAGACCTACTTTTTCCATAATGTACTTTTTTCACATGATAAAAATGGGAAATATAACCTATCCTTTTGATCAGGACTTATTTCTTAGATAAGCAAAAAATATAGTTAATATTATTCTGAATATTAAAAATTAAACATCCGTATTTAAAACCCTACAGCACCTCCGATTTGAGGAATAAAACCGTCCATAAATAACGGGCAATAAACTACTGGAAAACGTAATTTTAAAGATATTCAAAGTGTATAGAAGTTTAACGTCATAGTAAAAAATGTTAATATTTAACGTATAAGTGTAAACGAAGCAGTCTTCTGCACCAAGGCTTGTCGGCCACGGTTTATATTGTCCAGGAAATGATATACATTTTATAGGAAATTTTTTGAAAATTAGCATCGCCGTCTAGCTAAAGCGCTTAGCGCCTAGCAAACTTCGATCTCCTTCCTACGATAAGTCAACAGCGGCTTGAATATAAAGGAAACCCCAACTAAAGGCGAGATAGACGCTCAAGGTCGACATATCCTGTGCAAGGGCATGTTTCCTTTATCTCGTCAGAAGCTCTCCAGTTTGTACGTCGCTAAACAAGCGCTTTCCGCTTTTGAGTCTAGCTAAAGCGCTTAGCGCCTAGCAAACTTCGATCTCCTTCCTACGATAAGTCAACAGCGGCTTGAATATAAAGGGAATCCCAACTAAAGGCGGGATGGACGCTCAAGGTCGACATATCCTGTGCAAGGAGATGTTTCCTTTATCTCGTCAGAAGCTCTCCAGTTTGTACGTCGCTAAACGAGCTCTTCTGGCTTTTATTCTCACTTAGCACACGTATACACTCTACTATTCAAAATTTCACCACTTCGAACTTCTTTTTCTTGAATGTCAGTAAGTAGCTTGCTGCCCGTTATAAAAATCATATAATAAGAACATACTTCTGTGTTAAAAATATAAATGTTACCAAAAGAAAAATGGCAATACAGCCAATGTTGCGATCGCTCCTAAAGCAACACCAAATCCAAAGCCAAATCCGTATCCATAGTAGCCAAGTCCAAAGCCACCTAGACCTCTTGTTCTTCCTAAAGGTCGTAAATATACTCTATTTGGGCTTACTCTTTCAATAATTCCCCGATGGACTCTACCACCATGTGTTCGAATTTCGACTGCTTTTCCCATGTGTCTCCTACATAAGGAATAATAATGTGATCCTGACATATGTTCACCCCCATTATCGTCAGCTACAACATCATATGTAATTATGTCCATCCTGTAAGAGACAAATGAATCAGGTAATCAGCGGAAAATCATTTGCCCAAAAAATAATAAACTGGGTTATTACCTATATCTTTTACTAGTAATAGGCATACATTGTTAATGTAAATGAACTAGAGGTGTTAATAACAACTGAAGCCGCCGTTGGTAGTTATTACTTGTAGCATTGGATTTACTTTAGTTGTAGTATTGTTTATTCTGCTAAACGTTGTACGTGCTTTTTATGTGTATTAACCTTTTATTAAAATGAGGAGGAAATTATATGGGTGGTTATGGCTTTTGTGGTTGCCCTGGATATGGGTATGGTTCAAGATGCGGTCATGGTATTGGAGGCTTTGCCTTAATCGTAGTTCTATTCATTTTACTCATTATTGTTGGAGCTTGTTGGTGCTAAATGTTCTAACTGATAACAAAGCAGGTCGTTTTACTACGACCTGCTTGAAAAATCATCTATTGCACTTTTTTTAATTTTGCTTCTATCTCTGTCATTATTTTTGCAGCTTTTTCCCAATTTCCAGCAGAAAGCTCTTTTTGATATGCCTCAAACATGCCCGCAATTTCTTGTAGAAGCTTTTCTGAATCACTTTTTGGTAGCTTTCCTTCTTCTACTTCTTGCTTTTTAGGATCTTTTTCATGGTTTTCCTTTTCTGCTCCCCGTTTTGGATCAATGTATTGAAGTATTTGATCTAATGCTTCTTCAAAGGTAGCTTCCATTACAATGTGATCTCCATATGCCATGACGATTTGTTTTACCTCAGGCAAAGACGTTTCGTTGGCAGATTCAATATAAATTGGCTCCACATATAACATCGTATCTTCAATTGGAATAGCTAACAGATTACCGCGAATTACTTCTGATCCACCTTGCGACCACAAGTTCAACTGTTGGGATATTCTACTATCTTGATTAATCCGATTTTCGATTTGCTGTGGACCATAAATATTCTTTTGTTTTGGAAATCGGTATACAACCTTTTCCCCGTAATTATCTCCGTCATTACGAACCCCCATCCAAGCAATCATATTTTGCCTTTTTTTGGGTGTATACGGCATAATTAGCATAAATTCTTCGTTATCGTATTCCGGTAGCTTCATCGTTACATAGTAAGGTTCCATTTCAATATCTTCATTATAATATTTCTCTGTAGGGAACTCCCAATAATCTTCTCGGTTATAAAATACTTCAAGGTTTTCCATATGATATGTTCCATACATTTTAGCCTGAATCGTAAATAGTTTTTCCGGGTAGCGAAAATGAGAGCGAATATCAGCAGGTATATCTTTTGTAAACAATTCTGGAAAAATATTGGCATATGTTTTCAGTAAAGGATCGTCTGCTTCAGCAATATAAAAGTTAACCTTTCCTGTATAAGCATCGACTACTACTTTTACCGAATTCCGTATATAGTTATTTTTGCCAGCATATGGCTCTGCAAATGGGTAACCATCTGTTGTAACATAGGCATCAATCAGCCATGCAAGGCTTCCATCTTCCCGTACAAAAATATATGGATCATCATCATATTGAAAAAAGGGTGCAATTCGTCTTACTCGCTCCATAATATTCCGAGTATCTAATAATTGACTATCCTTGTTAATTTGGTCAGAAATAAGCATACGAAAAGACCCTTCGTTAAGTGCAAATAACAGCCGCTTTAATCCTGTAAGCGGTATTCCGCTATCCGCCTCAAAACGAGTAGACATATTTTCCTCACCTGAAGGATAGTCAAATTCATCTACTTTACTATTTACAATTACATTATTATAATTTTCTTCCCCAAAATATATTTGCGGCTTGTTTATATCAAGCGCTCCTTCTGGTGGAATGTTTTTCACTAAATATTTCGGTTGCCCTTGCTTCGTTATTTTATTTACCTGACTCATTGCAATCCCATAACCATGTGTATAACGAAGCTTTTCATTTACCCACGTTTTTGCTTGGGATGGAAGCTTAACCGTGTTTAATTCCCTTGCACCGATAAATACTTGCTGGTATGCTCCATCAATCATATAACGATCAATATCTATATTCTGGAACTGATAATATGTCCTAAATGTTTGTAATTGATTATAAATCTCCAGTAACGGCCTCGAATCATTAATTCTTACATTATCTAGCGTCAGCTTATTTCTTGTCAACATCTCTTGATTAAGGGTTTCGCTTGCAAGATGCTCCTTCTCTTTTACCTCATCCAATTGATACGCCGCTCTTGTATAATTCAAGTTATGTTTTAAATACGGGGCTTCCTTGGAAAATTCATTTGGCGAAACGATAAATTGCTGCACACCTACAGAAACAAATTGGGCAGTAATGACAAAGATCACGTACATAACAATTGGAAAGATCATGCGATAATATCTTTTCCGATAAAGCTCGATAATCATCCAAATAGACCCCAATAATGCCACGCCAGCTAAGATATAAGCAGCGGGAATATTTACGAATCTATCGGTGTAACTTAAGCCATGAACGACGCTTTCCTGAAACATGTTTACTTTATTTGTTAATAAGGTATGGAATGGCTGAATAGTATGTAAAACTGCTAAAAGCAGACCAATGATTGCTAAAGTAATGCCCATATGAAGCTGGGCAAGTCGACTCTTTTGATAAAGCTGGAAAAACGAATAAAAGCTTATTTCAATTACAAGATAGAAAAGACTTAAACCTAGCAATACGGAAATACCAATCTCAAGCATCGGTAAAATGAACATATAGAATGATAGATCCATCTTAAAAAACGGATCGGAAATCCCAAAAGACGAATGGTGGATTGCCTTTAACAGCGGCTCCCAACCTATGCCCTGAACAATCATACTACCGACCGTACCGACTAAAAAGGAAATTCCAAATAATAGCAATCTGCTCTTTTTATGATTATTTATCAAAGCTGGTAAACGTTCATCATGAAAATAAGCAAGATATGTTTTTCTAATCCATGCCAGCGTGAAATAAGCACTTATAAAAAAGAGAAAAAAACCAATTAAACCAAGTAATATTTTACTTTTTATAATCGTGATAAAAATACTGCCAAACTGCAATGAATCCAACCAAATATAATTAATGCCCCATCGGAAGCTCAGCAAGCCGATCATCAATAAGATAATAATACACCCGAGTGTAATAGCGAATCTATTACCAATTCGTCGCCATTTATACGACCATACTTTTTTATGATTAACCTCCAAGATGTTACCTCCTGTGTAACATTTTCTTCTATTGTAACAAACTTACTCCAGAATAGTAGTTATTACGAAATTGAGTTTTTAATCTGATTTATCAAATATTAAGTAACATTTTACGAGACAACCATTTGTTTCTTTCCAAGGATAAAAGAGAGGTTTCTATAACAGCAACATATTATATCAAAAACATAAAAAAACCAAGCGCTCTAATCGCATGTCGATTTTGCCACTTACTACTGATAGTTGCAATATAATCTCTACTGGAAATATATCCGTTTCTTTAGAAAAGCTGTAGTTTTTTTATTATAAAGCCTAAAGTTTTATAGCAAAAAAGGAAGGATGCTCGGTAAACAGCGTACAAATTGGAGAATGAATTACAACACGCGAGAGTGCTGGCGTATCGTCGGAAGGCTAGGTGCTTAAACATATACCTATACGAAGCTACATTAAAAAGATATCCGTCGTGTAAAAACAGATGATGAAATAACTTATATGCTTTAACACATCTTCTCGCCTATCCTCGGATTTCGGTATCCTGCTACTCAACCTTGATGGTTCAATCGCCTTCTTTACATACATTTAACCGCAGATTTCAAATAACTTGACTGGATTAATCATTGTATTACATTTTTTAACCGTAAATTAACTAACTTTATAATTATTCGTTCTATTAAAAATAACATGTTGCATAGAATGTAGAAAGACTAGGAAAGGTTGACTAACTATGAAACGAATACTACTAACTATGTTTATTAGTATGAGCATCCTCTTTTTTATCATCACTTTTTTAACTATGCCTCGAATTCATGCTAATTTTTTCGAGATCCCTATTATTAATAAAATAACAAAATCAGCTATATTTACCGATGCTCTATTTATGATGATGAGCACTGAGGTTCCGCAGTTGGAAACAGCCTTAGCAACAAATGAAGTGGAGGTTCCACAATGGTCCAAGTTACTGCTTGAAGGAGCTGCAGGTG